>UQUM01000007.1 GCA_900544255.1 uncultured Sutterella sp.
GGCTATGTGCTTGGCGCTACCTCCTGCACTCGGGACTTGCACCCATTAGAACGCGCTCATGCCGAGCGCACAAAAAAATCCCCGGCGGCCGTTACCGGTTTCCGTCGGGGCGAATGGGAAAGAAAACCGCCCGTGGGCGACTTTCAGAAAATGCAGAGAAGAAAACGACTTACTGACGATCACGCATCGCGAAGTCATCGGGGCGCTGCTGAAACAGCTTTTCTTCGCGGGCAGCGTCGTTCAAAACCGTCTTCAGCGTCGCCGTGCACTTCTTAGCGACGGCCTTGCGAATGACCTTCGTATCGTTCATAAAAACGGCCTGGAGGGTGGAGGGGTCAGTCTTCGTTTCAAACATGACGGGGTTCCTTACGGTTTAAATTTCTGTCAACGGTCTAACCAATTTCAAGCGTTGCACCACTCTTTCTTGTGCACCGCATTGCGTTTGGATGACCGGAATTTTGACGAAAAATCATCCGGTGTACAATCGAATTGTTTTAAAGCTATTGTTAAGTTTTACTCAACTCTTATGATTAATTACGACCTGACCGACCTGCGGCTCTTTTTGGCGGCCGCTCAGAAAAAACAGCTGAAACCGGCGGCGGATGCCGTTTTCATGACCGTGTCGGCCGCGAGCTTACGGATCAAAAAACTTGAAGGCACTTTTCACGTAAAACTCTTTGATCGTCTCCCGAGGGGACTTGCCCTCACCCCGGCGGGCGAACGTTTTTCCGAAGAGGCACGTCTTCTGATGCTGCAGACCGCCAACCTTGAAAAAAGCATGCAGGCCTTCAACAACCGCGAAGACACTCTGCGGCTTTTTGCCAATTACGGGGGCCTCAACGGGGCGCTGCACGCCGACATCGGCGAATTCTTAGTCGAACATCCCGACATCCGCGTTGATTTTTCCCTGAGAACCTCCCCCGGAGTGATCGAAGGCGTCATCAACGGCACAGCGGACGTGGGGGTTGCCAACTACATTCCGGGCGAACTCATCCCGCGCGAAGATGAAGTGGAGTTTTTCGAGTATTTCAAAGACACCTACGGTCTGCTCGTCGAGAAAAATCACCCGCAGCTCGCACACTTCGGAAAAACCGTGTCCTTAAAAGAGTTGGAACACTTCCCGCTCGTCGCCTTAAATACCGAACTCGTAAGCCAGGAGTGGTTTGAAAACCGTGCGAAGGAATTGGGGCTGCACCTCAATATTCGGGCGCGTTTTCCTTCGATCCGCGCGGGCTTTGAAACCATGAAGCGCATCGGCGGCGGCATGCTGGTTTTACGAAGTTCCTACGCCGCGCAGGAACCGAATTTTCAGTTTGTGGAATTGTCCGACGTGTGGCGCCGACTCGACAACCGAATCTGCGTATTAAAAGACCGCTCGCGCTTAAGACCCGCCGCCCTGGAACTCACGAAATTTCTCATCGACTGCGCCAAGCGCCGTTCCGGACAAACGTTTTTGCCGGAACCGCCGCGCGGCGCGTAACCTCATGCCTTCGCTCGGTACGGAAACTTCCGAAAGTAGACATTCAGAAGGATCGGGATCAGGAAAATCGTAAAGACCGTGGAAGTAGCCGCACCGAACACGAACGTGATCGCGAGACCGCCGAACACTGGATCCGGCATCAGAATAAGGCTCCCCAAGACGATGGCAAGCGTCGTAAGAAGAATCGGCCGCAGACGCACGGCGCCCGCGTCAATGACGGCGTCCGTCAGCGGAAGACCTGCCTTGAGGTAATCAATCACGAAATCGATAATGAGCAGAGAACTTCGCACCACAACCCCGGACAAAGCCGTCACCCCCACCAAAGACGACGCCGAAAACTGTACCCCGAAAAGCCAATGTCCCGGAAACATGCCGATAAAGCAAAGGGGAACGGCCGCAAGCGCAATCGCCGCCAACCCAAAACTCTGGTAGTAGGCGACGAGAATAAGGAAGATGGAGCCCACCGAAAGGCACAGCGAAATGGCCAGATCCCGGTAGCTGTCGAGCATCATACGCATTTCACCTTGCCAAAGGAGAACAGCACGCGAAAGCGTCAGATCAGGCCGCGCATCCTCCCAACCAAGATTCCCGGTGATAAGCGTCCCGCCGCCCGGCAGCACTTCCCCGTCCAAGCGCCGATCCAAATCCAAAACGGCATAGGTCGAAGCGGTCGAACCCAATTCCCCCCCGACCGCCGTCATCCGCACGCCGTCTTTCTTTTCGATTTTCCGCGGCAGAGGCGCGGGCGTCGCCGTCACGAGTTCGGAAAGCGGTACGCGTCTGCCTAAGGCGCCCGGTACCGTCACATTCCGCAAAAACGCCGGGTCAAGCGTTTCACCGTCTTTCACACGCAACCGGATCACCTCATCGCGCCGTTCGCCGGGCGTATGGGCATACCCCGCCTTTTCTCCCTGCACCCAGTGGGCGAGCGCCCGTGCAGCAACGACGGGCACAACGCCGGAAAGCGCCGCCTTGTCACGGTCAATTCGCAGACGCAGTTCACCCGCTTCGGTATCCTGACTCTGCGTCACTTCTGCCATGTCATACGTCGTTCGGAAAGCCTCAGCCGTTGCATCCGACAGAGTCTTCAAAAGCTCTCCGTCTTCCGCGTAGATTTCCGCATACACCGTACCTTTCTGCGGCGGCCCCGGCGGGTCTTCCACCACCTGCACCGTAATGCCGGGGTGGCGCACGGCCATGTCCTTTAACGCCGTGCGAAGTTCCTGCGCCATAACGATCGACGAACGACGCCGTTCAGTTTTGTCCGTCAGGTTCACGCGTACGGCCCCGATATAGCTCCCCGCCATCGCATTGCCGCGGATTAAGGAATTAAAGTCCGGTACGCCACCCAAGCCCGTCCAAGTCTGATAATTCGTGACTTCCGGAATCTCCGCAACCAGGAGCGCCACGTCGCGCACCGCCCGATCCGTTACTTCCGACGGCGTCCCCCGCGGTAGTTCCAGCGTGACGTTGAAAGTGTTCTTGTTGTCCTTCGGAAGAAAACTCATTTCAATCCCCAAGGCAGGCGCCGCGCCCCCCGGACCCGCAGGACGGATGAGCTGCCAAGCGGGCATCAAAAAGGCGAGCGTAAGACAGAGCAAAATGAGTCCCACGAACATCATTTCCCGCCGAGGATGTCCGATGAGCGGCCGAGCCCAGCGGGCGTACCACGCCCCCAGGCGTCCGCCGGGTCTCGCTTCCTTCTCCGCCGCCGGCTTCGGCACTGAGCACCAACGCAGGGCCGCCCACGGCGCGACGGTATAGGCAATCAGGAAGGACGCCGCCAACGCCACCGGAACGGAAAATCCGACCGGGTAGAAATACTGCTTGGCCATCCCGGTCAACGCCGGAATCAACGAGGCAAACACCAGCATCACCGCGACGGTGGCAAGCAACGTCGCACTCCCGATTTCCCCAGGGGCTTCAATGCTGCGCATCAGACGGTCGTCTCGGGTTCTGATGGGCGACAACCCGTAATGACGCACAATGTTTTCAATGACGACGATGGAATCGTCCACGAGCAACCCCAACGCGATGATGAGGGCATAAAGCGTCAGTCGGTTGATGGTAAAGCCGGCAATCCCCACGACGCCCAACGTTATAGACAAAATCAGGGGCACCGTCACCGCCACAATCACGGCAGGCCGCCACCCGAGGAAAAAGAACGTCACGGACACCACCGCAACAAGCGCAATTCCCAAATGCTCGATCAACGTATTAACGGCACTGTCGGCTTTTACACCGTCGTTTCGCGTCACCTCAAGGCCGATCCCTTCGGGAATGACGCTGCCCTTCATACGTTCAAGCCGTTCCAAAGCCGTATTACAGAGCACCACGGCGTTGGAACCCTTGCGCTTGGCAACCGCTAGCGTCACGGCCTGGTATTCCGCCTTGTCCGCTGCGTCGTAGTGCGTATCGGCCTGACCATAGGCAAAGCGGGACGCCGTCGTCCGCGTCACCGTTCCTCCGTCCGAGATCGTCGCCACATCCGACAAATGCACGGCGCCGCCCGTGGGGCTCACGCCCACGACGAGATGCTTTAAGTCCTCTGCACCTGCAATAAAGTCCGCCAAACGCACCCGCGTCACAGTATCGGCGTCCGTTACCGTTCCCAAAGGGCCCGCAAGGTTCGCTGCGGCAATGGCCGCTTTCACCGCATCCATCGATAGATGAAAACTTTCCAGGCGCGCCGGATCCACGTCCACCGTCAATTCCCGCGCCCGGCCACCGATGACGGACAAAGTAGAAATGTCCTTTAACCCCATCAAGCGGTCGGCGACACTTTCCGCCACCCGATGCAGGGCTTCGTCATCATACGTCTTGGAAAAAAACGTCAGTGCCAAAACCGGCACATCGTCCACATCCGCGCTCGCAATAAAGGGACCGACGACCTCCTGCGGCAATTGATTGCGTCCGCTCATTATGCGGTCTGCAAGCTTGACGAGCGACGCTTCCTTGTCTTCCCCCACCTTAAACTGCACCGTTACCGTCACTTGAGAGTCTTCCGACACGGACCAAACGTGATCCACGCCCTCAATTTGGTTAATGAGTGCCTCCAAGGGACGTGCGACTTTCGCTTCGACTTCGTCGGGATCTGCTCCGGGCAAAAAGACGCGGACGCCGGCCGCGGGCATTGTGATCTGCGGGTTTTCTTCGCGCGGCGTCGTCATTACGGACCACAGTCCGAACGCGAGTGCCGCGAGCATCACAAGAATCGTGAGTTTCGAATCAATAAACGCCGCCGCCATGCGGCCGGTCAGTGTTTTTGAGGGACTCATTTAGCCGCCCCATGCTGAATCGGCGCCCCGTCGTAAAGCAACGGCGCCGGTTGATTAATGAGTCTTTCATCTCCCGTCAGACCGGCGAGAATTTCAACGGTGTCGCCCGTTCCACCTCCCAACTTCACCCAGTGAAAAAGCGCCCGTCCGTTTTCTGCAACAAAAACGCCGGTGAGTCCCCCGCGCTTCGTAAGCGCCGTACGCGGCACCGCAGGCCTCGTACCTTTCTGAAGTACTGCCGTTACTCGTCCGAACTGACCGGGACGCACGGAAGGATTCCCGTCAAACACAGCCCGTGCCAGATAACTGCGGGACAAGCGGTCCGATGATGTATTAAGACGTTCGATGCGGGCCGACAGCGGCACCAGTCCGTCCACCGTCACCGTGACCGGCATTCCGGCCTGCAGTTGGTCACGCACTCCTTCGGGAACATGAAATTCAAACCGAGGATCCGCATCCGTGTCCAGCATCAGAATCGGCAAACCGGGAAGCGTCAGATCGCCTTCATGCTTTATGACGGCGGCCACATGAGCGTCTTTTTCCGCTCGGATCGTAAGGTAGTCCGACTGCGTCCGCGCCAACGTCAACGCCGCTTCGGCCTGCTTCAGATCACTCTTGGCACCTTCGTTTTTGAGCGTTACCTTGCGCCATTGATTATTGCTGATGAGACCGTCTTTGTAGAGCGCCGAATACTTCTCAAAATCTTCTGCAGCGTCTTCGGCGGCCGCGCGGGCGGCGGTGACTTTGCCGAGGGCGGCGGACTTCGCCGCTTCAATGTCGCGGCTGTCGAGTTCCACCAAAACGTCGCCCTTTTTGACGGCGTCCCCTTCCTTGAAGCGTACCGCACGCACATAAGCTGAGAAGCGACTCGCAACCGTCATACGGGTATCGGCAACGACGCTGCCGGCTGTAGAAAACACAGTATTCGCCTGACTGCAGGCGACGGTGGTGACCGGTATCGGTTCCGACATTTTCAACGGGGTACGGGCGGAGTCACCACAACCGGAAAGCATTAAAGCACTCACCCCTATCAACAGAACTCGTTTCATCGCAGTCACCGCCACAGGCTTATATTGATTCGTTGGACATCGATCTCACCATTTATCGGCGTCAGCACCATTTCCTAATGGTTAGAACCAAAAAGAATTGCTATTTGAGGTCGTTTACCGGCAACAGAAAAAAAAATAAGGCACCCGCAGATTAAGCAGATGCCTTATTTTAAGAATTCTGTGGTGGCTCATCACGCCCCCAAGGTTTTCTGCAATAGCAGGCCTTAGCAGGCGATTATACATTTTCGGACTACTTAACAGACTACTTAAAGCGCGTTACAGTGACTTTTCCTTCATCCCCGTTTTGCTTGCGTTCGCTTGCACTCTCTCCGCGTCACTGCGCACCAAAACCCGTACAATGGGTGTCGAGGAGGGTTCCCCATGAACGACCGGTTTAAATTCTTAAAGCGGTACTCAGCGACCGCCCGCGCCTGGTGCGTGAATATGTCCGTTGCCTCTTTCGCCGTGGGTGTTTATGACGGTACCGCATCAGGTCTGATTCTGGGGGTTGTTACCTTCGCCGCCGCCCTTACGCTTGATTACCTTTTATCGGAGGATTAACCATGGACTTATATTTTCTGACGGGGTGCTTTGCCGTCGCCCTTGTCATTGGCGCCATCATCATTAAGAAAATCGAAAGCCGTCACTAACCCGCCGCCATGAATCTCTACTTTCTGACGGGGTGCGTCGGTTTTGCGTTGTTTCTGGGCGCCGTCATCATTAAAAAGATCGAAAGTCGCAAGTAACCCGCTACAATCCCTTTCAGAGTGCCTGAGCGCCATTGAGCGCCCGAGCGCCGAAGCCCCGACCATCGGTAAGGTGTCGGGGTTTTCTTTTGGGCGCCGCCAATGAAAAACGCGGCGAAGACCATTCACCCTCACCGCGTTCTCTCTTTTCCGTCCTGACCTTTCGAATCAGCTCACGGCGCATTCTATCAAACAGGCGTCATCCATTGCTAAAACCTATCGAACGCAATCCGAGTATAAGTAGGCTGCCACCCTCTGGGCGAACCTCTCACCTCGGCGCCCGCCTCAAGGGTAGAAAAATAAATTCCACCCTTCCGCATTTCAAATGCGTTTCGGGGTACCGTAAACCACGACTCCCCCGTTTTGGGGAGTCACAAAACGCGTCCCCCTCAGCCCGTAACAAATCGGCTCCCCTTCGCCTTGTCGTTTTTCTCATTCGTCTTCACTGAGTGACGTTCGCCGTTTTTGGGATGCTTTCCTCTCACCCGCAGCCACTCCCATACTCTCTATGCCAAAAAATGCGGGGACAAGTGGGACAAAGGGGTAAAGCAATCAATTTGATAATGTTTTATTGTTTAATATTATTAATTAGCATAAAACTATATTTTCCGTCATCAAGAGGGACAGCGCAGGGACAAGGGGGCAAATCTCGGGGGACAGTGCCCAACAAAATCGTGATGAAGGTAATTTAACGCTTCACCCTCTATCATGAAAGGGGGTGCTTCCGGCCCGCGACAGTCTGCGTACGTCTTTTTGGCGTCTTCGAGAAATCGTCGTAACAAAAAAAGGCCGCCGCCGTTTCCGACAGTAGCCTTCTTCCGTTCGGCGCCCGCCTCAGGGCTTCACCGCAGCCCAATCGGGAGCGCATTTGCTGAAAAGAAAATCACCCCATTCCTGCATAATCTGCGCCCGCGCTTTGAACATATCCGAGCGAAGGTAAGAACGTCCCAACTCTTCCCGCTTATGGTGAAGCGCTGTCTCCATCAGTTCCGAGTTTTTCAATTCGTCGCTACCCCACGTGCGGAAACCCGCACGCGCCGTTCCGTGCATCGTCATTACCTTGTTTCCGTTCTCTGGGTCAAGAAAGCCCGTTCCGCCCGCCGCAATATCGAGCGCTGATACTTTGCGGATGAGCGCAGCAAAAGCCCCTTCGGAAACTACCGAACCACGGCTGTTAAGGAAAACGGCCTTGTCTCCAGTCAGCCCCAACTTCTGCACACGTTCGAGAATCGCCACGGCCTGAGTGCTCAACGGCACGGCATGGGCGCCGTTCTTGGGAACCTTCATTTTTTTGGCGGGTATCTGCCACGCCTTTTCTGTCAGGTCTATGTCTTCCCAAACGGCGTAGTTCTGGTTACGTTCGGCGGCACTCTGTCCGATGTTGGTGAAGCGGGACGCCGTGAGAAGCGTGAAAAGGCACGCCATCGCACCAACAGTATTAAGCCGTCCGTCTTCAGTAAGGTACTTCACAAAGCGCGGTAAGTCTTTGAGGGGGCACATTGCGTAATGTCCTTTTTCCGCCCACGTCGTACGTGGCGGCAATCGGTCTTTAAGGTCTTCACTCGTCGCGGGATTCCCTTGCAGCGTTCCCCTGTAACCGTTTTCCTCCATCATGCACCAACGGAAAAACTGCCGTAAGAACCCCTGCACCTTCTCCAGTACCGACGGCGCCGACACCGTGAGGGGCGTCAACACCGCAGCCACATCCGCCGCCGTGACTTCACTCGGTTTCTTCTCCCCGATGAGCGGCTTCACATACTCATCAAACCGCGCCTGCATTGCATCAAAGTCCCGAACGTATTTCCGCGCCCCCTGTCCTTTCCTAAACGCTATCCACTGCGGGAAAACCGCCGTCATCGTCTCAGGCACCTTCGCAGCCTTCTCTTTCTCTGCCGTCTGGGCGTCCTTCTCTTCTTGCACAATATCGCGCCCTTCGTCATTCCACGCCGTCAAAATGGCCTGAGCCTTCACGCGTGCGTCCTTCAGCATCAAGCCCGCCTCACCGATACGCCCCGCATAGGCACCGAGCGCCCATGCTTTGCGGCTGCCTCCCTTACGCGTATCCACTTCCCACGTGCGCGACAGTTCACCGCGTGCCTTTTCTCGGACGCGAACCGTCAACCCGCCGCCCTGAACCCCGCCGACCGAGTACCTGCCTACGGTCTTCACCTTCTGCGCCAGTTCTAACGCCGTTACCTGTACGACCCGAGCCATTTTTAAAACCTCCAAAAACAAAAAAGCGGATAGCCGCGACCCCCTGCCAAAGGTCGCTACTACCCGCTTTGCCAAACTTTTCCCGAACTCGGACTACTTAAATTTGTCGCCCCCTTCGTTCGGACTACTTTACGGACTACTTAAAACGCTGCACTGTAGTGACGTTGAATGATGCTGAATGATGACGAATACACATAACAAAAAGGCCGAACCACCTGTTTTTATTAGGAGATTCGGCCACTTTTGAATCCACCCGCCCACGTGTGAAGGCGTGCGAATAGTATCCTTTGGTGGCGCATCACGGATTCGAACCGCGGACACAAGGATTATGATTCCTCTGCTCTAACCGACTGAGCTAATGCGCCATCTATGTCTCAGCAAAACTGAGACGCGAATTGTGTAACGTTTTTTCGGTTTTGTCAAATATTTTTAGTTCACCTTGGACTTTTGGGAAAACAGCCAAGAACTTGACTGTACAGTCCATAGCTGTATACGCAAACAAGCCACGCCTTTAATTTGAGGACAAGCGACTTTCGCGGCACATCCCCCATGCGCACCTCGACGGCGCGCACTCGATATTACACAACAATCGCGCGAGGGAGCCCCTGACTTATTAGAGGAATGACACCTTCAAACACAAAAAACGGGCAACCGCTTCCGATCACCCGTCCTTTCTTCACGAAAAACTACGCCGCCGTTTTGTCGATGAAACCGTCCAAAAGCTCGGCGACGCCGTAAAGCCCCATCAACGCCGTCATCTTCGGTGGCACATGCCGCAAAACGGGCGTAAGGTTTTTCGCCTGCAGGCGCCGCACCCAGGCCATGACGACGGCGACGGCGGAACTATCCGCCGACTCAACATCCGCAAAATCAAGTTCCGTGTCGCCGCGGGCCGCGGCGGTCAGAATTTCCGCCTTCACCGCCATCGCCCGCGTCCGAGTAAATTTCTTTTCCGTGATGCGCATTACTTCGCCTCACCGACCTTTTCCCGAAGACTCTTGATGAGGCCTTCAATCCCGTCGGTATTAACGACGGACGCAAACTGATTGCGGTAGTTATCAACGAGCCAGATGCCTTCCACGTCCACGTCGATGATGCGCCATTCGCCGTTTACCTTCTTCAAGCGATAATTGATGTGCATATCGGGTTTGCCGGGCGACACAAGAAGAGTTCGCACCACCGCATCCGTTTCCGTAGGTTTGACGCGGTTCGGAGCAAGCTTCACCGTCTGATCCTTTACGGTGGCCAAAGCACCGGAATAAACGTTCGTCAACTGGGCGCGGAAAAGCCGCTGCAGTTCCGTACGTTGCTCCGCCGTCGCCTGACGCCACTTCGGCCCCACAGCCATGCGGGTCATTCGTAAAAAGTCCACGGCAGGCATGACGACGTTGTCCACAAACTTTTTCACTTCCGCGGGATCGGCCGCCGCCAACTTCGCGTTGCCGCGAATGTCGTTGAGGATCTTGTTGCTCATTTCCAAAATCCAGGCGTCCGGATCGGTTTCAGTCGCCCATACCGGCGTTCCCACTAAGGTTGCAGCACCAGCAGCCGTCAACAAAAGGCGTCGAGAAATCATTTGGCTTCCTTCGCGGCCGCAGGGGCCGCCGCTTCATCGTCTTCGTCTTCAAATTCATCCGGCGTCAGAATCATGGGGGGATCCCCGTCGTAGACCGCGTTGCGCCGGGTGGAAAGATACCCTTCTCGCGCCATGACGTAGGGATCCACGGCATCACGCAAAAGATCCGTCGCGGGCATCACTTTGGCGCGCATATCCAAGGCCGCCGCGCCCCAGGCACTCCAGGACACCGTATCGTTTTCCACATAAGTCATCGGCGCCGTGAAGTACCCCACGCCGCGCCCGGCGGCGTCCGTCACGGTCGAAGGCCCCAGGAACGGAATCACGAAGTAAGGTCCCGTGGGCACCCCCCACACCTGCAGCGTCTGCCCGAAATCTTCATTGCGTTCGGCCTGACCGCCCACGGTGCCTGCAACGTCAAACATCCCGCCCAAACCGAAGGTGGTGTTGATGAGGAGTCGGAAAACCGACGCCGCCGCATCTTCCCCCTTACCCTGCAGAACGTTGTTTAAGGCGTTCGCGGGTTCTCCGAGATTTGTAAATACGCCGCTCACCCGATCGCGCACGACTTCGGGCACCGCCCAAATATAGGCTTTGGCGACCGGGCGGAACAGGAATTCATCCGCTACGGAATTAAACATAAAGGTCTGACGGTTTACCTTTTCCCAAGGGTCGTTCGGATTGGTGCCGGCGTTGTCCGGCACCGAAGCACACCCCGTAAGGACGAGGGCCGCCGCAGCGGCTAAAAGAGTCTTTTTCATACTTCGTTATTTTTTGTCGTCACCGCTTTTTTCGGCCATCTGGAACATAAACTGACTGATGAGGCTTTCGAGCACGATCGCCGACTGCGTGCGTTCGATCTTGCTGCCGTTCACGAGATCATCTTCTTCGCCGCCTGCGGAAAGCCCCACGTACTGTTCGCCCAACAAGCCCGACGTGAGGATGTTCGCCGACGTATCCGTCGGGAACTTGTAAGCGCTTTCGATGTCCATCGTCACCTTCGCCTGAAAGTCCGCTCCGTCAAACGTAATGGATTTCACCCGTCCCACGACGACTCCGGCACTTTTTACCGGCGCCCGAGCTTTAAGGCCCCCTATGTTGTCAAATTTCGCCGTTACCTCGTAGGTGTCGGCACTAAAAGAGAAGTTTCCCAGATTCGCGGCCTTCAAGGACACGAAAAGGAGAGCCAGAAAACCGGCCAAAACAAAGAGGCCCACTAAAAATTCAGTACGTTTGCGTTCCATGATTTGTCTTCTTACTTAAAGGTCAGATTCCGGAAAACATCAGAGCCGTCATCATAAAGTCCACCCCCAACACAAGCAACGAACTGATGACGACGGTACGGGTCGTCGCCCGCGACACCCCTTCGGGCGTGGGTCGCGAACAATACCCTTGGAAAAGTGCGACGAGTCCCACCAGGATTCCGAACACAAAACTCTTGATGACGCTGTTCACCACATCAGTGTAGATGTCCACGCCGCTCTGCATCTGAGACCAGAAGGCTCCGTTGTCGCAGCCGATCAATTCCACCCCCACGAACCATGATCCCAGGATCCCGATCGCGGAGAAAATAATGGCGAGCACGGGCATGGAAATCACCACGCCCCAGAAACGCGGCACGATAATGCGCCGCAGGGGATCGACCCCCATCATTTCCATCGCGGTGAGCTGTTCCCCGGCCCGCATGAGTCCGATTTCCGCCGTAAGCGACGTTCCGGCGCGCCCCGCAAAAAGAAGCGCCGTTACCACGGGCCCCAGTTCCCGCAACAGGGACACCGCGACCAAGACGCCCAAGGCCTGCTCGCTCCCGTAGCGCACGAGAATGTAGTATCCCTGCAGCCCCAGTACGAACCCTACGAAAAGGCCTGAGACCGAAATGATGACGAGGGAATAATTCCCGATGAAGTGCACCTGCTGCACCACGAGCCAAAAGCGCGACAACCCCGCCGGGAGCCGCAGAAACATCTGCCACGCGAAAATTGCGAGTTTGCCGATGCCACGCACCTGCTTTAAGACGTAGCCCCCGAGCGCCGCTATCCACGAATAAATCAGATTCATTAGGCGGGCCTCACATTGAAAGCGTCGGCACGGGATTCGGCCGGATAATGGAACTTCACCGGCCCGTCCGTATGCCCGTTGATGAATTGGCAAACATAGGGATCTTTGCTTGCCATCAGGTCTTGAGGCGTCCCCTCGGCGGAAATACGTCCGGCATTGATCATGTAGACATAGTCCGCAATCGCAAACGTTTCCGCCACATCATGCGTCACGATGAGGCTCGCAGCATTCAAAGCATCCGTCAGCTTGCGCACGAGCTGCGCCGTGATCCCCATGGAAATAGGATCCAACCCCGCAAACGGTTCGTCATACATGATGAGCGCAGGGTCCAACGCCACCGCACGCGCAAGCGCCACGCGCCGTGCCATACCGCCCGAGATCGCCGACGGCATCAAGTCCGCGGCGCCTCTCAGCCCCACGGCATCCAATTTCATCAGCACCAGATCCCGAATGGTTTCTTCATCGAGATCGGTTTGCTCCCGCATCGGAAACGCTACGTTATCAAAGCATGAGAGGTCAGTAAAGAGCGCTCCGAACTGAAAGAGCATGCCCATACGGCGGCGCATGCGGTAGATCGCCTTCTGATCCGAGGGGCTCATCACTTCGCCGTCAAAGACAATACGACCTTTCTCGGGCGACAATAATCCCCCGATTAACTTTAAAAGCGTCGTCTTCCCCATGCCGGAGCCGCCCATAATCGCCACGACCTGGCCGCGCCCGAAGCTGAGGCTGACGTCGTTCAGGATGACTCGCGAGGCGTATCGGAACGTCACATCCTCAATACGAAGAAAAGGATCGGCTAAAGACATTCATTAAAACCAAAAAATACAAAAAGACTGAACAAGAATTCAGTCCACGATGTTTCGATTATGACACGCCCCGAGAACGGCGGAAACGAAAAAGGGGCGAGAAGCCCCTTCTTTATTTGCCATCTCATCCGTACGGATGATGCCCGAACGGTAATTAAGCCGTGAGATCGGACTGATAGCGCAGGGCCCGACCGATCCCCAGTGCCTTAAGACGTCCGTCCCCCGCAGGGATCAGCTTAAATGCCGTCTTCAGCGCTTCGGGCACTGCCGTGCGGCGCTTCGTCGCAAAATTGATGAAATCCCATTCGGTGGCGGCGTTGCAGACGAGTTTACCCGCCTTCGTCATCGCATAGCGGCGCAGGCAGCGGTTTTCGTCCAAGGCTTCCACCCACGTATACACCGTCACCGTGTCCCCTAAAACGCAGGGACGCAGGTACTCGATCCAATGTTCCCGCGCCACCCAGACGCAACCTATCTCAAGATACCGCTTGGCGTCGTATCCTTTTTTTGCCGAATGATTCGTCGCAACTTCTTCAATCCACCGCAGGTACACGCGGTTATTGACGTGCTCGAGCACGTCAATGTCGGACGACTCAACCTTGAAGGTTTCCGAATACATCCCCTCAGGGAGTTCCGCGATTGGCATCTCAGGCATGCACCGCCTCCGCCGTCGTCATCACGGGATCCGTTACCACCGATTTTTCCGCAAGCGGATCCTCCACCCCGATCACCGCACTCATGACGGCACTCGCCTTCTTACAGAGACTATGGCGGTCTTCCCCGGTAAAGGGTTTCCCGATCACTACGTCCACCGTGAGTTCCGGCGTATTGACGACGCGCCAGAGACACTCAAAAAGCCCGGTATCCCCCACGTACGCCGGGGCCGTCGTAATTTCGCCGCGGCTTTTATAGCGAAGCACCACCGGAATGACGTCCGCCCCGGTTTTCGCCGCCGCATCAAAAAGATTGGCGTGGAGTTTCAAGAGACCCGTCCCATGCGACGTCGTCCCTTCGGGGAACATCAGAAGCGTTCTTCCCGCTTCAATTGCCGCCTTCATGTTGGTCCCGATTCCCAAAAGCGCCCGCTTGTTGCCGCGTTCGATGAAGATCGTGCCCACGGCCTTAGCGATGGTGCCGAAAACAGGCCACTTGGCAATTTCCGCCTTTGCCACAAACCCCGAAGGCAACACGGAATCGAGCGTAAAGATGTCCAGGAATGAAATGTGGTTGGAAACCACCAAACGCCCCTTTTCGCCCGGCGTCACGCCGCAGGCGTGTACGGCGGGGTTCACGATATTTTCCATCCCCACGACGTTCACACGGATACCGAGCCAGACGACGAGTTTCGCCGCCCATTTCTGAATGATGCGGCCCTTTTTCTCGGGATCGGCGTTGGGAAGCACGAAGGCAATCAAAAAAAGGCAGCAGAGGGTGTAGGCAAACACCGACAGGAAGCGCCCGCAGGCAGTGAGTTTCTGCATATCGTTATTTCTCGTCGTTTTCGGGACGCCGCTCGGGGCACCCTTCCATAAACCATTGTTCCAAAATCACGGCAGCGGCTTCCGCGTCCAGATTCGAACCGGGACTCACGCGCCGCTCGGCTTCCACCGAGGTGTAGCGTTCGTCGGCCATGTAAACCGGGAGATTGAAGCGCCCCGCGAGACTGCGGGCAAACTTTCTTGCCATCGCCGTCACTTCGTGCGGTCGCCCGTCCAAATGTCGGGGTTCTCCCACCACGAGTACCGCAGGCTGCCATTCGCGGATCAGTTCCGCAATCGCCTCCCACTTCTTTTTGGTGCGGCCGTCGACAATCGTCAAAGCATTGGAAGACGCCGTTACGCCGTTTCCGACCGCAACACCGATTCTTACTTCACCGAAGTCAAACCCCAGCACCACGTCCTGAAACGTGCCCATGATTTTCCTAAAAATTCCGGGAGGCGCCATTGTAGCGACACTGAGCGCAGCCTTTCCTCATCTTTTTACCGTACTTCAGGCGTGCCCCACTCCCGTCATCCGAAACGCCGCCGGTACGTCGGCAAAAACGTCTATTTCCAACCCCACCGTTGCAAGAGCCGCTTCGTAGCGTTCGCCGATCGGGAGTTCAAACACGGTTCGGGCGCACCAAGGCGCTAAGAGCCACGCACCTTCCTGTATCTCTTTTTCCAGCTGCCCCGGCGTCCAACCGGCGCACCCCAACGTAATCCAGCTTTTCTCGGGCCCCTTGCCGACCGCGATATCCCGCAACATCTCGATGGAACTGCCGACCGCGACGGTGTCACTCTCAAAAATCACGGGATCGCCGGTTACGGCAGGGGAATGAATGATGAAGCCGCGCGACGTCGCCACCGGACCGCCCCAACCCAAGCGGCGACTGCCGTCTGCCGTACAGGAAAACTGATACTGCTTGCAGGCGCGCGCGAGCGTAATGTTGGACTCCCGGTTGATGATGACGCCGAGCGAGCCGGTTTCTTTTTCGTACCCGATGAGAAAAACCACCGTCCGCCCAAAAACCGGATCTTCCATCGTCGGAGCCGCTACCAAAAAGCGGCCTGCTGCCAAAGTTTCATTCATACAGATTTTTTTCGCTGTTGGTTGATGCCGTCCATCTGAGGGGGAATCACCCGTTTGTCAACCGCTTTCGGCAAAAACGCCGAACTTCCTTTTTGGGGAAATCCGGCGTTTTTTGGGGAAAAGCTCAGCGCAGACCCAGCCGCTGTTGCAACACCCTCACGGCGTCTTCATGCTGGCAGAGGAAATTCATCAGATCGGTTTTCCGTTTGATAGTCCTCACTTCCGGATAGTCCTCTTCGAGTAGCGCCACCGTCACTTTAAGGGATTGTGCCGCCACCGCCGTCGTCACATGTTGGATACGGCGCACCCGTTCCTTTCGCGGTTTCCTTTCCGTCGTCGCCGTTGCTGTCGGTGCGTCTGCCTTAATTCCCTTCATAACTTACTTCTCCGTCGGTTTGGGTTCGGCCTGAGCCGCTTCCGTCGTTGCCACAGGCGCCGCCGGTGTATCGACGACCACCTGGGCTTTAGTTTCCTTAATCGTTTCAACAGGTGCCTCAGTCTTTTCCGCCAGCGCCTTCTTCGCCGCGGTTTTCTTCGCGGAAGCTTTTCGAACCTTTACCGGCTTAGCCTGCGTCATTGCCACTTCAACGGGCTTTTCTTCCTGCGGTTTTGCGAGCACAGTCTCCGACAACACCGGCACCGCCTTCATGTCTTCCTTTTTAGTTTCGGACACTTCAGCCGCCACTTTCTTAGCAACGGGCTTTTTCGCAACGGTCTTCTTCTCCGTCGTTTTCTTTGCAGTCGCTTTCTTAACCCCCGGCTTCTTTGTCTTCTCATCGCCCGGTGCGGCCTCTTCTGCCTTTGCTGCTTCAACTTTCTTTTCTGTCTTTACCACCGTCTTTTTAACGGTCACCTTCTTGGCAGCCGTTTTTTTCGCCGGCGCTTTCTTTGCAGCGGGGGCCGCCTTTTCTGCGCCGTCGACCTTGTTTTCGGCAACGGCCTTCACCGTCTTTTTGGCTGTCGTTTTCTTGGCGGGTTTCTTTTTCGTGACGGGTTCAACGTCCGTCACAGCGTCCGCTGCGGGCTTCACCTTACGTACGTGCTTCACGTCGGGCACGAGACGCGGTTCACCTTCGTCCTTCGGAGGCTTCACCGCGGCCTGCATCTCTGCGACCGGGTCACTCCCCGTGTTCGTCGCTTCATGCTTACGCACACCATCCCCGTCCTGCGTGGACCAGTTGTAGTCGAGCGCCTTCGGGCAACGCCCCGGCTTCGGTGCCATGAGGCGCCGGATGAAATTCATGATGCTCTTGAACATCCCTCTTTCTCCTTCGTGATCCCGTCGGCCAACTCTTTCGTTCCGACTGTCCGCTTCATAATAGCGAAACCCGAGAAAAGGCGGAAGATAAATCCGCAAATTTCCCCCGAAATTTCCCCCAAAACCGAATAAAACGCCACACTTTACGCAAAAATGTGTGCTTCATCCCGCAAATACTCATCCAACCAATCGCTGCCCGCCGTGGGCGGCAACGCCACTTCCACCGCGGGCAGCCGCCCGGCCCAACGCTTTGCCAAGCGATAAGCCGCCTCTTGTCCGACAAAATTCCGATCATTGTCACCGAAAATCACCAAACGCATGACGCTTTCAGGTACCGCTTCAAAGTTCGCGAGATTTTCCGCGCCGATCGCCGCCCACACCGGCATATGAAACCATTCACCGGCAGCAAGCGCCGTCTCCACTCCCTCGGCAATGCCCAACACCCGCACGGGGCGCCCCAACTGCACCACGGCGCCGTTCGTCGTCCCCGACGTGATTTTCTTTACAGCCGTCATCGGCGCCTTTTGCCCGTCTTCCGTGAGATAGGTGCGGTGCACGGCCGTGACGATGCCGTTCTTATCCGTCATGCGCGAGAGCATCGCAGGCCACCGCGTCTTTTCCGTCGTCTCATCGCCGTAAAGAAGGGCTTCATGCGTGCGGATATCGCCCGACACCCGCAGGGGATTCAGACCACGGTTTTTGAGGTACTTCCATACGGCATCGTTTTCGACCACCGGATGCGCTTCCTGCCAAATAGCAAGGTGATAAGGCGTTTTGTGCGGCGCATCGTCTTTCTTCGGCCATTCCTGCCGTGCTCTCCCCGTCCCGTGCTCCGGCACCGGCAGGCCGCAGAACCGTTCCACGGTTTCCAACGCATCAAAGACGGAAATTCCAAGGAAACGCGAAAGCAGTTCAAACCCATCACCGTGCCCGCAGTGCCGGCAGAGGTAGTTGCCGGCTTCGTATTTGTCGGTGAAGGAAAAACGGTCGCGGCCGCCGCACAAGGGGCAGGGGCGATTGGGCTTTACGAGGAGCGACTCTTCAATCCCTGCCGACACAAAAATGTCGCGCCAACGTCCCTTCGCCCCCCGTTTGGCGGCTTCAAATCGCTCTCGAATTGTAACTTCGGACATCGGGCGGCCCCGCAAAAAAGAAAAGAAGCCCCCCGAGACTAACGGGAAAAAGCAGCGCCGTCAAAAAAACGCCGCTGAATTCAGATAATCCGCGGCGTTTTTCAGAATTTATTCGAAAAAGGCTCAGAACGCAAAGAGCCACTCTCCGTCTTTTTCTTTCCAGGGATCCATCGTGGTTTCCACGCTCTGCACGACGCCGTTTTCATCAAACTGCGGCCACACCGCCATATCGAACCCGCCAAAATCCTTGTAACGATACATCCAGGCGTGCTGATTGACGAGGTGGAAGGTGTACTTCTGTGCACAACGCCCCCACAGTTTCCACACATCATCTTCGGTGGAAACGCCTGGGCGGATGAGATTGAAATACTTTTCCTGCAGGCCCTGTTCGCGCGACACGACGTGCCCCGTTTCGTCCACGAAAAGCCACCAAACTTCCTGCCCGTAAGGCTGCAGAGAGTACGTCCAGCGTACGGTTCCGTCCTCCATCCGGGTTTTCGCCATCGGTTCGCCCAACCGTTCGACGACCGCCGTTTCCAAATCCCCCAATTCCACCAGCTGGGGATGCGCGCAGCCGGCCAACATCACCGCCGCAGCAACGGCCGCCAAAGCCCATTTAAAAACTCCACGCGACATAGTGATTTCCTCAAGAAAAAACCTTCCGACGCCCGTTGAAGACGACCGGAAGGTTCAGCGCCCGCCCCGTCCGGTCAGAGCTTATCCAAGTGGTGTTCGACGGCAAAGACGGCCGCCTGCACGCGACTCTTGATGTTGAGCTTTCTGAGCACGCTCTGCACATGCACCTTGACGGTGGATTCGGCGAGATCAAGCGCCCGGGCAATTTCCTTGTTGGAGACGCCGCGCGCCAGCCACGCGAGAATTTCACGTTCGCGGGGCGTCAAGGCATCCACGTCCGGGGCGTTTGCCGCTGCATAGCTGTCGCGGCGCAACTTCATCACGAGCTTACTCGTCATCTCAGGGGAAATGACGGAGTCGCCCGCGACCGCGTGACGCACGCTCTGCAGGAGAAAGTCCGCATCAATCTTCTTTAAAAGATACCCGCGGGCCCCGAGACGCATGCATTCGGCGAGATCGTCCCCGTCTTCGCTCACGGTGAGCATCAAAACGGCCTGGTTGGGATCAGCTCCGAGAATCTGTTCGAGCGCTTCATGCCCGTTCATCACCGGCATATCCAAGTCCAGGAGAACGAGATCGGGCTTCGTCTGCTCCACAAGCTTCACCCCTTCCAAACCGTCGGCGGCTTCGCCCACGATCTCAAAGTCGCTCTGACGCGTCAAAAGCGCCTTGAGCCCGCTTCTGAAAAGCGTGTGGTCATCAATAAGCGCAATGCGGATTTTCTTGTCAGATTCAGCAAACTCATTCATTTTCTTTCCCGGGCCCATAAAAAGTTCTGGCCAATGCCGCGGGGACCCCCGCGGCGCGTTCGTTATTTTGGCCGAGCTTTAAGCGTGCGCAACGCCTTCGGCAGCGCCCTGCTGCGCCTGCTGCTGAGCTTGCGCGAGACGCTGCTGATAAAGCGCTTCGAAGTTCACTTCCGGCAGATGCACCGGGGGCAACCCGGTACGGGTAATGAGGTCGGCCAAATTCGCACGCAGATACGGATAGAGAATCGAAGGGCAGACGACATTCGTCAGATGCTGCACGCCTTCTTCAACGATGTTGCGGATGTCGAAAATACCGGCCTGCTTGCCTTCGACGAGGAACATCGTCTTTTCCTTCACCGTCACGGTGATCGTACCGCGCACCACCACTTCCCAAGCGCCTTCCGGGGGAAGCTTCTTCTGGGACACTTCAAACTGAATGTCCACGTTGGGCTGTTCTTCGGGCGCCGCAAAGAAAATTTCCGGCGCATGCGGCATTTCAAGGGAAGCGTCCTTTAAGTAGCTGCGCACCATCTGAAAAGAAGGCTGCGCCTGCTGCGCTTCGGCGTTCTGAGCATTTTCGTTCGGAGTCTGGTTTTCGTCCGCCATGTCGGTCTCACTAAAAAAGGTTACGATAATTCAAACTTTACGCGGAAAATCTGCCGTGAATCTTAACGGCGTTCTTTTCCGCTTTACGGATCAGCGCGCAAAGGGAAGCTTTGCCATACGCCAGGCGTTTAAGCCGCCCGCGAGAATATAGACTTCCTTAAAGCCCGTGCCGCGCAAGAGGGGCGACGCCATACGGGCACGGCGCCCGTCGTCGTCCACGAGGAGCACCGGGCGAGCCTTGTCGATCTTGCCTAGCTCGTTCTGGATGCGGTCGGCGGGAATGTTCACGGAATTCGCGATCGCTTCCTTTTTGAAGTCTTTGGGATCACGCAGGTCGATGATCTGCGCATTTTTGCGATTAATGAGTTCGGTAGCGGAACTGTTGTCCACTTCGGGGCCCGTGCGGCGACGCTGAATCATCGGCCAAGCCAAGCTCACCGAGCACACGAGAATAATCGCAATCAGAAGAATGTTGTCAAGAAGGAAGTCCATCACTTGCTCTTAGGTTTGTTCATCATCGGCGCCGAACAGAAAAGTCCCGTTTTCGGACGCTTCTCCGCGCCGGCGGCGGCCATTATAGAAAATTTGATTTCCTTACCGTTAGTTAACCCTGCCTTGTCCGGCACAGAAAAACGAATCCTCGTCGTTTGAAGAAGCAGCCCCAAACAACGTTGCCATCATACCTAAACGCCAAACACCGTCGAACTACATCAACAACTATACAGACATCGTTCAAGTTATACAGTTACCATCCGTCGTCTCTCCTTCACCTACACACTGACCTTTTTCAGCAATTTGTGTCCGTTATTGGTTAGTCGTTGATTTTGATAAATAACTTTCCTTGTCTCTCTTTTAAGGAGTTCCAAATTTTCACACCCGTGCGATAATGAAGAGTTTTCTTTTTTCCTCCCCCTTTTTTGAGGGTTTGAAACCATGTACAAGCTCGTTCTCATGCGCCACGGACAAAGTCAGTGGAATCTTGAAAACCGTTTCACCGGGTGGACGGACGTCGATCTCACCGAACAAGGTCGCGCCGAAGCCGCCAAAGCGGGGGAACTTCTGAAAAAAGAAGGTTACGGCTTTGACATCGCCTTCACGAGCGTCTTAAAGCGTGCCGTGCGTACGCTCTGGATCACCCTGGACAAGCTTGACGAAATGTGGATTCCCGTCGAACACTCCTGGCGCCTCAATGAACGCCATTACGGCGCCCTGCAGGGCCTCAACAAAGCGGAAACCGCGAAGAAATTCGGCGAGGCTCAGGTTCTGATCTGGCGCCGCGCCTACGCGACGCCCCCGGATCCGCTCCCCGAAGGCGACGAACGCAGTGCTTTGAACGACCCCCGCTATGCAGACGTGCCCGCCATGGACATTCCTGCGACGGAATGCCTCAAGGATACGGTGGCCCGCGTCGTCCCCTATTGGGAACAGGTGATCAAACCCACGGTTAAATCCGGCAAGCGCGTTCTCATCGCCGCGCACGGCAATTCGCTCCGAGCTCTCATCAAACACATCGACAACGTGAGTGACGACGATATCGTGGGGCTCAACATCCCCACCGCGCAGCCCCTCGTGTACGAATTCGACGACGCCATGCGCCCGATCCGTCATTACTACCTCGGCAACGCCGACGAAATCGCCGCTGCGGTCGCCGCCGTCGCCGCACAGGGTAAAGCGAAGTAAGTCGTCCGATGCGTTCTGCCCCGCGACTTCTTTTACTCACGGCCGTCATTTCTTTTACGGCCGCCGTAGGGGGTCTGTGCCTTGCGTATGCCCCGGACGCTGCCGCCAAAACGGCGCCCGAGGCAGACCGACGCCAGCTTACCCGCGAACAGTCGTCCTTAAAGGGGCAGATTTCGTCCATTCAGAAAGAAATTTCCGCCAAGGAAGCACGTTTGACGAAAGTCAATGCCGAACTGCAGAAAAGTGAACAAGCAATCAGCCGCAGTAACCGTACGCTGCGCACCCTCGCCGAAGATCGCACGAAAATCGAGCAACAGCTCGCCGATCTCAACAACGAGTTAAAGCGCGTGAGCCGCAGCACCAAAGAAGCGGAAAAAGATCTCGAACAGATCAGCAAAGCGCAGTTTCTGAATGCGCAGCGTCACCCCTGGCAAAGTCTTTTAACGGGGAGCAACCCCAACGACATCCAGCGTATGTCGGGGATTTTGTCCTATCTGAACCGTGAGCGCGACAAAACGATCAACGAGCTCACAAACCGCCAGAGACTCATCGCGGAAACAACGAAAAAAACGACGGAAAAACGTTCGGAACTTGCCCGAGTACAGGCGGCGGAACAAAAAAACCGCGAGCAGCTGCAGTCCGAGCAGAAATCCCGTGAGACAGCGCGCACCAATCTCACGAAGGAGCTCAATTCGCAACGCGAACGCTATGAACAACTCGTCAAAAACGATCGGGAATTGACTAAACTCATTTCCAATATCGACGTGCGGATTGCCGAAGCCGAAAAGCGGGAAGCCACCCGGCGTCTTGCCCTACGGAAAAAAGCCGAAGAAGAACGGCGTCGCAAAAATACATCAACGAAATCCGAACCCGTCGTCGTTGCGTCGCCGTCCGTCAATTTCACGCAGTTAAAGGGGCGGCTTACGATGCCCGCCTCCGGTACGATCGCCGCCCGCTTCGGCCAAAAACGTGAAGGAGCCGCATCGACTCTTCCCTGGCGCGGCCTTCTCATCCGGGCCAAACAAGGCGCGAACGTCGTCGCCGCCGGCCCCGGCACCGTCGTCTTCAGCGACTGGATGCGCGGCTTCGGGAACCTTCTCATCGTCGATCACGGTTCCAACTATCTCTCCGTCTACGCGAACAACGAATCGCTTTATAAGAGCGTAGGCGACAAGGTGAAACAAGGCGAAACGATTGCAAGCGTCGGCAACTCCGGGGGCGAAGAACGCCCGGGCTTATACTTCGAACTTCGTCGCCGCGGCACGCCGATTGATCCGTCGCCATGGCTTGCCAAGCGCTGATTTTTATTTCTTTACGACCATGTCCCGTCATTCTCTGCTTCGCTCCGCGGCGCTTCTTGCTGCCGGACTTGCCTGCGGCGCCGCGCTCACCGCGAGCCTTTCAGCCTATGCGGAAAAAGGCCGCACGATTTCGCTTCCCGCCGAAGACATCCGGCTTTTTGCCGATGTGTTCGGCGCCATCAAAAGCTATTACGTGGATGACATTTCGGACAAAAAACTCCTTGAAAACGCCGTACACGGTATGGTGGAAGGCTTGGATCCCCACTCCTCATTTTTAGACGCCAAAGCGTTTGAAGACCTTGAAGAAAGCACCATAGGCGAATTCGGAGGACTCGGCATCGAAGTCACCAAGGATCCGTCGGGCGTGCGCGTCATGACGCCGATTGACGACACACCGGCGGCTCGCGCGGGTGTCTTGGCGGGTGACCTCATCGTCAAAATCGACGACAAAGCGACGGCCGACCTGTCTTTGAACGAAAACGTGAAGCTGATGCGCGGCAAGCCTGACACCAGCATCGTGCTCACCATCGCGCGCAAGGGCGTCACGAAACCCATCGTGATGAAAATCACCCGAGCCGTCATCAAGGTGCAGTCCGTCAAGAGTAAAGCGCTTGAAAACGGCCTCGGCTACATCCGTATTTCGCAATTTCAGGAACGCACGGCCGACGACGTGGCCGTGGCGCTCACGAAACTCACCGAAGAGAACCATCTCAAGGGGCTGGTGCTGGATCTCAGAAACAACCCGGGCGGCCTCTTAAATGCCGCAATCGGCGTCTCGGCGGCTTTCCTCGCAGAAAATTCTCTCGTAGTCTCCACGCGGGGCCGCACCGCCGACAATGAGCGCCGCTTTTATGCCGCTAAGCGCGACTATGCGGTTGCCAACACGGCGATCGATCACATTGCGCAACTCCCCGCCGTCACCAAATCCGTTCCGCTCGTCGTGCTCGTGAATTCTTCATCGGCCTCCGCGTCGGAAATTGTTGCGGGCGCCCTTCAAGATCAGCACCGCGCCGAAATCATGGGAACGCGCTCCTTCGGGAAGGGCTCCGTGCAGACCATCCTGCCCCTGCGCATCAAAAACGACGAAACAACGGGCATCAAAATCACGACGGCCCGCTATTACACGCCGTCGGGCCGCACGATTCAGGCAAAGGGCATCACTCCGGACATCGCCGTGGACGATACGCCCGAAGGCAACTATCCTTCCTTTAACCTCAGGGAAGCCGATCTCGCGCACCACCTTCTCGTCACCGACGGTAAGGACACAAAAAAGGCGTCGGACGCCAATGACACGGATTGGCAAGACGACGATCTAGAACCCGCCAAGGTACCGACGTTGCGCTACCAGTTCGGAGACGATAAAGACTTCCCCTTACAGCAGGCCGTCGCGCACCTCTTGGGAAAGAAAGTCATCACGCACGCGGACGTCCAGAAAAAGCTGAAAGAAGAAAAAGCCGCAGCCGATAAAACGAAAACCACCTCGAACAACTGATTTTTTGAGGTTCATCATGGTTAATCCCGCAGCGCCCCGCTACAACCGTCAGGTGCTTTTAAAGGAATGGGGCCCCGAAGCTCAGACTGCTCTCGCCCGCACTCCTTTCGTGGTAATCGGCGCTGGCGGCGTCGGTTCTCCGGCGCTTCTCACGCTCGTTGAGTCAGGCGCAGGTTCCGTCACCGTCATCGACGCCGACACAGTGGAAGAAACGAACCTGCCGCGTCAGTCGCTACACACCCCGGCCCGTCTCGGAATGAATAAAGCGGAAAGCGCCAAATTGGCGCTTTCCGAGATCGATCCCTCGGTACCCGTCACGGCCGTCACGGCTTGGGCCGACGAAGCGCTTCTTGCGACGCTCCTCATGCCGGAAACCATCCTGATCGACGCATCGGACAATTCCAAAACGCGCCATATGACAAACCGCGCTGCCCGTGATGCGCACTGCCGCTTGGTGTCCGCGAGCGCCGTGCGTTTCAGTTTTCAGGTGACGGCGTTCGACTTCCGCTGCGCCCCGTCCCCCTGCTACGACTGTTTTTTCCCGGAAGACGACGAAACGGACGTCAAAGCCGCGCAGGTCGGCGTTTTCGGTGCCGTCACCGGTATGGCCGGAAACGCTGCCGCCGAAGAAGCCCTCAAAATGGCAGCAGGGATCCCTGGTCTCGTCAACAAACTCCTCATCGTCGATACGCTTTCGATGAAGTTTGACATCATCGCACTGACTGCCGACCCCACCTGCCCCGTGTGCGGCGGCAAATGAGGTCTCTCGTGCCGATCACCATCCGCTCCGGTGCTTGGGAAACGCTTCAGGACGCCGTATCTGACGTGCGTCGGACAGTGTTCGTCAAGGAGCAGGGCATTCTCCCCGAAAACGAATTCGACGACACGGATCCCGTCTGCACGCACTTTGCGGCTTTTGACGATGCAGGGCGCCCCGTCGGCTGCGCGAGACTCCTCCCCGACGGGCACATCGGCCGCGTTGCCGTCCTGAAACCGCAGCGAGGCCGCGGCACGGGACGGTTGATTTTGGAAACCGTCCTCACCTACGCCCGGAATCACGGTTTTTCCCGGGCAATCCTCAATGCACAGACGCAAGCCCGCGGGTTTTACGAAACTTTGGGATTCACGGCCTGCGGCGAACCTTTTGCCGAGTGCGGCATTCCTCACATCACGATGAGCCGGTCGCTTGCTTAATGCAGGCGACCCCAGTAGAACATCAGTGAGTCTCCCACGCCGTAGGTTCGGCCCAACATCAGGTACATGGGGCCCACCCAAGTGTCCGCACCCACAAAAAGCGCGTTGGCGTGATGCCAATCGCTCTTGTGGTTTGAAAAGCCCGACGTGTGGTTGAACGCCCGGCCGGCTTCGTACGTCACCCCGGCATACGCCGCAATCCCTGCTTCCGCAAGTCCCGGGAAAATCTTACGCATCAGCATCAGCCGTCCCACGGCAATCCGGTCCCCGGTAAATCGCCCCTCGGGGGTACCTGTGAGATTAAATGCGCCGCCCAAACGGAAATACCCGGGAATCGTGGCCTCACCTAAGCGCGCCGACAACAACCCCGACCAATTCTTATCAAACGCCGCCGGAACGTTGAGACTCGTCTCCCACACCGTATCAGTAAGGTTCCCCGTGACGCTCCCCGATTCGCTTTCGTGGAAAAGCCGCCGCACGTCGACCGTGAAATTCACGCCGCGCCGGGGGAAGTTGACGTTGTCCAACGTATCCACCGAAAGCGACGCTCCCACAAAAGGTGCGTGAAGCCCATAGCCGCCCAGGTCTTCCCCGATGTCCTCACGGGTCTTATACCTCACCCAACCCGCGAAAACGTCCGCCGTTCCCACGCGTCCGAACTCATACCCCAGCGCCACGTCCGCCGTCTGCTGTTCGCGGATGTAACGCCCGTAGGGATGCTTTTCCGAAGGCGTCTCTGAATAAACATCAATGGGGGTGCGCTCAATTTCCAGGCGCGGCAACAGGTACCAGGACGAAGCAGCGCCCAAAGGCTGATACCACTCCGACTTAAGACGCCGTGTTTCCCCAAACTGCGCCTCATTGCGCCACTCGGCGCCCCAATCGTTCAACCACCCCCAGGTGTGCGCGAGAATCACATTGAAGTTCTGCGTACGTTCGGTATCAAACTGCACGTTGCCACCGAACCTGAGACTCGAATAACCCCAACTTTTTTCCTCGGGTTCAAAAACGAGCACTTCGGTATTGCGGGGGCCCGGCTCAAAGTGAAACGGCACGCTTCTAAAGTCGCCGTCCGCCCAAATGCGCCGTGCCGCACGCGCCGCCCTTTCGTCCGTCACCGATTCGTCGATGTCCAAATCCGCATCCCGCACCACTCGTTCGGGATTCACGGTTTTCAATCCGTCCACCCGCACGGACGACACGCGGTGCGCCGCCTCTTTATTGAGTCCCAACGCCACCTTCCTCTGCCACACCCGATAGTCTTCCGGTGTTACGCGATAGGCTTTCAATCGGTCTTTCACCGCCATCACCGCGTCATACCCCGCTTTCATGATGGCGTCGGCCTTCGCAAAATCTCCCGACGTAAATTCGGAGAGATCGGGCGTAATGAGAAGATCCTTCTGACGAATGCTCTCAATCGACGCCTGCACGTTCTGTTCGGTGAGAATATTCACCATCTGACCCATGACGCCCACGACGCTGTCCAATTTCTCGCGGCCGAAAAGCGGCGTTCCCACGTTGATCGCAATGACGCGCGTTGCCCCTAATTCGCGCGCCTCCGCTACCGGGAGATTGTCCGTGAGACCTCCGTCCACAAGGAGTGCATCCCCGAAGGGCACCGGCGCAAATGCCCCGGGAATCGACATCGACGCCCGCATCGCCTGCGCCAACGTTACGTTTTTAGAGAGCACCACCTTGGCCCCGGTAATAAGGTCAGTGGCCATTGCGGCGTAGGGAATGGAAAGATCCGAGAGATTTTTCACATGGTTTACGGGCCGCGTGACGCGCGCCAGGAAAATATCGAGTTCCTGCGTCGGAACCACTCCGGAAGGAAACGACACCCCTGCAGGACTCACACCGATTTCCGCATCACTGATGCCCTTGAGATCGTCCGCCTTACGGCGCCATGTGAGAGACGGCCTGTCCGCACGCGGCGCAAACATCTTGGCCCAGTCCACCCCGAGCGTAATCGCCCGAATTTCGTCCGCGCTGTACCCCGCGGCATAACCGCCTCCGACCATCGCACCCATGCTCGTCGCAGTAAGAATGTCCACTCGAACGTTCAGTTCTTCCAGGGCTTTGAGGGCCCCGATATGCGCAAACCCGCGGGCACCGCCGCCCGATAAGACCAACGCGGTTTTTTCCGGCGCCGACACCGTTGCCGCCGTACCGATCACCGGCAGCAGAGCCGCCGCCAAAGAAAGAACATACAAAAACTGCCGCATCACTCAGGCTCCCAAGACGATTTGTCGTCAATCTTAACGAATCTCGTCCGACTGCTCGTCGTCCCGGCAATTCTTAAGAAAACCGTCAGCCGCACCAAATGAGTGCACGACTGCCGCGTTCTACTGCACCGAAAAGGCGCTATCCCTCAAGTCCTCGTCTATTTCTTCCGATCTAGGTCTTTTGAGAATTGCTTTGTTTTTACACGTTTTTATTTTTTGGCACGGTTTTTGCAGTTCTTTTATTAAGCCGTTTCGGTGCTTTCTTGGGAAACCCCGGCATCGAACAAAGTAAAACAACAACCTTTCGGAGATTTGATCATGAGAAAAACGCTTCTGGCCGTCCTCGTCACCGCCGCCGCTTTTTGTTCTGCCGCCGGCGCCGCCGAATTAACCGGTACCCTGAAAAAGGTGGCGGATACCGGCGAAATCACGCTCGGCTACCGTGAATCCTCGGTTCCCTTCTCCTACCTCAACAACGACGGCAAACCCGTAGGCTATGCCACCGAAATCTGCAAGAAAGTCGCGGAAGCCGTCAAGGTAGCGGTAAAGAACCCGAACCTTAAGGTGAATTACCAGCCCATCACGTCCGCCAACCGTATCCCTCTGCTGCAGAACGGTACGATCGATATTGAATGCGGTTCCACCACCAATTCCAAGGAACGCCAGAAGCAGGCCGCTTTCGGCAACACGTACTTCGTCATTTCCGTGACGGCTGCCGTTAAGAAGGATTCCGGCATCAACAATCTCACGGATCTCAAGGGAAAGACCGTCACGATGACCTCGGGCACCACGGCCGTACCGCTTTTGAAGAATTACGCCAAGGAAAAGGGTTTTAAGTTCCGTCCGCTTCTTACCAAAGACTTTGCAGAATCGATGCAGCTCGTCGCTGCGGGACGAGCGTCTGCCTTCGTGATCGACGACATTCTGCTCGCCGGTCAGATTGCGAACCTGCCGCACCCGGAAAACTACAAGATCCTCACGGGCAAGGTGAATTCTTTGGGCGTCGAACCCTACGGACCGATGTTTCGTAAAGACGATCCGCAGTTCAAGGCCTTGGTCGACAAGACGCTCGCCGACATGATGGCTTCGGGCGAAATGGAAGCACTTTATAAGACGTGGTTCACCCAGCCCATTCCCCCGAAGAACATCAACATGAATTTCCCGATGAACGACATGACGCGGAATGCCTTTAAGAACCCCAATTCCGACGGTATTTAATTCCGCCCCGCCGCCTGAAACGCCCTCCCCCGGTTTTTCAGGCGGCTTACCCCCATAAAAAAGAGGCGCCTACGTATGTTTTCGGTTGATTGGTCGGTATTTAACGAACCGGCGCTCCTGGACGATAATTCCTGGCTCATCTACATCCTGAACGGTCTCGGCTGGACGGTGTCGCTTGCCGCCGCTTCCTTCATGCTCGCACTCGTCGCGGGCATTCTCATCGGCACGGCCTCCACCCTTAAAAACCGCCCGATCCTGCACGCCTTCACCACGGGCTGGGTCGAACTTTTCCGCAACATTCCGCTCATCGTTCAAATCTTTCTTTGGTTCTTCGTCATCCCGGAATTTATTCCGCCGATGAAAACCTGGATGATTGAAAATGATCCGGTCTGCGGCCAGTTTCTTTCAGCGTTCCTCTGCCTAGGGCTTTTTACGTCGGCGCGCTTAGCAGAACAGATCCGCAGTGGCATTGACAGCCTGCCGCCGGGGCAGTTAAACGCCGCCAAAGCCATCGGCTTTACGGAAAGCCAAGCGTACCGCTACGTCATTCTTCCCCTCGCGCTGCGGCTCGTACTCCCGCCGATGACGAACGAAGCGATGAACCTCGTGAAAAACACCTCCATCGCGCTTACGATCGGTCTTTCCGAAGTCACGATGCGCTCGCAGGAAATGGGAGAAGCGACCTTTCAGTACTTTGCCGCGTTTACGCTCGCCACGGCTTGCTACGTCGTCGTGACGCTCGTCGTCAACGTTCTCATGCGCACGATTGAAAAGAAAACTGCGCTTGTGGGTTTCATGGCGCACTGATGGGGAAACAGAGTCATGTTCAACATTGATTTTTCGTCCGTTACGAATTCCTGGCGTTTCCTTCTAGACGGAGCGTCCTTTACGCTCGAACTCACGCTCGTTGCCGTCACCGGGGGGCTTCTTCTCGGCACCCTGATTGCCGTTGCTCGGCTTTCTCATAAGTGGTGGCTCAAAACGCTGGCCTCAGCGTACGTGAACGCCATCCGCTCTGTTCCCCTCGTTCTGCTCCTTTTTTGGGTGTTTTTCTTGATGCCTGAGCTCCTGCGGTACCTTGTGGGCGCATCGCGACCGATAACGGTTGAGGCCTCCGTTTCCGCCATGGTGACGTTTGTCGTCTTTGAAGCAGCGTACTTTGCAGAAATCATCCGCGCCGGCATCGGCAGCATCAAGTCCGGGCAGCTCGCGGCCGCAGCGGCCTTGGGGCTCAACTACGCGCAGACCATGCGTTTCGTGATCCTGCCACAGGCCGTAAAACACATGCTTCCCGTACTTTTAACTCAGGTAATTGTCGTTTTTCAGGATACGAGCTTGGTCTACGTCATAAGTGCCAACGATTTCCTGGGCGCTTGTTCTAAAATAGCGCAGCGCGACAGCCAGCTCATATTGATGTATCTTTTGGCGGCTGTGGTTTATCTCACGGTATCGCTTGCCCTTTCCCGCAGCGTGCGCCGATTTGAAAAACGCGGCGCCCTCCCCCACTAAGTAAGAATTTAGGATATTTTCCAATGCCGATGATTGACATCAAGAACGTGAGCAAGTGGTACGGCTCATTTCAGGTTTTGAAAGATTGCTCCACGTCCGTGGAAAAGGGCGAAGTCGTGGTGGTCTGCGGTCCCTCCGGTTCCGGCAAATCCACACTCATCAAGACGGTAAACGCTCTTGAACCCTTCCAGCAGGGCGAAATCATTGTGGACGGCGTCAACGTGGGGGATCCCAAGACCGATCTGCCCAAGTTGCGCAGTCACGTCGGGATGGTGTTCCAGCATTTCGAACTCTTCCCGCACCTTTCCATTATCGACAACCTCACCCTCGCGCAGATGAAGGTGTTGGGGCGCGGCCGCGAAGAAGCGACTGAAAAAGGCCTGAAGCTTCTTGACCGCGTGGGGCTTTTAAAGCATGCTCCTAAGTTCCCGGGGCAGCTCTCGGGCGGTCAACAGCAGCGCGTCGCCATCGCCCGTGCCCTCACGATGGATCCCAACTGCATGCTCTTTGACGAACCGACGTCGGCACTTGACCCCGAAATGATCAACGAAGTGCTCGACGTGATGGTGAGCCTTGCAAAAGAAGGCATGACGATGATGGTCGTCACGCACGAAATGGGCTTTGCCCGCAAGGTTGCCGACCGCGTGGTCTTCATGGAAGCAGGGCAGATTTTGGAAGACAGCCCGAAGGAACGGTTCTTTGTGGAACCCACGAGCGAACGCGCCAAGCAGTTCCTCTCGAAGATCATTTCGCACTGATTCCCGGTTCCGGAATCTCACGAGCGGCAGGGCGTTTCGGCGCTTCTGCCGTTTTCTTATCGGGGGAACTCGAACCGCACCGCTACCGGCACTTTGACGCCATATTGTCTCGCCAACTCGGGGTATTGAGCCACCGCCGTGCAGACTTCTCCTAAAGCGGTTTTCACTTCCCGCGACGACAAATCGAACATGCCGGCCAACGCCAGGAAGTCATCGACTCGGGGATTCTTTCCTTTTCCCAACAGCGCCGTCATATGCTCACCGCCCATTCCTGCGGCCGTCACCATGTCGTACGCCGGCGAAACCTGCCAAGCTCCCGAGCTATTCATCAGGAAAGAAAAGTTCTTCGCATGGTCGTCATTATTCCAGATTAAGAAATTAAACGCACACCGTTTTATCTGCTCCACCAACGCTTCTTTCCCTGCCACCAAACGCTGCGTCAACGCCAAAATCGACTGGTAGTCCAAACAGGGCGTCCGAAAATCGCAATCCAAAAGTCCGGCGGCCGTCGCCATGTGCAGTTTTCCTTTCTCATTTCGGTCAAACCGCCGAATGCCGAACCATCCCGGCACTTTCGTCGACTCAAAAAGCTGAGTTTCCGTCACCGAAATTCCGGCTGCCCGCATCAATTCCGAGCAAATGAATTCCTGCACGCCTTGATCCCAGTCGTTCGAAGCACTGTGAAACTTAATGAGCCACGGTGAAAACCCGGGTTCCGGCATCATGCCCCGCCGCAATTCACCGCTGCCGTCATCGGCAACCAAACAGACAATCTTCGGACGAGCACCACCGGAAGAACCGTTGAGCGAACTCAATTGATCCAACACACCGGTATCCGACGCTTCCGACAAAACCCGATCTACATTGTCCGCCAACGTATCCAACCGAATGCTCTGCGGTTCAAAAGCTTCCAAACGCGTTTCCGGTTCGTATTCGAGGGCTCCCATTCCCTGGCTTCCGACCCAACACAATCGTTCCAACGGCGAAATTTCCGTCAACCGGCGCCCCTTTCTTTTGAGTTGCCGATCCAACAGCAAATTTCCCCAGCCGTCAGTAAGGCTGTCGGCGACGATGCCCGGCAGTCCGTCGTTAAGGCGTTGGTTCCCCTGCCAAACCCGGGAACTCGTCGGCAACGCCACGGGCGATAACGGCAACGGGGAAACAATAAAATCGTCCGTATATTGAAAACGAATCCCCATTTCGTCGTCGAGCATTCCTACCTTTCGACGTTTCCCTTCGCAATTCAAAAACACGCTGACTTTCATGCCTTTTTCCTCCTCTGAGAGGCCCGTTTCCTTTCCTTGGGTTTCGGCGCAAACAAATCGATCGCCGGCGGCTCCTCAAATACCGAGGCAAAATCACCGGCTTTGCTGACGACGATTGCCAGATTGACCAATCCCTTCAAAGAAATATCGCCGGTCGTTTCGAATTTTCGTACGCTGGCCAACGACACGCCCGAACGCTGCGCCACGTCTTTCTGGGACAAATTTTGTGCCAACCGAACTTTCCGGAACCGTTCCGCCATCTCCAGTCGAATCACCCGGGGCGGCTTCAGATTTTCAATGAGACGGTTCATGGCATTCCCTTCGATTCCGCAAAACAACAACTGCTACTATAGCAGCGATTATGGTCGATTTAAGCACTTTAGTGCTACATAGATAGCACTTACTGTTTGTTGCGTTGCTGACAAAAACAGCCGTTGATCCCGACGAACCAACGGCTGCTTTTTTAGCTTTTCAAAGCGTTATCGCCTTTCCACCCACCACATTGCTACGGCCGCGAGCGACATCATGATGAGCGAGGGCAACACCGACATCAGCACCGGCGACCACGTATTGATGACGCTTAAGAACGAGAAGATGTTGTTTAAGGCGTAGAACGTGATGCCGATCATCAGCCCCACGAAGATCTTGATCGAAACGCCGCCCGAGCGTGCGTTGAGGTACGCAAAAGGCATGGAGACCGCGAGCATCACAAAAATCGCCAGCGGATAGAAAACGCGCTTCCAAAGCGCCGATTCATAGCGCTCCGACGTCTGTTTGTTTTCCTTCAGATAGTCCACGTAAAGCCACAAATCCGCAATCCCCATACGTTCCGGACGGATGGTGAGCACCCCCAGCAAATCCGGCCGCAGATCGGTTGCCAACATCATGTCGGAATGCCGTCTTACGGTCGCCTTGTCAATCATCGGCGTTTCGTCTTTGGCAACTTTCGGCAGTTGCTCCACCACGGCATTTTTGAGGTGCCAGCCTTCGCCTCTCACATAGTCAGCGCCCGCAGCGTGAATGATGCGGGTCAATTCGCGGTCGGCGTTGAATTCAAACACGCGCCACGCGCCGGTTTTCGCCCCGCGCTCGCCGTTTACCAAACTCCGTACGTTCACAAAACGCGTCGTCTGCGCTTCGCCCGCCGCGTTTCGCACCACGTCTCGCAACCAGATGCCGGAATCGTACCCATAGGCCGTCATGGCGCCGTTCACGGTTTCAAGCTGCATCTGATCGCGCAGCTTGTAGGTCGTAGGCGCCACGAATTCCCCGAGTCCGTAGGTCGCAAGCGACAATACGATACCGGACACCGAAAGCATCCCCGCCAATTTCAAAGGGGACAACCCCGAAACGCGCAGAATCGTAAATTCGCTGTTGGCCGCCCAACGCGAAAGCGTATAGACCGCCCCCACCAACGCCGCCACCGGCATCACTTCATAAATGCGGGTGGGAAGATTCAACGTCGTCATCGTCACCGCCTGCAGAAGGCTGTAGCGCGTGCCGATGTTGCCCAACTGACGCACCAAATCAAAGAAGGCGAACAACGCCGTCAGGGCAAAAAGAATGAACAGCGACGCCACCAACACTTCCCGCGTGAGGTGCCGGGTCATAACCTTCATCATTTCGCGCGCTCCTTTCGGGCTTCACGCAGCCGATAGGGCCACTCGGTCCACGCCAAGGGCAGCCAACGCGTCATCCACACCCGACGGATAAAGAGCATCGCCGTGATGAGGAATACTGACCCGTTGATGAGGATCACCCCGGTGTACCACTCCATCTTGCCGCCGCGTACCCACGTCTGCCCGATGGAAATGCCATTTAAATAGAGCACAAAGATCAGCACCGCAATCACGAGCGACAAACTGCGTCCGGCGCGGGGGTTGGTATAGGACAAAGGAATTGCGAGCAGTACGAGATTCAAAGCTGCCAAAGGCCAACTGAAGCGCCAGAGGATTTCCCCTTTCGCCGCCCGGGTGTTCAACGCAAAAAGCGTCTGCAGCGGAATTTCATCCACGCCGAGCTTCGCGATCGCCGCGTCCGCCCGCACCTGCAGGAGAAGGTCATAGCGCACGAAATCCACCACGCGCCACGCGGCGGACTTCGTGCCGCCCGCTTCATAGCGGCGGCCGTCCGTCAAAGCGATGTAGCGGTCGCCTTCGTCCGTCTTCACGATTTCACCGGCGTCGGACTGCACCACGATCTCCTTGCCGTCCCGCGTACGCTCGCTTAAGAAAATATTCTTGATGTGCGTACCTTCGTTGTCCGCGTCTTCAATGAAAAATACGCGGTTGCCGCCCGCGGTTTCAATGAAGCGCCCTGGAGAGACGCGGTTCACGTCGTCCCGCTGCTGAAAGGTTTCCGTCGTGCGCTCGATCTGCGCCTTCGCCCACGGCGTGAGCGCGGTGGACAACACGCCCACGAGGATGATGAGCGGCAGCGAAAACTGCAGCACGGGCCGGATCCACGACAAAAGGCTGCGCCCCCCCGTACTGAACCAGACGATCATTTCACTGTCCTGCCAGCTTCGCATCATCACCATCAGAACGGCGATGAAAATCGAAACCGTCAGAAGCGGCGGCATATTGACGAGACTTGAATACGCGACGAGTTCAAAAACCGTCGTAGAACCTACATCGCCCCCGACGGCATCGGACAAAATCTGCACAAGACCCACGGTGAGCACAATGGAAAAGAGCACCGTAAAGACGCCCCCCGTGCTGTTGGCGAGTTCGCTCACAAAGGTACGACGAAAGATCATTAAATTAAGGAGAAAAAGTAACCGGTTGGGGCGATTGTAAAGCACGGCGCCCCGTTTTTCGGTCACAAAAAACCGTCCGTTATCCGATTTCACACCGAACGCACGGACGGTTGACGTCAAAATGTGACTTAAGCCGCGTCGGGTTCGCGCTTCTGAGACCAGAAATGCAGCACCGTCGTCGCGCCGATCAGGGTCACCAAAGCCGCACCGAGACTCGCAAAGAGGTTGGCGCCGGTAACGCCCGCCACAAGGTAGCCGACGCCCGCCGAAACCGCAGCGAGAAGCGAATACGGCAACTGCGTCGACACGTGATCAATATGGCGGCAGCGGCTCCCTGCCGACGACAGAATCGTCGTGTCCGAAATGGGCGAACAGTGATCCCCGAAAACCGAGCCCGCCAACGTTGCCGAAAGCACCACGACCGTCAGCTGCGGATCCAAAGCCTGCACGATGGGCACCACGATCGGAATCAGAATCCCGAACGTCCCCCAGGCCGTCCCCATCGAGAATGAAAGGAACGCCGCAATCGCAAAGACCAAGACGGGCAGGAGCATCGCCGACATCCCCGAGCTCGTCACCACGCCTTCCATGAACTGCGGCGCCTGCAGAAGATCACGGCACACGCCCGAAAGCGTCCACGCGAGAATAAGGATGATGTTCGCGGGAAGCATCATCTTCATGCCTTCTACGGCGCCGTTCATAAATTCGCTGAACGTCACCAAGCGGCGCGGCACGAACATCAGAAGCGCCACCACGATGGCGGAGAAAGACGCCCACACGAGCGAAATCGACGCCGACGAATTACCGATGGCCGCCATGAAGGTATGGTACTTCGCGTCCTCCCCCCAGTAGCCGCCCGAATACATCAAAGCGAGCACCGCGCAGATAATGAGCGCCGCCAGAGGCACCAACATATCCCACACCGTACCGCGGGGATTGCAGGGCGGTTCCTTTCGTTCCACAGTCGCCGCTTCGTCGCTTAATTCACCCTTCTGCGCCCGCAGTTCCGCGCGGCGCATGGGACCGAAGTCAAAATTCGTCGTGCAGATAAAACCCACGAGCACGAGACTTAAGAGCGCGTAAAAGTTCCACGGAATGGTTGAAACAAAAGCGCCCAATTCGCTTTCAAAGGCGCCGGTACTCTTTAAAGACGAACCCACGGCCGCCGCCCAGCTCGAAATCGGAGCAATGATGCAGATGGGAGCCGCGGTACTGTCGATGATATAGGCAAGCTTTTCGCGGCTGATGCGGTATAGGTCCGTGAGGGGCCGCATCACCGTTCCCACCGTGAGGCAGTTGAAGTAATCGTCGATGAAGATCGCAATCCCCAATCCCGACGTCGCAGTGAGCGTCGAGCGGCGTCCCTTGATGAGACGAGTCGCCGCCTTCCCGTAAGCATGGGTGCCGCCCGCCATCGTAATGACGTAAATCAGGGCGCCCAAAAGCGAGCAGAAGATGAGGATGTTGAAGTCGAGCTTTTCCGCCATCATCTTGAAGGCGAATTCCGTCGTACCCATCACAATATTGGCACCGGTACCGCAGGCATAAATAAGGGTACCCGTAAAAATCCCCACCAACAGGGAAGAGAACACTTCCTTCGTGATGAGGGCAAGTCCGATAGCCACGATGGGCGGAACAATGGATAGCCACTCGGCGGCATAAGGTTGCATGATGTGTTTCCTAAAAAAATGCAAAGCCCAAAAAACAAAAAGCTACATCCATCGATGCAGCCTTCCCTTAAGCCGGAAACCCAACACCGATAGCTCCTCTGCCGCGCTCTTACGGCAGGAGTCAACCGGATATTGTCCGGTTGCCCAACGCCGATTCCCCGCCGGGAACCCGTTTCGGCCGTCGGACCTTTCACACGTCGTCACGGGGTGCCCCCTCGGACGGTTACTCTTTCGGCGACGGCGCCTCTATCACTTTTTTTTCCTGCGGCGAACTTTGCCATAAAAAAAACCGTTTGTCAGCTATTTTTATGGTTATTTCGTCGAAGTGAGCGTATTTTACCGATAAATTTCAGACACCCTACTCACAAACGCCTAGCTGCCGTCAGCGCGCATTTTCTTTCGTCTGCGCCGTGTCAAAATCCAAAAAGGCCTGCTTCAGCCGATTGTGCTTCACCTTGAAAAGGAGCCTTTCCCGCGACTCGGGGCTGTGCTCATCGATGACGACCGCCCCCTCGATCGGACAGAGCCGGCGACAGTGCGGCCCTTCGGAATCGTCCACACATTCCGTGCAACGTCCGAATCGAATCCAAAATTCGCCGTCGCGCTCTCGAATGGCTTCGTTGGGGCATTCCGGCAGACAAACGCCGCAACCGATGCATTCTTCCGTAATCCGATACGCCATCAGTCGCCTCTTTTTTGAAACTTCGCCGTGAGGGCAACCGCCGTCGCACGCGTCACGCAATCCGACACATCACCCCCCAAGGACGCAATTTCCCGCACCAACGTGCCCGAAATATGCTGAACCTCGGGCGTAGGTGTCAGAAACACCGTTTCCACGCCGGCCATCCGTCGGTTCATCAGCGCCATCGGCACTTCGTACTCATAGTCCGAAGCGTTGCGGGCGCTGCGAACCACGACGGCGACGTCCCGACGTCGGCAAAAGTCCGCAAGGAGACCGGTAAATCCTTCCGCCGTAACGTTCGTCAGTCCCGCGCAGTCTGCCTTCACTAACGCCAGGCGTTCTTCCAAGGAAAAAAGCGGCGACTTCTTACTGCTTTCCGCGACCGCCACAATCACTTCGTCAAAAAGCGTCGCCGCCCGCCGCACGATATCCAAGTGCCCCTGCGTCACCGGGTCAAACGTTCCGGGATACACCGCCCTCGTCATGCTGCCTCCGTCATCTGCGCCAGAAGGTAAAAAACGGCGCCCGCCTTTCCCCGGCGCACGCTGTGAAAACCTTCAGCCGTCAACCGATCCTCTGAGAATTCTTCCGGGCTTTCCACGTACACGTATGCTCCGGAGGCAAGCCGCGCCTTCACGGCTCTGAGTGCCTTCGCCTGCAGTTCGGCAGCAAACGGGGGATCAATAAATACCAAGTCGTACGTTCGCGCCGTTTGGGCGAGGAACACAAACACGTCTTCGGCATAAACCGACACTTCGTGGGCCTTTAATTTCTTGACGGTTTCCCGAATCGCGTCCGCACCGCGCCGGTTCATTTCCACCACGTCCGCAGCCGCCGCACCGCGGCTGACTGCTTCAAGGCCCATCGCACCGCTGCCCGCAAACATATCGAGCGCCCGAAGCCCCTCCAAGGTGCCGCCGAAAAAGTGCATCAGCCAATCAAACACGGTCTCCCGCACCCGATCTGGCGTGGGACGCAGGCCTTCCCGATCACCGACCGCAAGCGGCGTTCGCTTAAAGCGCCCGCCGACAATCCGAACGATCCCCCCGGAGCCCCGTCCGGTTGGTAAACTAAGCGTCTTATTCGATTTTTTTCGCGAAGCTGTCGTGCCCGTCCGTTTTCGGTCTTCCGACCCACGGTTCGGTCGCCGTCCGCTCGCCCCTTTTTTCCGCTGATTTTCTGCCGCCATGGGTTTCTTTGCTCGTTTAAAAGAAGGGTTGCACCGCACCCGAGTCAATCTTGCCGGTCTCTTTTCCGGCGCCGTCGTCGATGAAGACTTTTTCGACGAATTGGAAACGTCCCTCATTGCCGCCGACATCGGCTATGAGCCGACGCGCCTTATCCTACAGCGTCTGAAGGATACTGTGAAACTGAACGGACTTAAAACTCCCGAAGAAGTCCGCCGGGCGCTCCGGGACGAAATCGTACGGATTCTGCTCCCTGCACAAAAACCTTTGGACGTCAACCGCGCCAAACCCTTCGTGATGATGATGGCGGGCGTAAACGGCGCGGGGAAAACCACCACCATTGGCAAAATCGCCAAGTGGCTCGCGTCCGACAACAAAACCGTCCTCCTTGCCGCCGCCGACACGTTCCGCGCCGCGGCCCGCGAGCAGCTTGCCGTCTGGGGCGAACGCAACCGTATCGACGTCGTGAGCCAAACGGGGGGCGACCCCGCCGCCGTCGCTTTTGACGCCGTATCCGCGGGAAATGCCCGTCATCTGGACGTCGTCATCACGGATACCGCGGGACGCCTTCCCACACAGACGAACCTCATGGAAGAATTAGGTCGCATCCGCCGCTCTCAGGCAAAGGCCCTGGAAGGCGCGCCGCACGAAGTGATTTTGGTCGTGGACGGCACCAACGGCCAGAATGCCCTCGCTCAGGTAAAAACCTTCGACGCCTTTGCACAGTTGACGGGCCTCATCGTCACGAAATTGGACGGTACCGCCAAGGGTGGTGTCTTGGTGGCCATCACCGCGTCCCGCGGCGACCGGCCGCTTCCCATCTACTTCGTGGGGGTCGGTGAAAAGATTGACGATCTGCAGCCCTTTAATGCCCGGGCCTTTGCCAATGCCCTGGTGGGAATTGACGAAGACTGAGGCCGATTGTCGCCTCCTCGTCATAAAACGAGACTAAAGTCGTTGCACCGGATATTGTGAGAGAGAAATTTCCATGGCAGAAAAAAAAGAGCCGCTTTTAGGCGCCGTCGACTTAGGCAGCAACAGCTTTCGCGTTGAAATCGGGCGACTCGTTGCCGGACAAATCCTGACGGAAAGCTATTGGAAGGAAACCGTGCGGCTTGCCGCGGGTTTTGATGACGAAGGGTATTTGACGCCTCAGGCACAACAACGCGCCTTGGAGGCGCTCGCACGCTTTAAGGAAAAGTTGGCGGGGGTCAACCCAAAATACATCCGTGCCGTGGGCACGCAGGCACTGCGCATTGCCAAAAATTCCGCCGAATTTCTCCCCAAGGCCGAAGCAGCCCTGGGACATTCCATTGAGATCATCGCCGGCCGCGAAGAAGCGCGTCTCGTTTTCGCAGGGTGTGCGCATACGCTGCCGCCTTCTCCGGAAAAGCGCCTCGTCGTCGACATCGGCGGTGCTTCAACGGAACTCATCATCGGTTCCGGCACTGAAGCGCACTGCTGTGAATCCTTCCACGTGGGCTGCGTCAATACGTCCGTCACGTTCTTTGAGGACGGCAAACTCACGGCCCGGGCCTTTAAGTCGGCGCAGCTTGCCGCTCAGGCCGAATTCGAAGAAGCCGCCCAGGAATTCGGCGCCCGCAACTGGGACGCCGCCTACGGGAGCGCCGGCACGATCGGCGCCGTCGCCGAAATCGGCCAATCACTTGGACTCACCAACTGCATCGTCACGCCGGCCCTTTTAAAGTACCTGCGGGAAATGCTGATCGAATTCGGCGACATCCGCCGCATCAAGATTGCGGGGCTCAAAGATGATCGCCGGGAAGTGATCGCCGGGGGCGTCGCCGTTCTCTCCGCCGTTTTTGAAACATTCGGCATCAAAGAAATGCGGCCGGCTGCCGGCGCCCTGCGAGTCGGGCTGCTTTACAACATTCTGGGTCGGCGCGACCAGCACGACACCCGAGATACGACCGTGGCCGCCGTTTTAAAACGCACCCACGTCGATCGGCTGCAGGCCGCGCGGGTCGCGGGGCTTGCCGACAAATTTTTCATCGAACTTTCGGACGGCGCACCTGAAACCGAATCCCGAAAAATTCTGCAGTGGGCGGCCTCCCTGCACGAAACCGGCAAAATGATCAGCCCCAGCGGCTACCATAAACACAGCAGCTACATTCTCAAAAACCTCGATCTCGCGGGCTTTTCCCGAGAAGATCAAACGACGATGGCCACCGTCGTTCTTGCGCAGCGCGGGAACCTAAAAAAAGTGGAAGAGGCACTCACGAACGCTAAACTCACCCGCATGATTGCGGCGATTCGGCTTGCTGTCATCTTTGCGCACGCCCGGCGCACCGTTCGGCTGCCGCAGTGGCGGCTTTCGATGGCAAACCGCACGATCTGCCTTACGGTGGATAAGGCGTGGTTCGCAAGGCACCCCTTGACCGAATATCTTCTCACGGAAGAAGAAGGCGTGTGGGAACGGGTAGGATTCCGCTTCGCGTTGGAAAAACAGGATTTCCGCAACGCCTGAGAACCTTTTAACGAGACTTGTCGTGATACAGATTACCGATCCGATCGTTCAATTTGTCAACGTCGGCGTGGAGCTTGACGGTAAACCGCGTTTGTCGGGCATCTCTTTTGCCATCGCCCGCGGCGCCTTTGTGTACTTACACGGCCAAACGGGCTGCGGCAAGTCGCTCGTGTTAAAACTCATTGCGGGGCTCGCCACACCCACGACGGGTGAAGTCCGCGTCGCAGGCGACGCCGTCAACACGTTCAACGACCTGCAACGCCGTCAGCTGAGGCGCTCTATCGGCATCATGAGCCAGGAAGGCCTGCTTTTAAAGGATCGAACGGTGTTTGAAAACGTCATGCTTCCGACGCTTGCCGCAGGCGAAAGCTACAAAGAAGCCAAACGCCGCGCCACCGAAGCGCTTACGCACTGCCATATTGCGGATCTTGCGGATTACCCGCCGCAGGAATTGTCCTACGGGCAACGTCAGATTGCGTGCCTTGCGCGCGCCGTCGTCAACAGTCCCAAACTGATTCTCGCCGACGAGCCGGCCGCGCACCTTGACATGGAAAACGCCCAGCAACTGATGAACCTCCTCGGGGACTTTTCGCTCCGAGGCGTCCCCGTTATCGTGGCGTCGCACTTAAACGTTCAGCCCGAAAACATTGCCGTAGATTCTTTGAAACTTACCCCCACCGGAGTCGAAGTATGCGATTGATGACCTCTCTGCGGTGGAATGCCGGTCAAACGTTCCGCGGACTCAAAAGTACCGGAAGCGACTTTGTAATGAGCGTCATGCTCGCCGGTCTCGCGCTGACGTTGCCTTTTTTCATTGCCTGCGTCTGGCTCTCCGTCGCGGATCTCTCGTTTTCCATGCCGAAAACGGAAGTGACGGTCTTTACAGAACGCACGGCAAGCCTCGCCTCCGTCAAAAAAATCCAGAGGAACATCAACGACCTCGCAGGCGTTGCTGAAACGCGGCTTCTCACCCGAGAAAAAGCGCTCGAACTCGTCAATCAAAATCTCGGAGTCAAAGACCGCGGCAACACCAACAACACGCTTCCCGACATTATCATCGTCACAGTCGGCTCCAACATGTCGTCTGCGGCCACCGCGGAACTCGACACCGCAATTAAGAAGATTCCCGGCGTCGTCTCCACGGCGTTTGACGCCGAATGGGCGGAGAACCTCTCGCGCTTTCAATCCGCCGCCTGGTCGGCCGCACTCATTCTGGGGGCCGTCATTCTGCTCCTGTGCGTTCTCGTCATCATGAGTTCCATCCGCATGACAACCCGTGCGCAAAACGAGGAAATTCGGGCCCTCAACACATTTGGAGCCGAAGTGGGTTTCATTGCCGCTCCTTACGGTTGGCGCGGCGCCATTACGTTGACAGCGGCCGCCTTAGTTTCAATCGGCATCAGTTGGTTGGGGGTCGGCATCCTCGCGCAGCCCGTCACGCAGTTTGCCGCGATTTACAACGTGAGCGTCACGCTCTCCCTGTTGCGCCCTGACTACCTCGTGATTTACGTCGTCGTCTGCGCCGTCTTGGGCTACGCGAGCGGTCTGTCCGCCGCATCGTCCGAAATTCGAAAAGTCCAGAACGAACAAACGTTCTGAGGTCGCTACAATCCTTTACGAATCCGCCGCCCACCACGAAAACGGGCAGTGTAGGATGCGTTTTCCCTTCGTTTTCCGTTTTTAGATTTGCCCCGTGAAAACCTCTGACCTTGACTCCCCGGATGTCCTTGACGAGGACGTCATTGATGCGCCCGAAACCCCGCGGCATTCAGGGGCTCTCGTCGTGCCGAAAAAAGGCCGGCGGTCAGTGGTGCCCTACGAAAAGAAAACGCAGCTCCCCGCCGTCATTGCGACGCCGCTCGGCGACTTGGACGCGTTTATCCGGGCCGCGAACGCAGCGCCCCTTCTCACTGCGGAAGAAGAGAAGAAATACGCCGTGGCGCTGCGGGACAAAGGCGACGTCAACGCCGCACAGGCGCTGGTCATCAGCCATCTGCGCCTCGTGATTTCGGTCGCGCGAGGCTATTTGGGCTACGGACTCCCGCACGCCGACCTCATTCAGGAAGGCAACATCGGCCTCATGAAGGCCATCAAACACTTTGATCCGGATCGGGGCGTGCGGCTGATGACGTTTGCCGTCCATTGGATCCGGGCTGAAATTCAGGACTACGTCGTCAAAAACTGGCGCCTCGTGAAACTCGCGACCACCAAGAATCAGCGCAAGCTCTTTTTTAACCTGCGCCAGATGAAGGAAAGCGACAAGTCGCTCACCTACGGCGAAGCCCAAAAAATCGCGGAAACGCTCGAAGTGAAGCCGCAGGAAGTGCTCGACATGGAAGAGCGCATGACGGGAGGCGAAACGTCGATTGACGGGCCGGTGAACGACGACGATGACAACCCCACGTTTTCCCCCATTGACTGGCTCTCGCGCGACGAAGACGGTCCGATGCATCAGATGGAAGCCCTCTCACGGGAAAAACTCTCTCGGGAAGGCCTCAAAAAAGCGTTGGACGCCTTGGATGAGCGTTCTCGGCGCGTCATTGAGGCTCGGTGGCTTAAGACGGACGCCGAAGACAATGCTGCGCCCGTGACACTGCAGGAACTGGCCGCCGAACTCGGCGTTTCCGCCGAGCGTGTCCGTCAAATCGAAAAGAAGGCGCTTCTGACCATGCGTTCGGCCTTAGCCGGCGAACGCGACGCCATCATTGACTCTGATTAACCGTTGAAACTCACCATGTTCCACGTCGTTTTAGTGCATCCCGAAATTCCGCCCAACACGGGCAACATCATCCGCATGTGTGCCAACACCGGGTGCGACCTGCACCTTGTAAAGCCGCTGGGATTTGAAGTGGACGACAAACACCTCATCCGCGCCGGACTTGATTATCACGAAATGATGACGATGACGGTGTACGAAAATTGGGAAGACTTCATCACCCGTGCGGCACCTCAGCGCGAGCGGATGTTTGCGATGACGACGAAGGGATCCTCCGTTTTCTCCGCCATGACGTTTCAACCGGGAGATTGGTTCGTGTTCGGCAGCGAAGGCCACGGACTGCCCGACGCCGTGCGGGACGAGTTTCCAGTCTCGCAGCGCATCCGTCTCCCGATGCGTCCCGACAACCGCTCGCTTAACTTGAGCAACGCCGCCGCCGTGACCGTCTTCGAAGCTTGGCGTCAAAACGGCTATGCGGGCGGCGTTTAAAACGCTTAAAGCGTCATCACCAAGTTGTCCCGGTGAATGAACTCGGGCTGCGTGCAGTAACCCAGCACCGGTTCTATGTCTTCGGTATGCCTCCCCTTGATGAGCTGGATTTCTGAGGACGAATAGTTAGCAAGGCCGCGCGCGATTTCACGACCGTCCGGCGCACAGCACGCCACGACTTCTCCGCGGACGAATTCGCCTTCCACGGACTTAATCCCCACGGGCAGGAGACTCGTCTTCCGGGCTATGAGCGCGTCGGCGGCGCCTTCGTCCAACACGACTTTCCCCACGCAGCGCAGATGATCCGCAAGCCACTGATTGCGGGCGTGCATGGGATCGTGCGTCGCCTTGAGTTCGGTGCCGATGTGTTCGCCCTGCGCCATGCGGACCAATACGTTCTCTTCGCGCCCCCAGGCAATGACGGTGTGCGCCCCGGAACGGGCGGCGCGTTTGGCGGCGAGAATCTTCGTAATCATTCCGCCCTTACTCATGACGGTGGCGGCCCCTCCGGCCATCTTTTCGAGAGCCGGGTCTCCGGCTTCCGCGTCCGCGACAAAGCGGGCCGCCGGATCCTTTCGGGGGTCGGCGGTGTAAAGCCCCTTCTGGTCGGTGAGAATCACGAGCGCGTCGGCTTCCACGAGATTCGTGACGAGCGCCCCCAAGGTGTCGTTGTCCCCGACCTTGATTTCGTCCGTGACGACCGTGTCGTTCTCGTTGATGATGGGAAGAACGCCGAGACTTAAAAGTTCGATCAACGTATCCCGGGCATTGAGATAACGCTCGCGATCGGCCAAGTCCGCATGTGTCAAAAGAATTTGTGCCGTCCCGATTTTGTGTTCGGCAAAACACATTTCGTAAGCCTGTGCAAGCTTCATCTGCCCCACGGCGGCGGCCGCCTGCAGTTCGCAGAGTTTCTTGGGGCGCGTCGTCCACCCCAAACGCCGGATGCCTTCGACGATAGCACCGGAGCTCACGAAAACCACTTCTTTACCGAGGGCTCTCAGCGCCGCAATCTGTTCCGCCCACCGGGCGATGGCACCGAAATCAACGCCGCGGCCTTCGTTAGTGACGAGGGCGCTCCCCACCTTCACTACAACGCGCCGTGCGTCTTTCAAAAGGGAAACCGGGGATACTGCCGTCGTCATTTTTCTGCCTCTTCAGGGTTATTCCGAAGCCGTCGACATATCGACTTCTTCATGCGCCGTTTCAAGCGCCGCTTTTTCTTCGGCAAGACGGCGCTTGATTTCTTCTTCGCGTTTCAGTTTATCGAGTTCCGCCGCAATGGCCTTCACGAGGTCGGCCGTCCCTTCGCGGGTCGCAGCCGACATCACGAAGAAAGGCCGTCCGTCGGAAGCCAACGCCTGACGGTACTTTTCAATGAGCGCCGGACGTTCGTCTTCGTGCACAAGATCGATTTTATTGAGCACAATCCAACGGGGCTTCTGCGCGAGTTCTTCGTCAAACTTCGCAAGTTCCCGCGTCAAGGCCTGGGCTTCGGCCACGGGATCCGTTCCTTCGGGATCAAGGGGCGCACAGTCAATGACGTGCAGGAGCAAATTCGTGCGGGACAAGTGACGCAGGAACTGGAACCCGAGCCCCGCGCCTTCGCTTGCACCTTCGATCAAACCTGGAATATCGGCGATCACAAAACTCTGTTCTGCTCCCACGCGCACCACGCCCAAATGCGGGTGCAGGGTCGTGAAGGGGTAGTCCGCAATCTTCGGACGGGCGTTGGAAACGGCCGTAATGAAGGTGGACTTACCGGCGTTTGGCATCCCGAGAAGCCCCACGTCCGCCAGGACTTTGAGTTCCAGCTGCAACTCACGGTATTCGCCCTCTTCACCGGGCGTCGCCTGACGCGGCGCCCGATTCGTACTCGTCTTAAAGTGCAGGTTTCCTAAGCCGCCGCGGCCGCCCTTCGCCAACAGCTTCTTGTCGCCGTGATGCGTCAGATCCGCCACCGTCACGCCGGTCGCCATATCCACGATCTGAGTCCCCACGGGCATCCGGAGCACCACGTCGTTGCCGCCCGCACCGAAACAATCCGCACCGCGGCCGTTTTCACCGTTGGGCGCAAAGAATTTCTTCGTGAAGCGATAGTCCACGAGCGTATTGATGTTCTGATCGGCTACCGCATAAATGCTGCCGCCGCGACCGCCGTCGCCGCCGTCGGGACCGCCCTTCGGAATGAATTTTTCCCGGCGAAAGCTCGCAGCGCCGTTGCCGCCTTTACCGGCCTGCACTTCAATGCGGGCCTCGTCGATAAATTTCATTTGTCTCACTCCTCAGCTCGGACGGTTTCGTTTAGGAAAACGACATTCTCTTTTCCGTGTGCTGAAGCTGAAAATATTAATCTAAAAAACGAAAAAAGCTCCGAAGGGAATCTCAGTCCCGCCGGAGCCTTTTCTTATTCAGTGAACGGTGTCGGAAAACCGATTAGCCGGCAACCGGCACAACCTTCACGAACTGGTGATTGCGCGGGCCCTTCACTTCAAAGGCCACCGTGCCGTCAACCAAAGCGAACAGCGTGTGGTCGCGGCCCATGCCGACATGATCGCCGGCGTGGAACACGGTGCCGCGCTGACGGACGATGATGCCGCCGGCGTTCACAAACGCGTTGCCGAAAACCTTTACACCAAGGCGCTTAGCCTGAGAATCACGACCGTTGCGGGTAGAGCCGCCGCCCTTCTTATGTGCCATTTTTGTTTCTTCCTAAAAACGTGCTTCAAAAATTAAGCGTTGATCGCTTCAATCTTGAGTTCGGTGTAGTTCTGACGATGACCGCCGCTCTTCATGGAGTGCTTGCGGCGACGGAACTTGAAGATACGAACCTTGTCGCTGCGGCCGTGAGAAAGCACGGTGGCCTTGACGGAGGCGCCTTCAACCACGGGCTTGCCCGCCTTGATGGAGCCGTCTTCAGCGGCAACGAGAAGAACGTCGTTCAGGGTCACTTCGGAGCCGGCTTCGGCTTCGAGGGTTTCAACCTTGACGGTGTCGCCAACGGCAACGCGATACTGCTTGCCGCCGGTACGGATGATTGCGTACATGAAAAATTAACCTCGCCCGTTTCGCTCCCGAACTGAATCGGTTGACGAAACCTTTTTATATTAAAGGGAAATCAGTCTGAAAAATCAGTGCGGTAAAACCGTCGTCCCTTTCAGCTGACACTCTTTCACTTGCGTGGAAAAGACGATGATTATGACACAATAAAACGACCGTGTCAACGATTTTTCCAACAAAAATCAAACACCGCCGTGCACAAAAACGCTCTTCCAGCGGACGAATTCCGAGAGCCCCGCCACACCGCTTTCGTAGCCCAGTCCGCTCGCCTTAAAGCCGCCGAACGGCGCCTTCACGTCGCGAGGCGCATTGTTCACGAACACGTTGCCGGCATCAATCTCGTCGGCGATCCTCCGGGCGGCGTCTTCGGGACCGAACACCCCGGAACTCAACCCGTAGGGCGTGTCGTTTGCGAGCTTTACCGCCTCTTCTTCCGTACGGTAGGTGAAAACCGACAACACAGGCCCGAAAATCTCTTCCCGCGCAATCCGCATACCAGGGGCGACGTTCATAAAAATCGTGGGGGCAATATAAAACCCTGAGGTCGGATCTTCCTCCGGTACCCGTCCGATGAAAAGTTCCGCCCCTTCTTCAACCCCGGAACGAATGTAGTCCCCGACTTTTTCATACTGTCGGCGCGACACTACAGGGCCGATCACCGCGCCTTCCTGTAACGGAGCTCCGATCGGGAATTCCTTAATAATCAGCTTAAAAACGGCTTTCACCATTTCCGTCATGGATTCGTGAATGAGGAGTCGCGACTGTGCCGTACAGGTTTGTCCGGCATTTAAAAAGACGGATTTAAAGAGCGTTCGGCAGGCGTCATCGTAAGACGGCATTCCGGGAAGCCAAATGCAGGGGGATTTCCCGCCCAATTCGAGCGATACCTTTTTTAACGCTGCGCCGGCCTTGGCCGCGATCTCCCGACCGACCGCCGTCGAACCCGTAAAAGACACCATCGCGAACGCCGGGTGCGTAATGAGGGAATCACCATACGAGCGAGCCGAACCCGAAATCAAATTAAAGACGCCCATCGGGATTCCGGCTTCGTCGGCCGCCTCCGCCAACACAAACGCCGACAAGGGCGCCTGGCTGCTCGGCTTCAGAACCACCGTGTTTCCCATCAACAGGGCCGGAATCACCTTCTGAATAATCTGCCCCAGGGGGTAGTTCCACGGCGTAATACAGCTCACCACCCCCACGGGTTCCATACGAACATAGGCGCCGGTGAGTTTTCCCTGAAATCCCATTTCGCGGGCGCATTCGCAATACGCCTTAATGCGTCCGATCTGATAAAGGCCGTGCTTCTTATAAGAGTATTTCCAAGGAGTTCCGAGTTCTTGAACTTCCAGTTCCCCGATCGTTTCCGCACGCTTCGTGAGCGCTTCGGCCCATTTCGTCATGAGCGCAATACGTTCTTCAAGCGTCGTTTCCTTCCAGGCAGGAAACGCCCGGCGGGCTGCCTCTGCCGCTTCTGCGGCGTCCTTGGAATCTCCCGCCGGGATTTCCGCAAAAGACCGCATCGTGGCGGGGTTCACCACGGCAATCGTCGCCTCGGAATGTGAATCCACCCAGCGACCGTCAATGTAATGTCGGGAAAAATTCATAGGGACCACCCTCAATAAAAACGGAGATCACGACTGCACGCCTTCGTGCGTAAGAAGACGCTGACAAAGAGTGGTCTTTCCTGTGCCGGGTTATTAAACCCGATTTATTTCAGACCGTCAAGAAAACCGTCTCCCCACGCGGTCCGTCGGTTGATTTTCTCCCCAACCGACTTTAGTTTTTGTCAACTTTTCTCAGGAATCACTCTTCATTGCGTCAACACCTCACCCCGCATTTTTTCCTTATCTCGGGTTATCCCTGAAAACATCGTCAAAGCTCCCGGTTGATTTCATCTTCACCTCATCAGCAAACCTCAGCTTTTCAAAAAAATTCTCAGTTTTCTGATCTGACAAAAATATCAATACGTTGTTTTCAGATGAATTTATTTTCAGATCAACCCAAATACAAATCTGATTTTCTCAGGACGTTTCCCTGAGGACTTTTACCTACCCAAAGTCGAAACTGCCGCTCCAGAAACCTTCCGGCCAACGCCACAAGTGGTCTTCTGAAAATACTCCCGGCCGCGGCTCGGAAAGGTTGCTCTTTCCACCATGGCTAAAGGTAGTCAATCATGAACTCTCCTAAAAAGATTGGTCTGATGGCTTGCACCGGCATCGTCGCCGGCAACATGATGGGCAGCGGCATCGCACTGCTTCCCTCAAACTTGGCCTCCATCGGATCCGTTGCCCTTTTCGGCTGGGCTATCGCCCTTGTGGGCGCCCTGGCTCTGGCTTACGTTTTTGCCCGTCTTTCCACGGTCAATCCTCAGAGCGGCGGCCCCGTCGCCTACGCCGGCGAAATCAGTCCGGCATTCGGTTTTCAGACCGGTGTTCTCTACTACCATGCCAACTGGATCGGCAACCTCGCATTCGTACCACCGGATGCCTTAGAGTCCGTTGCTTTTTCCGCTGCGTTCATCACCGTCACCCTTCTCTTCATCATTTTCGCGGACTTGATCCCAAAGCGAGTAGCCATGATCCGCCCCGAATCCACAGCACTCGGCATGGTTCGACTCATGCAGTGCTTCATCATTATCTTCAAACCCTTGGTATGGTTGCTCACGGTAACCTCCGGATGCATCATGAAGCTTCTCGGGATTCCGACCACGACCAAAGAAAAAATCACCAACGAAGATATTGAAGCCACCGTAGAAGCCGGTGTCGCCGCCGGCATCATTGCTCCGCAGGAACAAACCGCCATTACCAACGTCATGGATTTGGAAAGCCGCCTCATTCCGAGCGCCATGACGGCTCGCGACAACATCGTCTACTTTGATCTCTGCGAAGACTACGAAAGCATCACCGCCAAAGTCCGCGCCTATCCCCACAGCAAATTTCTGGTCTGCGACAAAACCATTGATCAAATCGTCGGCTGCGTGGATTCCAAAGAACTCCTAAAACGCTACGTCAACGGGCAGCCGTTCACCTTAAAAGAAAGCGGTCTCATCACCCAAGTACTGACCGTTCCCGACACACTGACGCTTTCTGAAACCCTGGATATCTTCAAAACCCAAAAACGCGATTTTGCCGCCATCGTCAACGAATACGCCCTCACTGTCGGCGTCATCACCCTCAAAGACATTCTTTGGGTCATCATGGGCGACTTTGTTCCCACCGACGATACGCAGCAGATCGTGAAACACAAAGACGGATCGTGGCGCATTGAGGGTGCCACACCGGTTGAAGATGTCGAACGGCTGCTCAGCACCGGCAAAATGCCGGATGATGAAAGTTACGAAACCATGGCCGGTTTTCTGATGTATATGCTCCGCCGCGTTCCCAAACTCTCCGACCGGGTTACTTTTGCCGGTTACCGGTTTGAAGTCGTCGATATGGAAGGTGCCCGCGTTAATCAGATCATTGCGACAAAAATCAAAGCCCCGGAACCGCCGGAGCAGTTTTTGGAACACAAGAATCAACCGGCGGTCAATCTGCCGGCAGAAAAATTAGTGGCCAACCAATAGGTCTCATTCCGACAAAACCCCCTGCCGCTTTTCTTAACAGGGGGCCGCTCCCTTCGATCGCTTGCTTCCGATCTCTGGCAAACCGCGATAGTTACTCTTGCCGTTTACTTCCCGAGCGCCTTCCTCACCGCCGCTTCCACAACAGGCATCAATTCCGCCGTACGAGCCTTGTTGAGTTCGCCCAACCGTAACCGGCGATAGAGCACGTCTTTCGCCGTCCGTGCCCCAGTATTTTTCACACAGTAAGCCGCATAAGCTTCCACGTCCTTCACCACGGACTGCACGTCTTCGGCCTGATCCGCACGCTTTTCCAAAGCCAACGCATCCACCGACGGATCCACATACAAAGGCAGCGACCGCGTCATGCAGCCGCCCCGACGAATAAGCTTCATGCGGAAAGCCACCGCCAACGCGTGTTCCGCCATCGCACGGTAACTCGTCCATTTACCGCCCGTGATCGTTACGAGGTTGCCGAATTCCGGAATGACGGCATGTTCACGGGAAAGTTTGGCGGACGTCGGCCCGCCCGACACAACGTGCCCCTTAAAGAGCGGACGCAGGCCTGAGAAACTCCCCTTCACATCGGCTTTGGTGATTTTCTTTTCCAGGTAACCGTTGGCAGTTTCCACCATGAAATCGATTTCGTCGTCCGTGATTTCCGGATCAAACGGCGCCTGTCCCTGCTCCAAGTCCGTCGTCCCGATTTCGAGATTGTCCTTCCAAGGTATCACGAAGAGAAGTCTTCCGTCTTTAGTCTTCGGGATTACCATCGCAGCATCCGACGGCATGAATTTCTTGTCGACCACAATGTGAGACCCGCGGGAAATCCGTACGAGGCTATCGACTTCAGCGTTTGCCATCCGACGAATGTTGTCCACCCAGGGACCGGCACAATTAAAGAAACACCCTGCTTTTACCGTGAAGGTCTCTCCGGTTTCTTCGTCTTTTACCGTCACGGAGGCCACACGGTCGCCTTCAACGGTCACCCTCGTCACCGGCATGTAGTTGAGAGCCGTCGCCCCTTCACGAAGCGCCGTCTGCATCAAGGCAATCGCCGTACGCGCGTCATCAAACTGCGCGTCGTAAAACTTCACGGCGCCTTTCAGTCCCTTGCGCTTAAGTCCCGACAAAGCGCAGAGCGCTCCGTTGCGGGAAAAGACCGACATGTGGCCGATGCCGAAACCGCAGGAAGCAAATGCGGAATAAAGCGCCACACCGGCAGAATAAAAGGCGAGTTCCCCCCAGGAGTAACACGGCATCACAAAGGCCTGCGCATGCACCAACTTCGGCGCATTCTTTAAAAGAAGCCGTCGTTCCGCCAGTGCTTCCCGCACAAGCGACCAATCCCGCGGGTTCTTCATGTAGCGCACGCCGCCGTGAATCAATTTTGTCGAACGCGACGACGTTCCGGCGCCGAAATCCTGCGCGTCCACCACGAGCGTCTTCAGCCCGCGGCTGGCGGCATCCACCGCTACGCCCAACCCCGTAGCTCCGCCGCCGATCACGACAACGTCAAACGATTCGCCGCTGCGGAGGCGTTCAAGCATCTGCGCCCGATTAAGCGCCGTAGTGGAGGACATGAGGCAGGACTCCTGAAATCAAAAATCAATGTGCACTGTAACCAAAATCAGCGCATAGGCGTTAAGTTTAGCGGTTTAAAGCGTGCATAAAAACCAAAAAGCCAATAGTTGAGACGAAAAGCCTATTTTTCTAATTACACAGCCGCTTCTTTCGGATACGTTCAAATTCTTCCGCAGCTGTGAAAGAATTTTAGACAAATGTTATTCAAGGGTTTTATCCGTCAGAATCAACTCATCATTTTTCAGCTTCCGAACAAAAAAAACACGCCCGAAACACCGACTTTCGTCAGGCTCTGAGCGTGCTTTCCGAGGAACGGTCAGCCGACCGTTCTCAACCGATTACGCTTCGGTCTTTTCTCCCGCTTCTTCCACGGCTTCGGGCGCGCAGGTTTCGCCGCAGTCGCTGCCGTTGTCAGCCGCCATTTCTTCTTCGTCGGCTTCCACCGGAGCCACTTCCGCAACCGTCGTTTCAGCCGCAACCGCAGCCGCTTCCGCCGCCTTCTTTTCTTCTTCCGCTTTCTTCACGAGGCCCGCGAGAGCGATCACCTGCCGGAGAGCCGCATTCACCGCCGCGGGGTCAGAGAAGTAAGCCGCCACGTCCGCATCCAAACGCACGGTCTGCGTCTGCACGAACGCCTGACGATCAGCAAAGCGACGGGTTTCCACAGCCTTCGCACGGGGGCCGGAGCGATCCGCAAAGCGCGGTTCGTTGCGGTCAAAACGACGGAAAGCCGGACGGTCGCCGCCGAAACGACGTTCACCGCCGAAACGGTTGCCGCCAAAGCCGCCTTCGCGACGTTCACCACCGAAGCGATTGCCGCCGAAACCGCCTTCACGGCGTTCGCCGCCGAAGCGGTCGTTGCGATCAAAACGACGTTCACCGCGATCAGAATCAAAACGGCTGCCGCGATCGGCGAAGCGGTCATCACCGCCGAAACGGGGACGGCGTTCGCCGCGGTCGGCAAAACGGTCACCGGAAGAGAAACGACCGCGGGCGGGCTTTTCAGAGAAGCGGTCAAAAGAAGGCTGAGGCTTGCGTTCCATTTTCAATATCCTTAAAAGTAGACGGCGAACGGCTTCTCAAGGGCCGTCGCCCGGCTGATCCGCATCAATCGGAGGTCAGCATAAAAATTAAATTCGTCGCAGAATCAGCGGCGATAACAAATTGTCAAAAACTGGAGAAGAAAAAGATTTTTCTTCTGAGTAAACTAGGCGTCATCAGCGGAAGTTCTCGCGAGCTTTCAGCCGATACGAACAAATATCCTCAACAATAAAAAAGAGAGGTTTATATGCTGCAGGTCATTTTTCACGGTGTCGATCGTTCTCCCGCTATGGAAGCCGACATTGCCGAACGTCTGGAAGCTTTAAAGCGCTTTGACTCGACGATCGGCGAATGCAAGGTCACGATCTCCAAGGAAGGCCATCAGGGTCTGGGCTCTTTCTCCGTCAAAATCGATCTGGCGATGGCCGGCCGCAGCAACGTCGTCGCTCAGGAAAGCGACCCGGTTGCCACGGCTGCAGTGAACAAGGTGTTCGACACCATCCGCCGCGTCGTTAAGGACGAAAACGATAAGCGCCACGGCCGTTAAAGCCTTCGCTTAATTTTCTCCTTGCAGAGACCGCCCGCATTCACAGCAATCGGGCGGTTTTTTCTTTGCCTCAAAAAACTCAAAGCCCCGTTTGCAACTTACCCGGGGCGCCAAAAAGGTGTTCTTCGTTCAGTCAGATAACAAAAGAGCCCGCCGGAAACTCCGTAACGGGCTGATTCGGTTGGCGTCCCCAAGCGGATTCGAACCGCTGTACCGACCGTGAAAGGGTCGTGTCCTGGGCCTCTAGACGATGGGGACCCTGAATTCTTGGTGGAGGATAGCGGGATCGAACCGCTGACCTCTTGCATGCCATGCAAGCGCTCTCCCAGCTGAGCTAATCCCCCCCTCGAAGGAAGGCGGCATTATGAAGGACTTTTCAGCAGAATGCAAACGATCCGCCTGAATTAATTGATAGTTTCGAAAGAGTTCAATTGATTTAAAATAAAACTCAGTAGCTTTTAGGAAAAATATTTTTTCAAGCAAAGTCCCCGGCTGGCATAATAGCCTCTTTCCACCTTCATCACGCTCTTCATCATGGCCGTCCGACTTCCTCCCCCGCTCTTTGAAAGAAAGATCGTCTCCTTTCACGACCTCAAGGCCCGTGCCGCCGCACTTCCCCACCCCGTCGTGATGACGAACGGCGTCTTTGACATTCTGCACCGCGGACACGTCACGTACCTAGCCCAAGCTCGGGCTTTAGGTAAGAGCCTCATCGTCGCCGTCAACAGCGACGCCTCCGTCAAGATGCTCGGCAAAGGGGATGACCGGCCCATCAACACCGAAAGCGACCGTGCGGCCGTGTTGGCGTCCTTGGAATCCGTCGATCTCGTCGTGTTGTTTCCGGACAAAGTTCCCTTGAAGGTCATCGAAGAAGCGCACCCCGATATTTACGTGAAGGGCGGCGACTACCGCATCGAAGACCTGCCGGAAGCCAAACTCGTTGCCGGCTGGGGCGCCAAAACCGTTACGGTGGAATTTGAGTTCGCCCGTTCGACAACAGCGCTCTTGAAAAAAGTTCGGAGCGCCTGAATTACCCAGGACGCCCCGACTCTGAAGACGGACGCGGCGTCCGGTTCACTTTTTAGATTTTGTAGCCCGCCAAGCGCGCGTAGTGCACCGTGGCCGACAAGAAGCCCTGCTTGCTGCCGCAGTCAAAACGCTGTCCTTCAAAACGGTGCGCATAAGTTTTGCCGTCACCCAAGCGGGCTGCGATAGCGTCCGTCAGCTGAATTTCGCCGCCCACTCCGCGCTTACCGTGGCGGAGCGTTTCGAAGATTTCCGGTTCCAGTACATAGCGTCCGATCACGGCCATGTCGGAAGGCGCATCCTTAGGATCCGGCTTTTCGACGATTTCCCGCACGACGGAGGTAGCCGCCTGCGGATCGTCCACGCCGACGATGCCGTACTTATTCGTTTCTTCATGCCGTACGTCCTGCACCGCAAGGATGCTGCCGCCCCCCATGTGCGCACGGGCTTCGATCAACTGACCCAAGGCCGGCGTCTGCGAATACACCAAGTCGTCCGCAAGAATGACGCCGAAGGGTTCATCCCCCACGACGGGAGCGGCACAGAGCACAGCATGTCCCAACCCCAGCGGCTGCGGCTGACGGATGAAGATGAAATTCACACCGGCGGGCGTCACAGAATGCACGAGATCGAGCAACGCCGTCTTGCCCTTCTTTGCCAAATCATCTTCCAATTCCGGACTCTTGTCGAAATGATCTTCGATGGCCCGCTTGTAGCGGCCCGTAATAAAGATCATGTCAGTCACACCCGCTGCGGCCGCTTCTTCCACGGCGTACTGAATGAGGGGCTTATCCACGACGGGAAGCATTTCTTTCGGCATTGCCTTTGTAGCAGGCAGAAAACGCGTGCCGAGACCGGCCACGGGGAACACGACTTTGCGTACGGGTTTCATCTTTACTAACTTTTATCCAGAACGACTGCCCGAAACCGGCAGTCAATCGAGAGATTCTAACGCAGGCGCCAGTCTTAAAATCAGTGCCTCTTTGTCAACAAACGCAACCGTCGGAACCATGACTCCTTCCGTTTATGCCGTAGGCGACCTGCAAGGGTGCCTTGAAAGTCTCACGAATCTTTTGGAAATCGTCCCTAAAAACGCCCAACTGCTTTTTGTAGGCGACCTCGTCAACCGCGGCCCTGAATCGCTTGCCACCCTCCGTTACGTAAAGGGTCTCTGCGACGCCGGTCGCGCCCGAACGCTTCTCGGAAATCACGATCTGCATCTTCTTGCCGTCGCCGCAGGCGCCGGCAGCGTGCACCGCAAAGACACCATCGGTGAAATTCTGACGGCCCCCGACTGTGAAGACCTCATCGACTGGTTGCGCCGACAGCCGCTTTTAATCGACACCTCCGACACCGTATTCGTACACGCCGGCATTCCTCCCCGTTGGACGCTCGAGCAAGCCAAGACACTCGCTCATGAAGCCGAAACCCATCTGCAGGCCGACGATTGGAAAGACTATCTGCAGGGCATGTACGGCGCCGAAAATTTCCGCGACGACCTCACCGGCCCCGCCCGTATGAGAGCCATCTTCAACGGCCTCACACGCATGCGGTTCATCGGTCCCGACGGCGAACCGGAATACAACCTCAAGGAAGGCGCCGACAAAGCCCCCGCCGGCTTCAAACCTTGGTTCGAATGCCGCCGACGCGTCACCAAACCCATCTGCTTCGGGCATTGGTCCACACTGGGGCTCATTCTGCGCCCCGACATCGTGGCGATCGACACCGGGTGTCTCTGGGGCGGGAAACTCACCGCCGTGCGCTTTCCCGACCGGAGGCTCTTTCAGGAAATCTGTCCGCAGTGGGCCGCCCCTGGTTGCTGAAAAAAAACACTTTTTTTGAGATCAACGGGCAACTTTTACCCGTTACAATCGACCGACTTACCTTACTGACGGGCGGCGTGCCGAAAGGTTCAGCCGCCTTCGCACTATGACGGAATGCAATACGGCCAACGAAACGTCGCTCATCACCATCCGAGGTGCCCGACAAAACAACCTTAAAAATGTGAACGTCGATATTCGACCCGGCACCCTCACCGTCATCACGGGGCCTTCAGGATCCGGTAAAAGTTCGCTCGCCTTTGACACCCTTTACGCCGAAGGCCAGCGACGCTACGCTGAAACGTTCAGTCCCTACGCCCGTCAGTTTTTGGAGCGCAGCGACCGCCCCAAGGTGGACAAAATCGACGGCGTTCCGCCCGCGATCGCCATCAATCAAAGCGGCACGGTGAGAACATCCCGCTCCACCGTCGGCACGATGACGGAATTGGACGATCACCTGAAGCTTCTCTTTGCTCATGAAGCGCACCTTTTTTGCCCCGACTGCGGCCGTGCCGTGAGCGAAATGGCGCCGGGCGACATGTGGAACGACCTCAAAACGTTCATGAGGACTTACCCCGATGCCCGCGTTTACGTTCTTTTCCCCGTTTTTGAACCAAAGGAAGGCAACGTGGAGCAACTGCGCGCCAACCTTTCTCGGCAGGGCTTCACCCACATCGAAGACGAAAAGAAAACCAAAGACGGCACGACGCTTTGGGTCGCCGCCGACCGCTTCAAGATGGAAAAAGCGACGGACGAGCGCGGCACGGAAGCTTTTGAAAAGGCCGGCAACAACGGCCTCGGTCCCGAAGAAGGCTTGATTCTCGTGCGGATCATTCCCGCCGACGCCGATCAGGTCGTGGAACGCCGTTATGCCAAAGGGTTGGTGTGTCCCGACTGCGGCACGACGTTCAAAGCCCCCAAGGCCGCGATGTTCAGCTTCAATTCCCCGGTCGGCGCCTGCCCCGAATGCCGCGGTTTCGGCCGCGTGATGGGACTCGACCTGAAATTGGCGATTCCCGATCCGGACAAACCCATCAAGAGCGGGATCAAACTTTTTACAGGTCAGGCCGGCAAAGAAGCCGTCAAGGATCTCACGGAAGCCGCTCTTCACCGCAAACCGCACTTCAATATTCTCAAAAGTTGGAATCAACTCACTGAAGACGAACGTCTGTGGCTTTTAAACGGCGACCGTAAGTCAGGCGGCACGTGGTACGGCATTTACGGTTTCTGGAATTGGCTTGAGAGCAAAAACTACAAGATGCACGTGCGCGTCCTGTTGTCACGCTTCAGAAGTTACACGACGTGCCACGCCTGCGGCGGCGCCCGCTTAAAAGCCGACGCCATGAATTGGCGCGTCGGAAGCCGCGCGGCTGCGGACGCTGCTGTAACGGGCACCGACGGCAAAAACACCTACAAACGATTCGTGGGGCCGTCCCTTTTGAGAATCGCCTCTCAGATTGACCAAACGCTCCCGGGGCTCACGCTGCACGACATGATGCTTCTGCCGGTCTCGCGACTTAAGGCGTTTATCGATGCACTGGACGCCGAAGTCAAAGACGAAGCCGGGCGACTGATTTTGTCGGAAATCCGGCGACGCCTCATCTACCTCATGGACGTGGGACTCGGGTACCTCACGCTGGATCGGCAGAGCCGAACGCTCTCGGGCGGCGAAGTGCAGCGAGTCAATCTGACGACCGCCCTCGGCACCAATCTCGTCGATACGCTCTTCGTGCTGGATGAACCGTCGATCGGCCTGCACCCCCGCGACATGGATCGCGTCAACGCGATCATGGAAAACCTTAAAAACGCCGGGAACACGCTGGTCGTCGTAGAGCACGACCCGCAGGTGATGCTCTCCGCCGACCGTATCATCGACATGGGGCCGCAGGCGGGCAGCCGCGGCGGCGAAATCGTCTTTGACGGCACGCCCGCCGAACTCAAAAAGGGAACGACCGTCACGGGGCAGTATCTCTCAGGGAAATTAACGAGCGACGTCTGCGTCGACGCGCATCTCACGCCCGATTCAAAAACGAAGTGGCTCACGGTTAAAAACGCTCACGCGCATAACCTTAAGCACCTCACCGCCCGCATTCCCGTCGGCATGATGACGACCGTTACCGGCGTTTCCGGTTCCGGTAAATCCACGCTCGTTGCCGATACGATCGTCCCCTGGCTCATGCGTCACTGCGGACAGCCTGTCACCGAAGAAACACTCGTCGATACGATTGAAGGCGCAGACGCCGTTACAAGCGTCAACTTCGTTGATCAGACGGAAATCGGCCGCACCTCGCGCTCCTCCCCCGCGCTTTACATCGGGGCGTTTGAAGACATCCGCAAACTTTTTGCCAACACCGTGACAGCCCGCGACCGCGGGTACGATGCTTCTTGGTTCAGCTTCAACTACGGCCCGGGACGTTGCCCCACCTGCGAGGGCGCCGGGGTGGAACGCGTCGAAATGCAGTTCTTGAGCGACGTCGTCATCGAGTGCGCCGACTGCCACGGCACGCGCTACCGCGACGAAACGCTGGAAGTGAAATTTAAGTTCCCCGACGAAGCGGGGCCCGGACGCAACATCGCCGACGTTCTCGCCATGACCGCCGAAGACGCCGTCGCGTGGTTCGGCAGCCATGCCGCCGGCAAAACCATCGCCCGCAAGCTGCAGCCCTTGGTTGACGTGGGGTTGGGGTACCTAACGCTCGGGCAAAGCGTTTCGTCACTCTCGGGCGGCGAAGCACAGCGCCTGAAACTCGCCGGCATTTTGGGCGCCCGCGACAACGGCAAACCTTGTCTATTTGTGTTTGACGAACCGACGACGGGACTGCATTTTTCCGACATCGCCAAACTCATTCCGTGCTTGAGACGCCTTACGGACGCCGGTCACACTGTCCTTATCGTCGAACACAATCTCGACGTGATTGCCGCGAGCGACTGGGTGATTGACCTAGGTCCCGAAGGCGGAATCGAGGGCGGTACGGTCGTCACCGAAGGGACGCCCGTCGACCTCATGCGCGCCGACAAAGGCTATACCGCACAGGCTTTAAACGCCTACCGAAAAGCGCTTGCGGATCCGGAAAGCCGCATGAAGGGCTGGTTCACCGAAGCGTTCCCCGCAATCGAAAGCCAGCAGAAGACGCCGGGCCGCAGCCTGCAGAGCGTCTGGCGCGAAGCAAGAAAAGGCGACCTCGGAATTTTCGGTGCCCGAGAACACAACTTGAAGGGGATCGACGTCGTCTTTCCCAAACGAAAACTCACGGCGGTTACCGGGGTGTCGGGCTCCGGCAAATCCACGCTCGCTTTCGGTATTGCTTTTGCCGAAGGCCAACGCCGTTACCTTGAAAGCCTCAACGCGTACGCCCGCTCCATGATTCAGCCGCCGGCGCGGGCAGACTTTGACCGCATCGTCGGCATTTCTCCGACAGTCGCAATTGAGCAGCGCACGAGCCGCGGCAGCGGTAAATCCACCGTCGCCACCATGACCGAAATTCTCCATTACCTGCGCCTCATCTACTTAAAACTCGGCGTACAGCATTGCCCCCGCTGCGGCATTCCCGTCACGAACCGTACCGTCGAAGAAACGACGGCACAGATTATGAAAGACCTGCGGAATCGAACGATTACCTTCACGGCGCCCGTCGTGCAGGCCCGCAAGGGGATTTACACCGAACTCGCCAAAGACGCCGTTAAAGCCGGCATCCCCTACCTTTACGTCGACGACAAATGGGTCAGGACGGACAAATTCCCGGCACTCGACCGCTACAAGGATCACACCATCTGCTGGCCCGTCGGCACAACAGCGATCGAACCCGGCAATGAAAAAGAAGTGCGGCGTCTTATCCGGGCGGCCGTTGAAAAAGGCGCCGGTACCCTGCGAGTTTTCTTCGGCACGCAGTCGGCCCTGACCCCCGAAGGCATCCCCTCGGGACAAAAACGCAGTGCGAAATCGGGTGACAAGATTTACTCCACGGAACGTACGTGCCCGCAGTGCGGCGCGAGTTTTCCCGCTTTGGATCCCCGACTCTTTTCCTACAACCACCGCATGGGATGGTGCGAGTACTGCGAAGGCCAAGGCACGGATTCCGGGCGTTACATTTCGCTCAATCCGCAGGAGGACGAAGCCGAGCTCAAAGCCAAGAACGTGTGCCCCTACTGCAAAGGCACCCGTTTGAACCGCATTGCCCGAAACGTCTTCTTCCACAACTTTTCGATCGGCGACGTGTCGCTCATGTCGGTGGACGACTGCCTCACGGCCTTCCGCAGTATTCATTTGGAAGGCCGTGAAAAACTCATCGGCGAAGATGCCTTTAAAGAAATCGTTTCGCGCCTGGAATTCCTGCAATCGGTGGGCTTGGGCTACCTCTCGTTAAACCGCGGGGCACCGACCTTGTCCGGCGGCGAAAGTCAGCGCATCCGTTTGGCCTCTCAATTGGGGAGCAACCTGCAGGGCGTCTGCTACGTTCTGGACGAACCCACGATCGGCCTACACCCCCGCGACAACCGTCGTCTCATCCAGAGTCTCACGGAACTCAAAAACAAGGGCAACACCGTGCTCGTCGTCGAACACGACGAAGACACCATCCGCGCGGCAGACCATATCGTCGACATCGGCCCAGGCGCCGGTTCCCGCGGCGGCGAACTGCTCTGCGAGGGGACGCTTGACGAACTCATGGCGGAAAAACGCAGCGTCACGGGCGAAATGCTTCGCCATCCGACGCCGCACACGGGCCGCGCCCGTCGTCCCGTCACCAAAGTCACGCCGAAACTCGAAATCAAAGGCGCGTACCTTCACAATCTCAAAAAAATTGATGTATCCGTCCCCTTGGGGCGCCTCGTGGTACTCACAGGAATTTCCGGCTCGGGGAAATCGACGCTCGCGCACGAAGTGATTGCCGCCACCGTCGGTGGGACGCTTGCAAGTCTCCGGGGTGACTCGTTGGGCGGCCCCGTCGGCTGCGAGTCCTTCACAGGGATGGATTATCTTGACCGGCTCCTCGAAGTCGATCAGACGCCGATCGGCAAAACGCCGCGTTCGTGCCCGGCGACCTACGTGGAATTCTCCAACCGCATCCGCGACATCTTTGCCGCCACGAACGAAGCCCAAGCCCGCGGCTACACCGCGAGCCGCTTCTCGTTTAATACGGAAGTCGGCCGCTGCCCCGTCTGCGACGGTCAGGGTCAGATACGCGCCGAAATGAATTTCCTCCCGGACGTCGTGATGGAATGCGAAGCCTGCCACGGCATGCGTTTTGACGATGAGACGCTCGCCGTCAAATGGCACGGCAAGTCAATCGGCGACGTACTGCAGTTGTCAGTGGATGAGGCGATCGAACTTTTCGGTACGCAGACAACCATTGTGAAGCCGCTGCAGCTGATGCAGGGCGTGGGACTCGGGTACCTCAAGCTCGGGCAGCCCTCGAACACCCTCTCGGGCGGTGAAGCACAGCGCATCAAGCTCGTCACGGAACTCGCGAAAGCGAAGACCCCCAAAGACATCGCTCGCTGCGTCAAGGCCACCCGCACGCTCTACGTCCTCGACGAACCGACGGTGGGACTGCACATGGCAGACGTCGCACGCCTCATCAACGTACTGCACCGCTTGGTCGATGCCGGCAACACCGTACTCGTCGTCGAACACAACCTCGACGTTATCGCGGAAGCCGACTGCATCATCGACCTGGGGCCCGAAGGCGGCCCCGCGGGCGGCACCGTTGTGGCGCAGGGCGATGCACAGAAAGTCGCCAAGAGCGGAACCGCCACGGGCGTCATACTCAGGGAGTTCCTGAAGGATCACAAACCGTCCGCTGCGGACAAAAAGAAGCTCGACGCCGCGGCCAAAGAAAGCTTTGAGGCCGCCGAACGGTTTGACGCGAGTTCGGCGGAAAAGGCCAAAATCACAGCGGAAAAACGTCGGCATGCCTATGAACGTGCGGAAGAAGCTCGTAAACTGTTCTCTGCCCGTGAGCGTGAGGAAGAACGACAGAAACCGCTGAGCACCGCGGACTTCTTGAGAGGGAATCTTGACTGAGCATTTTCAACGCTACCGCGTAGGCGGCGCCGTTCGTGATCGCCTCCTGCGTGAAGCAGGTTACGACCTTCCGGCAGGCGACGTGGACTGGGTCGTCGTCGGCGCAACGCCGGAAAGCATGGTAAAGGCGGGGTACTTCCCCGTCGGTGCCGATTTTCCGGTATTTCTGCACCCGACGACGCACGAAGAGCATGCATTGGCCCGTACCGAACGCAAGACGGCGGCGGGATACCACGGCTTTCAGTTTTATGCAGCGCCTGACGTCACGCTTGAAGAGGATCTCAAACGCCGGGATCTTACCGTCAACGCCATAGCGGAAACAGACGACGGTACCCTCATTGATCCGTACGGAGGTGCGTCGGACCTTAAAAACCACATCCTGCGGCACGTGAGCACCGCCTTCTCAGAAGACCCGGTGCGCATCCTTCGAACCGCCCGCTTTGCGGCCAAATTACCGGACTTTACGGTCGCTCCAGAAACGCTGCAACTGATGCAGCAGATGGTTGAGAACGGCGAAGCCGATACCCTCGTCGCGGAACGCGTTTGGGCTGAATTCAAAAAGGGCCTCAAAGAGCGCCGTCCCGACAAAATAACGGATGTTCTCGTAGCCTGCGGTCTCTGGAAACGACTCTTTTCGGACGTTGTCTGGGACGACGCCAAACGGGGGGCACTACTGCGGGCTGCCGAGAAAAAAGCTCCCATCGCCGTACGTGCCGTGATTCTCTTCACGAACAACGACGACACCGAAGCCGCGGTACGGGAACGCTTTACGAAACTCAAAACATCCGCCGACGTCATGGATCTTGCGGTTTTGCTGACGCGGGTCAAATCATCGTTGCTCACCGCGGATTCCTTGGACGAACGCGCGGAAACTTTGGATAAAAGCGACGTACTGCGGCGCCCGGAACGTTTCGCCTTAGGGCTCCTCGTGATACAGTGTTTGGAACCCTATTTTGATGCGGAACGTTGGCAGAAAGACGCTGAGAAATGGGGCTCAGTTAATGCCGGCGCCATTGCCAAAGCCGCTGTCAAAGAAGGAAAGAAAAACGAAATTGCTCAACGCGTAAGAGCCGCCAGAGTGGCCGCCCTTTCAGCGACATGATGCAACATTGTCGAAATGTATTGGACGATGTGTGTACTAAACGCGGGTACGCCATCTTGTCCAAAGAGATACAACCGGATCACGTACATTTTTTGTATGCATTCCTTCAGCGATATCCGTAGCCGAGGCCGTGAAAATTTCTAAAGGGGCTTCCGCAAGAACACTTTTTGTTAGTCACCCTGAGTTGAAAACAGTGCTCTTGTGGTTACCGGGCGCACGCCGACTTAAATGCAAGTGTTTGAGATGTCGGCTGATGCCTCACGGGTTGCAGTAAGATCAGCCTTATGTCGAAGTTGAGCCGTCTACCTAAGACGGTAACAATAAATCTTCTGACATTAGTCAGGAGTTGCTTACATCTGCAGTATGCTTTTGCTTAAATCAGTCGCCCGATCATCCAGCAGACAAACACCACCAAAAGGGTGCTCGCCAACGGAATGCTGATTTTTCGCTTCCCCAAACGAAAGTTGATGTCGCCCGGCAATCTCCCCAGCCCGAATTTCGAAAGCCAGGGAACAGACGTCATGAGGACGATAAGAAGAATGAGTATTGTGAGAATCCAGCGCATCCGCGCATTGTAAGGCCTGAACCATGTTCGACGAATTCTCTTTTGAAACCCTGCGCCGCAACGCCTTCCGACTGACCCTCAAAAACTACCGGCTTCCCGTTGAAATTGGGGCGCTCGCCGAAGAACACGGCTGCACGCAGCCCGTCGTCATCACCATCGACGTATGGGTCAAAAAAACGAACCTCAACGACGATCTGGCCACAGCCTACGACTACCGACTCCTACCGCAGGCAGTCGACAACACCGTCGCCGAAGGTCACATCGAACTGCAGGAAACGCTCGTCGAGAGCATCGCCCGCCGACTGTTGGTGAATCCGCGCGTCGCCGCCGTCCGAGTGCAGAGCACCAAACCCGAGGCGTATCCGAACTGCGACGGCTTAAGCGCGGAAACGTTCCTTACGCGGTAGCCGTCTGCTCCGCCTTCTTAAAAGTCAGCATCAGCAGCATCACAAGCGCCACCACGGCGCCGCCCGCAAACGTCCCCGTGGGCCCGAAGAAATCCCACAGAGTACCGGCGCCGATACCGGCCCACAGGAGAGCCGCTCCCGAAAAGAGGTTGAAGACACCGAAGGCACTTGCCCGCAGGTGTTCCGGCGCCGCACGTGCCACCATGAGGGAAAAGATACCCTGAGAAGAGGCCAAATGCAGGCCCCAGAGAACAACGCCCGCAACTGTTCCCCTGACGGACGACACAAAAGCAAACGTGAAGTCGGACGCCGCAAGCAACACGAGCGACACCGTGAGAAGCTTTTCCGCCGACACGTGATCCGCCAATTTACCGAATGGATAACAGGCGGCACTGAAGACCAAATTCATCCCCACCATCACCATCGGTACCCACATGTTGGCAATTCCGGTATCCGCCGCCCGCAACACGATGAATCATCTCCGACGAAATATCCATCAAAAGGCTCACCATCCCCAAAATCCAAATCGTTTTCAGTACAGCGGTTTTTTCTTTCGTTTCCTCGGTCTCTGCCATCCTTATCTCCATGAAAAAGGGCGGGAGCTTAGTCCCCGCGGCGTCAAAAGGATGTGAAACTCGGTTTCCGTCGTCTTTTCTCAGCAAAACCTCCGTCACACCGCACAAAAGCCCTCAGTAAAATCGCGCCGTTATTCCTTGGGACACTCATCATGACGGAAGAAACGCCGGTCAACTGGTTTAAAAACGGCCGCATGGTCAAAAGCGGCGACGACAACAAAAAGCACATCATGACGGCCGACGGCCACCATGTGCATGCGTCCGTTTCGGTGCGAAAGCTCGAAAAACGCATCGTGCGCCTCACCGCCCAGGCAATTGCCGACTACGGCATGATCCGCGAGGGCGACAAAATCGCGGTTGCGATGAGCGGCGGCAAAGACAGTTACGTCCTGCTGGAAGTCCTCCGGAAACTCCAGGCCCGTGCTCCCGTGCATTTTGACCTCATCGCCGTACACGTCAATCAACACATCCCGGGCGGCCCCACCCCGACGGTGGAAAGGTATCTCAAAACAGCCGGCGTGCCGTACCACATCGAAGATCAGGACACGAATACCATCATCGAGAAACTTATTCCCTCGGGCAAAAACGTGTGTTCGCTCTGCGCGCGTCTTCGCCGCGGCATTCTCTACCGAGTCGCCCGCGAACTGGACTGCACCAAGATTGCTCTGGGTCACCAGATGGACGACGTGGTGTCGACGCTTCTGCTCAACATGTTCTACGGCGGCCGCTTAAAGGCCATGCCCCCGGTACTCTTTTCCGACGACCACAACAACACCGTCATCCGTCCGCTCATTTACGTACGCGAATATGAAAACCTAAAGTGGGCCAAAATCCAAGGCTACGAACTCGCGCCGAAAGATTTGTGCGGTGCCGGTGAAAACAAGAAGCGCCGAGAAATCAAGGAGCTCATGGAAACATGGGACAAACAGTACGACAGCCGCATCTACAATCTCTTCATGAGCACAACCCGCGTGTCGCCTTCGCAGCTCGCGGACAAAACGCTCTACGACTTCTTTAACCGCACAGGGGGCGGCCTGCGCCCCACCGACGTCACGGCCCCCGGCGCGGACGAAGACGACGAATAACCTTTCTCGGAGACCTTTATGCGTATTTGGAGTACTGCCTTCGCCGACGGCGGCGAAATTCCGATGAAGAACACTCAGGAAGCCGAAGACCTGTCGCCGGCGCTCGTTTTTGCCGACGTACCGGAAAACGCCGAGTCCCTCGTTCTCATTTCCGACGATCCCGATGCGCCGGATCCGAAGGCGCCGAAGTGCGTCTGGCTGCACTGGTTGGTCGTCAACCTTCCTGCGGACTGCACGGGACTTCCGGAAGGCATTAAGACGCTTCCTGCCGGCGCCGCCGCAGGCATCAACGACTGCGATGCAGAAGGGTGGTCGGGCCCGCGCCCGCCCATCGGCACCCACCGTTATTTCTTCCATCTCTACGCCCTCGATACGCGCCTTGCGCTGCCCGACGGGTTCCGCCGCGACGCCGTTGAAAAAGCAATGGTCGGACACGTTCTTGCCGAAGCCCATACGTTCGGCACTTACCTTCTTTCCTCCAACCGGTAGTCCGTCATGGCCGAAGCCTGTGCGCTCCTTCTTTTTGCCGCCGCCATCGTCGTCTGTGCCACGACGGGGGTGTCGGTCGTTTTCGCGCTCTGCTTCGGCTTTTTCGTTTTTACGGGGTACGGCCTTTTCAAGGGCTTTACCCTCCGGGCGCTTTTTCCCATGATGATGAAGGGCGTCAAGGCCACGGCCGGCATCGTCATCGTCATGGGCTTAATCGGGATGCTCACCGGCTCCTGGCGTGCTTCGGGCACCATCGCGCGCCTCGTGGGAGACGCCTCGGGCTTCATTTCCCCCGCCTGGAGTCTCACGACCGTCTTCCTCATCAACGGCGCCGTTTCCACGCTGCTCGGCACCTCATTCGGCACCGCTGCCACCTTGGGCGTCATCAGCATGACGATGACGAACGCCATGGGAGTCGACCCCTTTCTTGCGGGCGGCGCCGTTTTGGCGGGCGTCTTCGTGGGCGACCGCTGTTCCCCGGTTTCCACGAGTGCGGCCTTGGTGGCGATCGTCACCCATACGTCGCTTTACGCCAACATCCGACGAATGCTCGTCACGGGGGCGCTTCCCATGGCTTTGGCCGTCCTTCTTTGGACGGCGCTCGGATTCCTGCTTCCGGGCCACGCCGTTGACCTCAACATCACGTCCGTCTTTGCCCGACAGTTTGACCTCAGTCTCGTCACCTACGTCCCCGCGGTCATCCTCATCGGTCTCGTGCTCTGCAAAACCGCCATCCGCTGGGCCATGACGGCGAGCATCCTCGCCGCCGTCGCGCTCTGCGTGTTTTGGCAGCATATGTCTTGGTCGACGGTGGCTCAAACACTCATCGCCGGCTACACGGCGCCGGACGCAGAAGTCGGCGCCATGCTTAACGGCGGCGGTCTCATTTCAATGGTCTCCGTCTGCCTCATCGTCCTCATTTCGTCGACGTTCTCGGGCCTTTTTGAAGGCACGGGACTCATTCGGGCCCTGGAAACCCAAATACCGCGGATTGCCCGAAAAATCACCCCTTTCGGCACCGTGTTCCTCACGGCCCTGGTGACAAGCGCCGTTTCATGCAATCAGGCGCTTGCCGTACTGCTCACGGAACAACTCTCGCGCCCCATCTGCCCGAATGCGTCGGAGAGAGCTGCGCATCTTGAAAATACCGCCATCATCATTCCGCCCCTCATTCCGTGGTCGATCGCAGGAGCCGTTCCCATCGCCACGATCGGCGCTCCCGCGACCTGCGTTCTCGCGGCGTTTTATCTGTGGCTGCTGCCCGTCGTCAACTTCTTCGTTGAATTACGCCGAGGAAAAAGCGCCGTTTCATCGCTCTGACACCCCCGGGAACCCCGGGTTTTCCCTCTGAAAAACTTAGGAATTGGCAATCCCCCGCAATTTTCTTCACAATTGCGTCCTCAGATAGAGTACAACTCGTGAAAAGATCGCGGTCCTGTGTCGGGAACTCCCCGCGCCTTTGCTCAGAATTGCACGCCTCACTTCTTTTTTGAACCCCGTCAGGGAGACTGCACACCATGTCAATGAAAGGTCTGCTCGTCGCTGCCGCTGCTGCCGCGACCCTCTTTACCGGCACCGTTTCCGCCGCTCCGGTTGAATACACCGTGGGCACGGGTGCCACCTACCGTCCCTTCGAATTCCAGACGCCCAACAAGGAAATCGTCGGTTTCGATATCGATCTGATGAAGGAAATCGCCAAGGCTCAGGGCTTTAAGGTAAAGTTTGTGAACACCCTCTGGGGCGTCATTTTCGAGTCCGTCAAAAACGGTGACCGCGACATCATTATGAGCGGCATCACCATCACCCCGCAGCGCCAGGCGAACGTAGACTTCTCCTACCCGTACTTTGCCGCGCACCAGTTGATCCTCACGCAGAAAGACCTGAAGGTGAATTCCCTGAAGGACTTGAAGGGTAAGAACATCGCCGTGTGCGCCAATTCCGCGGGCGACGTCGTGTCGAGCAAAGCTTTCGGCAAGGCTTCCCCCAACATCAAGCGTTTCGACAATACCCCCCTCGCTCTTGAGGAACTCAATGCGGGCGGCGTGGATGCCGCCGTAGGCGACGTGGGCGTCTTTGCCTACTACGCGCAGCAGAACCCGGATAAAGACTTCAACATGACGCGCGACGTGTCCTTTGAAGACCAGTATTTCGGTATTGGCGTACGTAAGGGCAACACCAAGGTGTTGAACGACGTGAACGAAGGCCTCAAGAAAGTGATCGCTTCCGGTGCTTACGCGAAGGTCTACCGCAAGTGGTTCGGCGAAAAGGCCCCCGTACCGACCCTTCCGATTCCGTAATCAGCCGCAAGGTTGATCCGAATTCCCCGAAAACGCGGTTCCTGCCGGCGTCTTTCGGGGTTTTTCATGCAGAGTCACTCTTTTTTATTTTCATTCCCTCTTAAAACACAACCCAAAACTATGAGTGGATTTCGCTTAGACGTACTGGCTGAATACTGGCCCCTCTTCGTAGAAGGGGCCGGCATGACCATCAAACTCACTCTTGCCTGCGTCATCTGCGGCGTGTGCCTCGGCATGCTCCTCGGGATGGCCCGCATGGCAAGCGCCCGGCACGATCCTTGGAAGACGCTGCTGCACTACGGCGTGCGGTGGCCCGTCACGATCTGGGTGAGTTTCTTCCGTGGTACGCCGCTTTTCGTGCAGATCTTCCTCATGTACTTTGCGGTACTCCCCGTCTTCATCCATCCGGTGGACGGCCTCATCATCAGCGGGTCTCTCGCGCGGGAACTCCGAGGCAGCTACGGCGCCCTCATCGCCGGTTTCCTCGCGATTTCCTTGAACGCCGGGGCCTACATGAGCGAAGTCTTCCGCGCAGGCATCCAGTCCCTCGATAAGGGCCAGGCCGAAGCCGCCCGCAGCGTCGGCATGACGTATTGGCAATGCATGCGCCACATCATTCTGCCGCAGGCCTTCCGCCGCATGCTCCCCGCGCTCGGCAACAACGCCATCGCCATTTTGAAGGACTCGTCGCTTGTGTCCGCCATCGGGCTTACGGAACTCGCGTACGCAGCGCGTACGGTCGCAGGCGCTTCCGCCCGTTATTGGGAACCGTACCTCACGATTTCTCTCATGTACTGGGTGATGACCCTGGGGCTCGCGTGGCTGATTCACATCCTTGAAAAACGTCTGGGCAAAGGAGACGACAAATGAGTTCGGTGAACGACAATCCCGTGATGATTTCGATCAAGGGACTCAAAAAGAGCTACGGCGATCTGCACGTTTTAAAGGGCATTGACCTCGACATTCATCGCGGCGAAAAAGTGGTGATCCTCGGGCCCTCAGGTTCCGGCAAATCTACGATGTTGCGCTGCATCAACGCCTTGGAAGATCCGGACTCGGGATCCATCAACGTGGACGGCGTCGAAGTCACCGACCGCAAGACGAACATCAATAAGCTTCGTGAACACTTGGGCATGGTGTTCCAGCGCTTTAACCTGTGGCCGCACAAGACGGTCTTGGAAAACGTCATGCTGGGCCAGATGGTGGTCGCAGGCCGCAGCGCCGCAGAAGCCAAGAAAAAGGCCCTGAAGATGTTGGAACGCGTGGGACTTGCCGCCAAAGCCGACGAATACCCCGTGCGGTTGTCGGGCGGCCAGCAGCAGCGCGTAGGGATTGCCCGTGCGCTCGCGATGGATCCGAAGGCGATTCTTTTTGACGAACCGACGTCGGCGCTTGACCCCGAACTCGTGGGCGAAGTTTTGTCCGTCATGAAGAGCCTTGCCGACGAAGGCATGACGATGATCGTCGTCACGCACGAAATCGGCTTTGCCCGCGAAGTGGCGGATCACGTGATCTTTATGGACGGCGGCGTCATCGTCGAGGAAGGAAAACCCGACGACGTTCTCGTCAACCCCAAGGAAGAACGCACCCGCGCCTTTTTAAAGCGCGTTCTCTGATGCCGTGCTTTCCGTGTCTTGACACGGAAAGCACGGGCCTTTCGAGGCCCCGTAATCGTCTGTGCGAAGTGGCGGCGATCGAATTCGATCCCGTCACCTTTGCGCCGCACGCTGAACCTTCGTCACAACCGCTTGGACGATCTCCGTCGCTGCTACGGCATCAGCCTGGCAGACCGGACGCTGCACGGCGCCTTGATAGCCACGCGTCTTTTGTCAGACGTTCTGAGACACCTCCGAGGCGTCTGACTACCACGGCGTCTGAATGCCTTCCTGCGTGTAGTGCAGGCGCTTTTCTTCGTACATCGCCTTGTCGGCCGCGTCAAGAAGCGCCATGAAACTGTTTTCAGTACCGTCAAACTCGTCAGTCGTCACGTACCCTACGTCGCATGACACCGTATCGTCGCTTCCCTCGACCTTCACGTGACTTAACCCTGCCCGAATACGCGGCACGGCCTGTTTGGCCCGGCTTTCGCCGCAGTGGTTGAGAATGACCAGGAATTCATCCCCGCCGTAACGCACGACGTAATCGCCTTCCCTCACGGACTCCCGCAGGTTCTTGGTAACAGCCATGAGCACCTTGTCGCCGACGGCATGCCCGAACTTATCGTTGATTTCCTTAAAGCGGTGCACATCCACCATGATGAGAGTGAAGTCGTTGGAATGATTGGAGTTGATGATCTTTTCAAAGAGATACCGACGGTTGTAGGCCCCCGTCAGTTCGTCCGAATAAATCTTCTTCTGGTCTTCGTCAATGATATCGATGATCGAGCGGCGACCGAAGCGGCCGCCGGCCAAATGATCCGACACATGGCTCACAATTTCGAGCACCACGGGGTGCACGTCGCCCTTGTCGTCCCGGTAGGCAATGGGGTTTGAAACCACGTAGAAGATGCTGTTTTTGACGTACTCGTACTTGTCCTTACGGCAGTGCGAAATGTCCGCTTCCCGACTCGTGCAGTTGGCGCAGCGCTGATGTTTACCCCAGACCTTAAAGCAGGTGTAGGGGGTCCCTTCCACCCGGCCGTCGTCTTTGATGCTCAGAACGGCCGTGTCGTACGGGTTCACGATGCGGGCGACATCAAAAAGGGAAGTGAGCACCGTCAAAAGGCGCTTCAATTCTGCGACAGTAAGAATTGGGGTATCTTTATCAATCTGGGGCACGAGGGACCTTCGCTTTACGGCCTTGGAGCCAAAAAACACGCAAAACGCCCCTGGGCGCTTTCGCGAACGGATCCTGTAATGTTACGTCAAAGTCGTTGTTTTATTCCGGAATGTCACCGTAAAAATCGTGCCTTTAGGCGGATTGTCCGCAAATGACAACACCCACCCTTCCTTGCGACAGATGCGCCGTACGAGCGAAAGCCCCCAACCGTAGCCTTCCCCGGGGGCCGTATCCCCACGCACAAAAGCCTGCAGCACACTCGTCTTTTCTTCGTCGGCGATGCCGCGCCCCGTGTCCGCCACAGAAAGCGAGCAATCGGTGAGTACCACCGTTACCTGCCCCCGCTCGGTGTACTGAAGGGCGTTTCGCAACAGGTTGTCGATCACGGATTCGGCAAACGCGCTTTTTACCTGCGGAATCGTCGTCGATTGATCCTACCACACTAAGACGAGCCCCTTTTTCTCAGCTTCCCGCTGCCAATCCGCGACGGCATTTTCATCGACGTGCCGGTCACTCACGACAATCTCGCGGATACCCTCTTTGAACTTACGGGCGTTCAGTCCGTCGTTCAGCATCCGCAGGAAAGCCTCTTATCCCGGCTGCGTCCGTAGTCCGCCGCGCCCGTCGGGTGATCTTTCCGTTTCAGTCAACCGACGAAAACGCCCTGCTTCGGTACAATCGCCGCCGACGTCAGCCCTAGTATAACGTTCTGCAAATAAAGCCATTAAATAGCTGGTTCTGGTATAATTGGAGGCTCCTCATCTACTGGAGCCTCCTCATGCCTCGCGGCCGCCCCATCGTTACCCCTCTAACCCTCACTCCAGAACAAGTTACCTCATTGACTCAGATCGCCAATTCACGCACGGCAGAGCATCGCCAAGTGCAACGCGCCCGAATTCTGCTAGGCGCGGCCAGCGGAAAGCCACAAAAAGAGCTTGCAGAGGAAGCCAAGCTTTCAGTGAGCGCGGTCGCCCGTTTTCTGCGGAAGGCATTACAGATCGGTCCAATGATGGCTCTGGAGGATCTCAAGCGCAGCGGACGCCCTGCAACGATCAGTGATGATGCGCGTACTTGGGTACGTTCTCTGGCCTGCACGCCGCCGAAGGATTTGTCGGATGGGCCGACGCAAGCGCTTTGGTCAATGGAGACTCTTGCGGTCTACGTACGCAAGCATGCGAAGGAACACCACTTTGGGGACTCTCTAGGGAAAGCCTCCAAGTCTACGATCTGGACAATTCTCGAAGAAGGCGAGATCAAGCCGCACCGTATCCGCTATTACCTGGAGAAAAAGGACCCTGATTTTGAAGCTAAAGCGCAGGAAGTCCT
>UQUM01000008.1 GCA_900544255.1 uncultured Sutterella sp.
AACCGAAGCTACAATGAGCTTATGAACTTTCTACAAGCTCCATAGCGTCTGAGTGCAACTTTTTTGGGAAGTTAAGGATGTACTAGAATACACTTGGTGTGTCGGCTTTTCCCTGAGTCGGCGCCGAAACCAAGGATAGAAAACACTATGAAATTCTTCCAAAAAGCCTTGATCGCCGCGGCGGTCACCTTCGCCTGCGGCGCATCCCTCGCCGCGGATCTCCCGGGCGTGCGCATTCTCGCCACGGGCGGCACGATTGCCGGGAGCGCTGCTTCCGCGACGCAGACCACCGGGTACGAAGCCGGCAAAATCGGCATTCAGACCTTGATTGATGCTGTCCCCCAGATTAAGGACATCGCTCAGGTCGACGGCGAACAGATCGTCAAGATCTCTTCGAACAACATGGACACGCCGACGCTCCTGAGACTGGCGAACCGCGTGAACGAACTGCTCGCTCGCGATGATGTGCAGGGCATCGTCATCACGCACGGCACGGACACCCTTGAAGAAACTGCTTACTTTCTCAACCTCACGGTGAAGAGCGACAAACCCGTCGTGCTCGTGGGGGCCATGCGTCCTGCGACCGCGATGAGCGCGGACGGTCCGATGAACCTTTTGAACGCCGTGCGGGTGGCGGTGAGTAAAGAGGCCGTCGGCAAGGGCGTCATGATCACCATGAATGACGAAATCAACGGCGCTCGCGACGTCACGAAAACGAACACCACCAACGTCGCCACCTTCAAGGCACCGGAATTGGGCGTCTTAGGGTATGTAGCCGGCGGAAAGGTGAAGTTCTACAAGGAATCCACGCGCCGTCATACGACTCAGAGTGAATTCGACGTGAAGGGCCTGAAGGAACTGCCGCGCGTCGACATCGTCTATTCTCACGTGAACGCCGACGGCGTGATGGTTAATGCCGCTGTCAAGGCCGGTGCCAAGGGCATCATTCACGACGGCACCGGCAACGGCTCCATTCATCAGGACACAGAAAAGGCGCTTGTGAAGGCGCAGAAGAAGGGCGTCGTCATCGTACGTTCAGCCCGCGTCGGCAACGGTCCCACGGTGCCCTCGATTAGACGCTGGACGGACGAACACTTCTTGGACGGCGACACGTTGAGCGCCCAGAAGGCGCGGCTGCTGCTGCAGTTGGCACTCACCAAGACCAGTGACTTAAAGGAAATCCAGCGTATCTTTGACGAATATTAATTCGCCAGCCGAGATAGCTCGACAACCCCGCGAACTTCCCCTTCGCGGGGTCTTGTTTAGTGTGTTGCGATTCGCCGAATAAAGAACGACGCCGGCGTCACGCTCCACCCGAAGCAAACGACTTTGGCCGCGGGTTTCGATTCCGTTTGTCGGTTTTCACCTACTCGGAGTCTGCTTTTCAGTAGTTTGGCGAATATTTCGCCGATGGCGAAGCACGTCATAATTTATGACCTCCCAGTTGCAATACCAGCAAATCATCCGCAGGGCAACAATCAGGAACGTCGCCCCGAAAACCGCCGCAAATTCGGAAACGCCGCAGTAGTTCAACAATACGTAAACCCACCCCCCGGCAAACGCTGCCGAGGCATAGGGCTGCTTGTCCGACATCACCATCGGCAGACGATTTAAAAAGACGTCGCGCAGCAGGCCGCCGAACACGCCGGTACAGACTCCCATCAGCACCGACGCCAACGCCGGAAGCCCCGCCGTGAGCGAGAGCGAGGTACCGCCCGCCGCAAAAAATCCGAGCCCAACGGCGTCCGACCACACAAAAAGCGTATGAAGCGTCTTATCCCGAAACCGCCGGATAACGACCGGCGCCACCGCCGTCATTAAGAGCGTCACCCAGACGTATTCCTCGTGCGTAATCCAGTACATGGGCCGATTGTCGATAATGAGGTCGCGCACGATGCCGCCCCCGAATGCCGTCGTAAACGCCATGACAAAAACGCCCACGGGATCAACGTTCTTCCCCTCCGCAGCAAGAATCCCCGCTAAGGCAAAAGCCACGATCCCCACAAAATCCGTAAAGACCAAAAGTCCCGTCTGCATGATTGTCTCCCTTGCGGCGTATTGTCACCCTGCACAGTACCGACGGCGTTACGGTCCTGATCCGACATAATTATTTTCAGCTTCCTCGTCCCCTCTTCCGGTGATTTTCTACGGCGTTCCGATTAAGATGTTCTCCTTATTCTCATCCCCTGACCGCACCAAGCCCGGTACCGGACACGAAAAAACCGCCCGAAGGCGGCTTTTCCGTGGTTTGGCTAGGTTTGTGATTACTTCGCCAAGAGCGCATTAAGTTCACGGATGAACCCGTTGGGATCCTTTAGCGTACCCTGTTCGGTCAGAACGGCCTGATCGAGGATTACCTGCGCCCAGCGGGCAAAGGTGGCTTCGTCGCTCGCCGCGGCCTTCGCAATCAGCGGATGATCGGCATTGATTTCGAGAATGTAGCGGGCTTCGGGAACAGCCTGCCCCGCCGCTTCAAACATACGTCGCATCTGGGCAGACACAAAGCTTCCGGCTTCGGCAACGACGCAGCTCGGCGAATCCGTCAAACGGGTCGTGGTGCGCACGTCGGTGACCTTGTCACCCAATGCCTTCTTGAAGCGTTCAACCAGAGGCTTACTCTTTTCGGCTACTTCCTGCGACTTCTTTTCTTCTTCCTTGTCGGCCAAGTCGCCCAACTGCAGGTCACTTGCGGTGACGGAGACGAATTCCTTGCCTTCGAACTCAAAGAGGTTGCCCATCAGCCATTCGTCAATGCGTTCCCAGAGAAGGAGCACTTCCACGCCCTTCTTCTTCAATTCTTCGAGGTAAGGCGAAGTGCTTGCCGTCTGCCAGCTCGTCGCCACGAGGTAGTAAATCTTCTTCTGGCCTTCCTTCATGCGCGCGACGTAATCATCGAGACTCACGTTCTGTTCGTCCGTCGAGTTGTGGGTCGACGCAAAGCGCAGGAGTTTGAGGACGGCGTCACGGTTAGCGGAATCTTCCACGGGACCTTCCTTCATCACGCGGCCGAACTGCTTCCAGAAGTCGGCATACTTGGCGGGTTCGTCTTTCGCCATCTTTTCGAGCATGCCGAGCACGCGGCGCGTCAACGCCTTCTTCAATTTCTGCGTCACGCTCGTTTCCTGCAGCATCTCGCGCGAGACGTTGAGGGGCAGATCGTTCGTGTCGACGAGCCCCTTCACAAAGCGGAGGTAATTCGGCAGGAACTGTTCGGCCTTGTCCATGATGAAGACGCGCTGCACGAAGAGCTTCAGGCCGTGTTCGTTTTCACGGTTGTAGAGATCCCACGGGGCTTCCTTCGGAATATAGAGAAGCGACGTGTACTCAAGGTCGCCTTCCACCTTGTTGTGCGCCCATGCCAAGGGTTCGTCGTAAGCATGCGTCAGGTGCTTATAAAACTCTTTGTACTGCTCCGGCGTGACGTCGCGCGGCGACATGGTCCAAAGGGCCTTGGCGTTGTTGACCTGCACCCATTCAAAGACGGGTTCCTTCTTTTCGTCGACCTTTTCGCCTTCCTTCGGAGCCTCGGTTTTTTCTTCCCAGAGGTAGACGGGAACCGCGATGTGATCCGAATACTTCGTGATCGCGGAGCGCAGCGTCCAAGTTTCAAGGAACGACTTTTCGTCCGCCTTCAGATGCAGCACGATGTCGGTACCGCGTTCTGCGCGATCGATTTCTTCGGAGGTGTAGGTACCGGTGCCGTCGCTTTCCCATTTAACGCCCTTGCCGTCGGCGGATTTGGCCGAGCGCGAGTAAACCGTCACCTTATCCGCGACGATGAAGGCGGAATAAAAGCCCACGCCGAAGCGGCCGATCAACTGCGAATCCTTCGCCTGCTCCCCGGTAAGGTTCTTAAAGAAAGCTTCAGTACCGGAATTGGCGATCGTCCCCAAGTGTTCGTTGGCTTCTTCAAGCGTCATGCCGATGCCGTTGTCGCTGATCGTGAGGGTCCCCGCGTCCTTATCGGCCCTCACGCGGACGCGCAGCATCGGATCATTCCCGAGCACCGTGCTGTCGGTGAGCGACAGAAAGTGCAGCTTATCCAAGGCGTCGGACGCGTTGGAAATCAGTTCGCGAAGGAACACTTCCTTGTTGGAATAAAGGGAATTGGCCAAGAGGTTCAGAAGCTTTGCGACTTCAGTCTGAAACCCATGCACTTGAGCTGCCATAAAACGTAGTCTCCCAAAAGAGAAGAACCGCACACGGGCGGTTCACAAAAACCATCGATGCTCCCTATGTGGGGACGACGGTCTCAACTTTCAAGAGCCTAGGGAAGAGTTTCGGTAAGGCTTTGAACCCGATTTGTTTTGGCGGAATCGGTCGACTCGCCGGGCACGTAGAGATTTCCGCGCTTGGGAACGAAAACCTTGCCGCCCTTGGTGAGATTTTCTTCCGTCTCAAGGGGCGGCAGCTTCGTCTTGTCCTGGCCCTTCGGTACGAGACGAAAGAGGATCTCGTCGCTTTTAATCATGCCGAGCCGCATACGGGCGCGTTCCTCGACGGCTCCGCTCCCGTTTTCAAGCGACTCGATTTCTGCGGCGACCGCATCGTTTTCGGCCCTGAGGCGGTCATTGGCGGCGCGTACGCTCGTCAGTTCCGCCTCCAGTGCCTGCATGCGCAGCACGCCCCCGCGCCCGAACCACAGCGGCCACTGAATGGCCACGGCGAGTGCGAGCGCGATGAGGCAGGCCCAGTGCCGAAACGACACGATGCGTCACTCCTTAGCGACGGATGCAGTAAAAGGCCGCAAGTCCCGGGTACACTGCGGCGTCGCCCAAGTGCTCTTCGATTCGCAGCAGCTGGTTGTACTTCGCCATACGATCCGAGCGACTCATCGACCCCGTCTTGATCTGACCGGCGTTGAGCCCCACGGCGATGTCGGCAATCGTCGAATCTTCCGTTTCACCCGAGCGGTGCGAAACGACGGCGGTGTAGCCGGCGCGTTTGGCCATTTCAATCGCTTCAAAGGTTTCGGAGAGCGTACCGATCTGGTTCACCTTGATGAGGATCGAATTCGCGACCCCCTTTTCGATCCCTTCCTTCAGAATCTTGGGATTCGTCACGAAGAGGTCGTCCCCCACCAACTGCACCTTCTTACCCAAGCGGTCGGTCAACATCTTCCAGCCTTCCCAATCGCCTTCGGCCATGCCGTCTTCGATCGAGATGATCGGGTACTTTTCGACCCAGCTTTCAAGCTGCGCGGCCCATTCTTCGGCGGTGAGCGCCTTGCCGCTGCTCTTTTTCATGACGTAGCGGCCGTCTTCGTAGAATTCGCTCGAAGCGCAGTCAAGACCCAGGAAGAAGTCCTTACCGGCTTCAAAACCCGCTTCCTTAATGGCCTGAAGAATGAGTTCGATCGCTTCTTCGTGGCTTTCGCACTTCGGAGCAAAACCGCCTTCGTCGCCCACGGCGGTGCTCATGCCGTGCGCGTTGATGATTTTCTTCAAGGCATGGAAGACTTCGGCGCCGTAGCGCACCGCTTCCTTAAAGGAGGGAGCCCCCGCCGGAATGATCATGAATTCCTGCAGGTCGAGGTTGTTGTTGGCGTGCGCACCGCCGTTGATGACGTTCATCATCGGCACCGGAAGCTGCACGGCCCCCATGCCGCCGAAGTAGCGGTAAAGGGGGAGCCCCGACTCTTCGGCCGCAGCGCGCGCCACGGCCATGGAGACGGCGAGAATAGCGTTCGCGCCGAGGCGGGACTTATTGTCCGTGCCGTCCAACTTGATCATCGTTCTGTCGATAAATTCCTGATCGCTCGCTTCGAGCCCGAGGATCGCGTCGGCGATTTCGCCGTTCACGTTCATCACGGCCTTCAAGACGCCCTTACCGCCGTAGCGCTTCTTGTCGCCGTCACGGAGTTCAATCGCTTCGCGCACACCGGTGGAGGCGCCCGAGGGAACCGCCGCACGGGCGACGACGCCGCTTTCCAAATACACTTCGGCTTCGACCGTGGGATTGCCGCGGCTGTCCAACACTTCGCGGCCGACGATATCAATAATGGAACTCATGATGTAATCCTTTTTAGGGTTAAATCGAATCAGGAAAAATCGTTTTCAAGATAGGGCGTCGATTTCACAAGGCTATCGATCGCCTTTAATTGGGTAAGGAGCTCTTCCATGCGGTCGAGCGGGACGGAATTGGGGCCGTCGCTTAAGGCTTTTTCAGGCGTCGGATGCGTTTCCATAAATAGCCCCGCCACGCCGACCGCCGTCGCCGCACGCGCAAGCACCGGCACAAAGCGGCGGTCGCCCCCGGAACTTGTCCCGTTGCCGCCCGGAAGCTGCACGGAATGCGTCGCGTCAAAAACGACGGGCGCACCGGTTTCGCGCATGATGGCGAGACTGCGCATGTCGGAAACGAGGTTCCCGTACCCGAACGTCGCCCCGCGTTCGCACACGGTGAAGCTGTCCGGATCAAGCCCCGCTTCAAGCGCAGCTTCGCGCGCCTTTTTGACGACGTTCACCATGTCATGCGGCGCCAAGAACTGCCCCTTCTTGATGTTGACGGGCTTACCGCTTTTCGCGCAGGCATGAATGAAATCCGTCTGGCGGCACAAAAACGCCGGAGTCTGCAGCATGTCGACGACCGCCGCAACCTCAGGGACTTCGGCTTCCGTATGGACGTCGGTCAGAACCGGAACGCCCACCTTCGCCTTCACTTCAGAAAGAATCCGCAGGCCTTCATTGAGACCCGGACCCCGGAAACTTTTGCCGCTCGTGCGGTTTGCCTTGTCAAAACTCGCTTTAAAGAGGTAGGGAATCCCCAATTTATCGGTGATTTCCTTCATCCGAAAGGCGATGTCCAAAACCATCGCCTCGCTTTCAATCACGCAGGGGCCGGCAATAAGGAAAAACGGGCGATCCGAACCGATATCAAACCCACAGAGTTTCATCGAACAACCTCAAAAGAAAACGGGCGCCCGCGAGCCCGACGGCCGCAGAGCTCTGCGGCAGCGGTACCCCATTCGGACGCCCGTCATGTGAATCACTTCACAAACCGAATTACTTCGTCTTTTCCGCCTGGTACTTGAGCGCCGCCTTCACAAACGCTTCAAAAAGCGGATGCCCCGTGCGCGGATTCGACGTGAATTCCGGATGGAACTGCACCCCGAAGAAGAAGCGGTGATCAGGCAACTCCATCATTTCGGGAAGATTTTCGCTCGGCGTACGGGCGGAAATCTTCATGCCGTGCGCTTCAAACTGCGGCACGTAGGCGTTGTTCACTTCGTAGCGGTGACGGTGACGTTCGCAGACCGTATCGCCGTAAATCGCGTGCGCCAGAGTTCCGGCCTGCACCGGCACCTTCTGACTGCCGAGACGCAACGTACCGCCCAAATCGCTCTTTTCGTCGCGGTGTTCGACCTTACCGGTCTTATCGAGCCACTGCGTGATGAGGGCCACCACGGGATGCGGGGTATCAAGATCAAATTCCGTGGAATTGGCGCCGCCCAACCCGCAGACGTGGCGCGCAAATTCGATGACGGCGGTCTGCATGCCGAGGCAGATCCCCAAGAACGGAATGTCGTGCACGCGGGCGTATTCGATCGCGCGGATCATGCCTTCGGTGCCGCGCTTGCCGAAACCGCCCGGCACGAGAATGGCGTCCAGGCCTTCGAGCACGCCTGTGCCGTCCTTTTCAATGCCTTCGGCGTCGATGAAACGCGTCTTCACGCGGGTTTCGGTGCGGATGCCGGCGTGAGTCAAAGCTTCGTTCAAGCTCTTATAGCTGTCGGCGTAGTCGATGTACTTACCGACCATACCGATCGTCACTTCCTTCGTCGGATTCTTCACGCGGCGCACGACTTCCTGCCACTGCGACAAATCGGCGGGCGGAGTCTTTAACTGCAGCTTTTCGCACACAAGGTCGTCCATCTTCTGAGCGTGCAGCATCAGGGGCACTTCGTAAATGGTGCTCGCATCCGTGACGCTGATGACGCAGTCCATCGGAACGTTGCAGAAAAGTGCAATCTTCGCGCGTTCGTTTTCCGGAATTTCACGGTCGGCACGGCACAGGAGCAGATCCGGGTACACGCCTTCTTCACGCAGCTTCTGCACGGAGTGCTGGGTGGGCTTCGTCTTCAATTCACCCGCGGCGGCCACGTAGGGGCAGAGCGTGAGGTGAATAAAGCAGGCATTGCCGCGGCCCACGCGGAAGCTCATCTGGCGGATCGCTTCCACGAAGGGGAGCGATTCAATGTCGCCCACCGTACCGCCGATTTCCACCACGGCCACGTCGCATTCGCCGCCGCAGGAATTTCTTGCACCGCGAAGGATGAATTCCTGAATTTCGTTCGTGATGTGCGGGATCACCTGCACGGTCTTACCGAGGTATTCGCCACGGCGTTCCTTTTCGAGAACACTCTTATAGATCTGGCCGGTGGTGAAGTTGTTGAAGCGATGCATCTTCGAAGAGATGAAGCGCTCGTAGTGACCCAAGTCAAGGTCGGTTTCGGCCCCGTCTTCCGTTACGAACACTTCGCCGTGCTGGAAGGGACTCATCGTACCCGGATCCACGTTGATGTAGGGATCGAGCTTGATCATCGTCACCTTGAGCCCGCGGGATTCAAGAAGGGCCGCCAAAGAAGCGGCGGCGATGCCCTTACCCAAACTGGAGACAACGCCGCCGGTTACGAATACGTACTTAGTCATGTTTAACACTCGCCAGAAGATGTGCTGAGTCGCTGAGGATTCCCAATCCGACCGAGGGCGAATGTCCCGCCGCACCGATCGACCGATTCAAACTAAGTCGTTTATTTTAGCCTGTCGCAAGCGCATTTCCAAACTCTCGGACGCACTTTTTCACCATTTTCGGCTTTCGCCCTATGATTACGTGGTTGCGTTTCCTACAACTTTCCTGAGAACCCATGCAAAACGCCTTTCTCGCCTTGCATCTTTCGATCCTTTTGGCCGGTTGGACCGGCGTCTTCGGGAAACTTATCGCGCTTTCAGCCTATATGGTCGTTTTTTGGCGCGTCGTAATCGGGGGATCCGTTCTTTTGGCGATCGTCGTGATGACGAAGAAATTGGAAGTGGTTTCGCGTCACGACAAATTGGCCTATTTGGCGCTCGGGGCCTTTCTCGCCTTTCAATGGATGGCGTTTTACGCGGCCGTTAAGGCAAGCAACGTCAGCATCGGGGTACTCGCCTTCTCGACCATCGGCTTTTTCACCGCGATTTTTGAACCGCTCTTGAACCGCACTCGGATTTCCGCTAAAGAAATCGGTTTTTCGCTTTTAACGATCCTCGGCATCGCGCTCATCTTTCACTTTGACTCGCGTTACCGGCTGGGGCTTTTTTACGGCACGCTGTCGGCGGCAATGGCGGCGCTCATCGCGATCTACATGAAGCGCTTCCAACGACGGAACAATCCGCAGACAGTGCTACTCTGGCAGTTTGCGGGAGCCGGCAGCGCCCTCACGATCTGTCTCCCCGTTCTCTTTACGATCGTCCCTGACACGGCGTTTTTCCCCACGCTCTGGCCAGATGTCCCCTACCTCGTCATTTTTGCGACCGTCGTCACGCTCGGCATGTACCTCTTGCAGCTCATCGCCTTAAAGCGCATCTCGGCCTTCACGGTGAACCTCTCCTACAACCTCGAACCCGTATATTCCATTCTCATCGCCATGGTGCTTTTTGACGAGGCGCGCGAACTCAATGCGTCGTTCTGGGCGGGACTCGGGCTCATCGGGCTTTCCGTGCTGCTGCAGACGGTGTCGGTACTCAACGCGCACCGGTCAGCGAATCCCCGAGAGGTTTCACAGGCAACCTCAAACAACCAGACTACAAAACAATGAGAGGCACCCGCAAGTGCCTCTGAAGAACTCAACCTATTTTGACAAAAGCTCGTTTTCCCTCGAAAGCCAATCCAATACTGCAGATACGCTGAGGATCACATCCTCTGCTTACAAGCTCTTCGGAATAATTTTTGTCACGAATCTGTTTTAAGGCAGACTCCGCCGTCTGTTCAATTGTACCTTCAGCCCCAATCCGTCGTGATTTAAACTCAAGTACATAGCCGAAGTCTTCTCTTGGCTTAACAGGTTCCAGCATAACGTCATAACGTCCGATGCCGCTCTCACGATTGCTTCTTACAATATAACGCCCTTTGAGCGTAACCAAGAGTCCAAGAACAAATCCATGATAGAACCGTTCAGGATTCGTTGCATCCGTGTCAAAGTAACTGAACACCGCCGACATCAATTCATTAAGCGATGCGGTCATCTCATCTGCATCCCTCGAAAAAAGGGCCTGCAAAAAATCCGAATAACTTGTGTCGCCGTCGTCGAACCAATGTCTGATCAAAGATTGGAAAGCTTCTTTGACCTCTAAATTTGTCAACGCTAAATCATAAGTACCGTCGTTATAAGCCCCCGCTATCTTCAGATAGCCGCTTGAGGCAAGCAACGTCCAGAGGGCTTCGGAATTCTTATTTAGATCTTGGAAAACAATGTCTTCCAAAATATACGTACGGACAAGTCCTCCATTCAATAGTTCTTCAAAACGACTCTTGACATCCTTTCCTGCCGCTTTGACTAAATTTCCCACTAAAAGGTTATTGCCCGTATTAACCCAATACGGCTCTAGTTTTCGATTCTGTAAGAACTTTATGATGGACCATGGGTTATAAATATCATGAACCGATCCGAACGTGAAGCCGTCGTACCAAGCCTTGACCTCACATTTATTTTTTAATTCATACTCCGTCAGTGCCGACTCAACCTCCGCTTCAGTAAATCCGAAGCACGAAGCATACGCCTCACTTGTTACCGTAATCACATCCGGAGTATTGAGATCAGAAAAAATGGACTCTTTGCCAATACGGGTAACACCGGTGATCAAACCCCTCTCAATATTTTTATTCGCTTTAAACGTGTAGTTCATGAAGGACTGCATGAACATTACCGCGTCACTCCAATACCCCGTGTTCCACGCGTGGATCATAGGAGCATCGTACTCGTCCAGCAAAATTATGGGTTTCTTGCCTGTGCACCGCCAAATAGCCCCCGATAAAACTCGTAGGCTGTTAGTAAGCGAAGAGGGAGAAAATTCTGTTGGTGATAGTTCTGCAATTGCCTTACGAACCGGACGACTCAGCCGTTCATTGTCGGCCAACCATCTCCAATCATCATATACAGGACTGATAATAGCAGCGATTTCATTCTGCATTTCAGACCAATTTTTTCCTTTAACCCCAGAAAATGTCAAGGTGATTACTGGAAAAGTACCGGCCAATGCACGCAAGTCTGCGTCTTTCCAAACCTTTAGCCCCTCAAATAAAGTCTCCTGATTGTTCTGAGCTGATGAGAAAAAAGACCCGACAATATCCATCATCAGGGTTTTACCGAATCGTCGGGGACGTGTCACCAACGTGACTTCCGACATCCGCTTCCACCACTCACAGATAAAATCGGTCTTGTCTACAAAAAAGGCATTATTCCGGCGGAGTTTTTCAAAATTTTGCGTTCCAAGTATGATGGGTCTTGCCATCGTCATACCTCCTCCGTCATAACTCTCAAATATTGACTTCCTGCCGATTGTAAACGACGCAGCCGACTACAGCGCCAACATCAGCAGTGCCGCCGCCGGAAACACCGCCTGCGCCGAATCGAAGCGATCGTAAAAACCGCCGTGCCCCGGCAGGAGGTTGCTCGAATCCTTCACCCCTGCCTGGCGCTTCTGTGCGGACTCAAAAAGGTCGCCTGCAATCGACATGGCAACGAGAAGCAACACCGCGGCAAAACCAACAACGTAACCCATTCGTTCAAAAACGAGGCTCGTGAAAATCAGGTCGCGCGGCAGCCATTCAAACGCCGCTGCGGCAAAAAGAAACACAAAGACCACCGCGCCGACCGCACCCGCCCAGGTTTTACCCGGACTCACCGCGGGGGCCATCTTGGTTTTCCCGAACGCCCGGCCGCAGAAATACGCACTGATGTCCGCAAGCCACACTACGGCAAAAACGGACAACATGAAAACAAGGCCGCGGCTCATCGTCACCATAAACCCAAGCCACGTCGTAATCGGAAACACCCACGCGAGAACCCCTGACAGCATCCGATTCATGCGGAACCCCGTATTGCGTGCGGCGAAAAGAAGTCCCGTCAAGACGACCCAAGCCGCGGTCACGGCGGCCATGATCCCGAACAATACGTCCGCCGGGGGCAACAACCCCTCAAACGTCGCGAAACCCGCGGCCAACGTCGTTGCCGCAGCTGCACCGATCGCCGCACTTTTCGGGGCGCCCAGCATTTTGAGCCACTCACCCAACGCCGCCATAAATGCCGCTGCCATCAGCGTTTCAAACAAGGGGAGCGACACGAACCACGCCCCCGCAAAGACGGCGAGCAACACCGCCGCCGTGATAACTCGAGTTTTAAGCATGGTTTTGTCCCTTAACCGCCGTTTTTCACCTGATCCCCCGTCTTGCCGAAGCGTCGTTCACGTCCTCCGAACCAAGCGACGGCTTCTTCCAAATCCTTCGCATCAAAGTCCGGCCACAGTACTTCCGTAAACCACAGTTCCGCGTAGGCCGCCTGCCAGAGAATGAAATTGGAGATGCGCTGCTCTCCCCCGGTGCGGATCATCAAGTCCACGGGGCCCGCCCACGAAAGGTTCAAAGCATCGTTGATCGTCTCCGTCGTCACGGGTTTCCCCGCGGCAATAAGGCGGTTAACGGCATCCGTAATATCCCAGCGGCCGCCGTAGTTGGCGCAGATATTGAGCGTCATCGCGCTGCAGTGCGCGGTCGCCGCTTCCGTTTCCCGAATGGTTCTCTGAAGCTCTTCGGGGAAAGCCGTCACGTCCCCCACGACATGCAGCCGAATATCGGTTTCAAGCAGCAGCTTTGCCTGCTCACGCAGTCCCATCACAAAAAACTTCATGAGAGCGTTCACCTCGTCGGCGGGACGCTTCCAGTTTTCGCTCGAAAAGGCAAAAACGGTGAGATGCTTCACGCCCATGCGTCGCGCCGCTTCGGTAAGACGCCGCAAAGCCTGCATTCCGCGCCGGTGGCCTTCGATGCGGGGCATAAAACGGGCTTTCGCCCATCGACCGTTGCCGTCCATAATGACGGCGACGTGCTGAGGAATTGACTGAGGCATAGCTCTCGAAAAATCGTCCTTAGAAAAAAAGCTCCGCCAGAAAGCGATGCAGCCTACGGCGGAGCTCTTTTGAAGAAGATGGGAACGGACTAGACCGTCATCACTTCCTTTTCCTTGTCGGCGACGGCCGCGTCCACCAACTTGATGTACTTGTCGGTCAAGGTCTGAATGTCCTTTTCCGCGGCGCGGCTTTCGTCTTCGCTCACTTCCTTGGCTTTTTCAAGCTTCTTGACCAGTTCGTTGGCATCACGGCGCAGGTTGCGGATCGCGACCTTGGCGTCTTCGCCTTCGGCGCGCACGACCTTCGTGATTTCACGACGGCGTTCTTCGGTCAAAGGAGGCAGCGGCACGCGGATCAAATCGCCGCTCGTCGCGGGGTTCAAACCGAGGTCGCTCGTCAAAATCGCCTTTTCAATGATGGGGATCATCTTCCGATCCCAAGGCTGCACGGTGAGCGTGCGGGCATCGGCAACGCCGAGGTTGGCCACCTGAGACAGGGGCGTCATCGAACCGTAGTATTCGACGGAAATGTGTTCCAAAAGGCCCACGGACGCGCGGCCCGTGCGCAGCTTCACGAATTCTTCCTTCAGGGACTCGACCGAACGGGTCATCTTGTGTTCGGCGGTCTGGCGGATTTCAGCAATAGTGGTCATGATGGCCTGACTGATTAAATAAGTAAATGGATCGCCCCTCGGGCAATCGGTTGATTATAAATGAACGAGCGTACCTTCGTCTTCACCCATCACCACGCGTGCCATGGCGCCCTTTTTGAGGATGGAGAAAACCTTAATGGGGAGCTTCTGATCGCGGCAGAGCGCAAAGGCCGTGGCGTCCAACACCTTCAGATCGCGCTGCATCGCTTCGTTGAACGTGATGTCGTGGTAAAGGGTCGCGTTCGGATTCTTCTTGGGGTCTTCGGAATAAATCCCGTCAACCTTCGTTGCCTTCAGAACGATTTCAGCACCGATTTCCGCACCGCGCAGCGCTGCCGTGGTATCCGTCGTAAAGAAGGGGTTCCCGGTGCCTGCGCCGAAAATCACGACGCGGCCCTTTTCAAGGTGCCGCAGAGCACGACCGCGGATGTACCGTTCCGCGACCTGTTCGATCGTCAGCGCACTCTGCACGCGGGCTTCGACGCCGGCGTTGCGCAACGCATCCTGAAGCGCCATGGCATTCATAACGGTAGCGAGCATCCCCATGTAGTCGCCCGTGGCGCGGTCCATGCCGGTCGCACCCAAGGCAACGCCGCGGAAGATGTTACCCCCGCCGACGACGATCCCCACCTGAACCCCGAGTTCGAGCACTTCCTTAATGTCTTCCACAATGGAAGCGAGCGTCTGACGGTTGATGCCGAAGGCATCCTCCCCCATCAGCGATTCGCCGGAAAGCTTCAGAAGAATGCGTTTGTACTTGGGTTCACGCTTCGCGTCGGTCATAGCCGTCTGCTCCTCATCGTTCATATCGGGTACACAACAGGGCGCCCCCGCGGATAACGGGCGCGCCCTAGAAAAAAGTCGGACGGATGATAACGCGAAAAGCTGCGGTTCGGGCCGACTTGAAACCCGAATTTTCCCGAATGATGTTTCGTTCGGTTTCACCCAACAAAAAACGCGCCGCCGTCACCTTCCCTTTCCGGAAAAATGACGCCGACGCGCTTCTCACGTCACGCCGACGAGCGGCGTGACGTCGTCAGCAATTAAGCCTGACGGGCGGCAGCCGTTTGGGCAGCCACTTCGGCCGCAAAGTCGTCCACGCGCTTTTCGATGCCTTCGCCCACCACGTAGAGCACGAAGTCAGCAACAGAGGCGTTCTTCGACTTCAGAAGCTGAGCGATCGTCACCTTGTCGTCCTTAACGAACGGCTGGTTCAAGAGGGTCACTTCCTTCAGGAACTTCTGCACGGTACCGTCGGCGATGCGTTCGAGCATGGCTTCGGGCTTACCGGCTTCCTTCGCCTTTTCGATGGCGACGCGGCGTTCCGTGTCGATCAGAGCCTGATCGATGCCGTTCTTGTCGAGAGCCTTGGGCTTAGAAGCGGCAATGTGCATGGCGATATCGTGAGCCAATTCGTCATCACCGCCCACCACGTCGACGAGCGCAGCGATCTTGCTGCCGCCGTGCACGTACTGGTGCAGAGCGCCCTTCGCTTCGAGGCGCTTGAAGCGACGGAAGGTCATGTTTTCGCCGATCTTGCCGACGAGGTTCTTACGCACGGCTTCCAGAGTCTGGCCGTTCACTTCGAGAGCGGCGAGAGCGGCAACGTCGGCGGGGTTCTGTTCAGCGATAAGCTTGGCGGCATCGGTAGCCATCTGCTGGAATTCGGGGTTCTTCGCGACGAAGTCGGTTTCGGAGTTGACTTCGAGGATCGCAGCAGTCTTCGCATCGGGAGCGATGTAAACGGCAACCACGCCTTCGGCGGTCACGCGGGCAGCAGCCTTGCTCGCCTTGTTGCCGAGCTTCACGCGCAGGATTTCTTCAGCCTTGGCGGCGTCGCCCTCCGCTTCCGTGAGCGCCTTCTTGCATTCCATCATCGGGGCGTCGGTCTTTTCACGAAGCGCCTTCACCATCGCGGCAGTAATAACAGCCATTCTTAGAACTCCTTATCGAGTCGGTCGGCCTCAGGCCGAACCTAGAGAAAATTGGATTGCGTTAAAAAAAAAGGCGCATTCCGGGACTCGCCGGAAGCGGGTCTGAAGGTGCGCCTTTTTTCAGAGAGTATGACTCTCAGGGAAAATTAAGCGGCGGGCGTCGCTTCAACTTCCACGAATTCTTCAGCGGGGGCTTCTTCAGCGCCCGTGGCACGGTCAGCCTTACCGGCCAACACGGCGTCGGCGATGCCGGCGGCGTAGATCTTGACGGCCTTCGAAGAGTCGTCGTTGCCCGGGATCACGTAGTCAACGCCTTCGGGGCTGCAGTTCGTATCCACGACGGCCACGACCGGGATACCCAGCTTGTTGGCTTCGCTGATGGCGATCTTGTGGTAGCCGACGTCAACGATGAAGAGGGCGTCCGGGAGGCTCGTCATTTCCTTGATGCCGCCGATGGACTTGTTGAGCTTCTCGATTTCACGGGTGAAGTCGAGCGCTTCCTTCTTGCTCATCTTTTCGAGGCCGCCGTCGGCGATCGTCTGTTCCATGTCCTTCAGATGACGGATCGTCTGCTTCACGGTCTTGAAGTTGGTGAGCGTGCCGCCCAACCAGCGCTGGTCAACCCAGCAGCAGCCGGCGCGCTGCGCTTCTTCGACGATGATTTCACGGCCGCCGCGCTTGCTGTCCACAAAGAGCACCTTGCCGCCGCGGGCCGCGAGTTCACGAATGAACTTCGTGGCTTCGTCGAACTTTTCAACCGTCTTTTCGAGGTTGATGATATGAATCTTGTTGCGGGCACCGAAGATGTACTGAGCCATCTTAGGATTCCAGAAACGGGTCTGGTGGCCGAAGTGGCAACCCGCTTCGAGCATTTCACGCATGCTGGTCATTTGAATTTCTCCAAGTATTTCAGTCTTACGTCGGACACGGGGTTTACTCGGGACTTCCGAGTCACCTGGATGTTGTCCGGCGCGCTATTTACGAGTCCGCCGCCTACCAAAGCGGCGGTCCAAACTCTTTGTCTCCCGAAAGTTTTCTATTCCCCGGACGACAAAGACGCGGGATTATATAGGATGAGCGGTTAATTTACAAGCCGTGCACAACCCATAAGCTTCAACCTGGCAGGTTGCCGCTTTTACAATGATTTTTAATGGAAATTTCCGATCTTTCTTACTATGCACCCCTAATAATGTCTGACGGAACTTACCGCCGCTACCGTTTCTGATGCCAATTTCGATCACATGACACGATATCCTCAAAGCATCAGCTGACGTCGAACATTCTCTGCATGTTCCGCCTTAATCCGCGCCAACAACACCGGGTCCTCGATCAATCGTAACGCCGTCGCCGCCAGCACCTCGGCGCCCAGTCCAATGGACGCCAACCCCAATTCAGAACACGCCGCCTTTTTAAAATCCTCGCTGTGCCCCGCAATCGGCGTTGCGCTGATACGGATATGAGGCTGAATGGTCGGAATCACCTGACTGACGTTCCCGACGTCTGAAGACCCTGTGCTTTTCTTTTCCGACACAGGTTCCGCCGTTTCGCCCAACTTCGCCAATTCTTCAGCGTAGACCGCATCAAAAGAAGGCGTCGGCACCGTGTTGTCTACCTGGTTCTGACTGGGCTTCATTGACCCGGTAGCCCCCGTTGCCATCGCAGCGCCTTCGACGATCGCCGCGACCTTTCGTTTCACCTCATCCAACGTCGGCACCGTCGCCGCCCGCAGGTAGAACTTCGCAGCGGCATAATCGGGTACCACGTTGGGGGCGGTGCCGCCGTTCGTGATGATGCCGTGAATCCGAACGTCGGGCGTCAGATGCTGCCGCAGGGCGTTAATCGAGTTGTAGACCTGAATGAGCGCATCCAAGGCATTGATTCCCTTTTCCGGAGCGCTTGCCGCGTGCGACGCCCGACCGTGAAATTCAATGTCGACCGGCGCACACGCGAGCGACTTCCCCGTCAGTTCGTGGCCCCGCTGACTCGGATGCACGCAGAGCGCTGCGTCGACGTCCTTGAAAAAGCCTTCGCGCACGAAACTTCCCTTGGCGCTCCCGTTTTCCCCGCCCTCTTCACCCGGGGTACCGTAAACGCGGACTTCGCCTCCGACCTCATCGATGACGGCCTTTAACGCCGTCCCGGCAAGCGAACTCGTCGCGCCGAAGAGGTTATGTCCGCACGCGTGCCCGATCCCGGCGAGTGCGTCGTATTCCGCGAGAAACACGATGACGGGCCCGGGCTTCGCGCTTTTATAAACCGCAGTAAACCCCGTGGGGTGGCCGGCCACATCTTTCGTGACCGTGAAACCATCGTCTGCCAACAGTTTCGTCAGTGTCTCCTGCGCAAAGTACTCATGGTTGCTCGTCTCGGGATGCGCGTGAATCGCGAGCGCCGCCTGTTGGTAGACTGCCAAGCGCTCTGCTACCTTGTCGTGAATCGTTTGCCGTACCGTCATCGTTCTGTCCTTTTGAGTTTATCCGTCCTTCTCCGTCAGCCGGAGACACCCCCCGGCCGAACGGCCGCGCTTACTTCAACTTGTAGTCCGCAGCGCCCGCCCACGCCGGAATATAGGCACCTTTGTAACAGTCCTTCAGCGTCTGGGCAACGTTCTGAGCGTTATAGGCCTTCACCACCTTCAGGTAGTCCGGATTCTTCACGTCCGCGTCACGCGCCACGATGACGTTCACGAGACGCGAAAAGTACGGGTTCGTCTTCGGATCGACGTTTTCGGAGTAGATGGAATCCTTGTAGGGATCCAACTTCGCCGTGAAAGCGTTCCCGCCATTGATGACGGCCGCCGCGACGTCGGGAAGGAGATTTGCGAGCATGCCGGACTCGGCTTCCACGATTTCAATCTTGACGTTGTACTTCGTGATGTCGGTTTTGTTGGGGACGTAACCCTTCGCGGGATCGAGTTCAATAAGGCCCGCCGCTTCCAAAAGCTTCAGCGCCCGGCCGCCGTTCGTGAGGTCGGCGGGGATTGCAATCTTGTCGCCGTCCTTGATGTCTTCCAACTTCGAAATCTTCGCCTTGTTATTGAAGATTCGCAGGGGCGTCACCACCGTGTCCCCGATCGCCGTCACCTTGTAGCCGTTGCGTTTCACGTCGTTGGCGAGGTAAGCCTTGTGCTGAAAGGCGTTCAAGTCAATTTCCTTATCGGCCAAAGCGCGGTTCGGGGTCGCGTAGTCCGAGTATTTGACGAGTTCCACGCGGAGTTTGTCTGCGGCGAGGTTTTCGTTCACCGTATCCCACTGCACGTTGTATTCGCCGACGACACCGACCTTGATGACTTTAACGTCGGACTTCGCGTCATCTCCGCACCCCGTCAGTCCGAGGGAGAAAACGCCGGCCGCCGCGAGCAAAATAACGGATTTTTTGAACTGAATCGACATTGTGAGATTCCTGTTAATTGTATGGAAATAGGGAGAATTTGAGTTCGAAGAACGTGACGGACATCCGCCGTCAAGCTCAGAGAAGAAGCGGCACCGCCGCAGAAAATTCAACGCGTATCAGAAGCGCTGCGGTGTGCGGCTCAGAGCGAGCGGCACATTCGCATGGAGCGCACGTTGCGTGCGTTCGGGCGGATTGTCTGACGGTTGAAGGGCATGATGTTCGTATCGCTGAAAGTTGGTGCCGAACTCAAGACGGTTCGGCTTCACGGAAAGAACGATAGCGCAGAATGCCGATCGCCATTGAGGTAATACCGCAAACTTTCTGCATTCCGCGCTAAATCCCGTGAGCCCTGTGTTTTCAGGGGCTACGGCATCCCGCTTAGGGAACATCACCTGCGTTTTTTCCGCTAAGACGGGAAACTCGAAGAAGCCCTCCTACTCGGTAACCGCCAAGCAACGCAGCCGCATCGGCATGGTCTTTCAGAGCTTCAACCTCTTTCCCCATATGACGGTGCTTGAAAACGTCATGGAAGTTCCGGTACACGTGCACGGGGAAAATCCCGACATCGTGCGCGAGCGCGCCTTGAACCTTCTCGCGCGCGTGGGGCTAGCTGAAAAAGCTAACAAATACCCCAAGCGCCTTTCGGGCGGCCAGCAGCAGCGCGTTTCGATTGCTCGCGCCCTCTGCATCAAACCGGATCTCCTCCTTTTTGACGAACCCACGTCGGCCCTTGATCCGCAGTTGGTGGACGAAGTTCTCGGAGTCATCCGGCAGATCGCCGACGACGGCTTCACGATGGTGGTCGTCATGCACGAAATTCCCTTTACGCGCGAAGTCGCGGACTGGGTCGTTTTCATGGCGGACGGCGTCGTCGTTGAGCAGGGTAAACCCAAGGACGTGCTCGTGCATCCCAAGAAAGACCGCACGAAAGAATTCTTAAAGCGCTACCTCGCACAGGCAGCGGAAACGTCCGGACAAGCGGCCTGACGGCGTCTTTGAATCGGTTGACATCACCTCGGTGGGGCTTTCCTGCCGGGGTGAGTTTTTATGCGCGGAGGTTTTGTTGGAAATTTGCAAACGACAGGTGTACCCCAACTGAAACACCTGCTTCGACGCCATGAAATTCAGTGCACTGAAAACTTGACAAAAGGTGCTGGGGGGGGGTATCGTAAGACGACGATTATGATTTTCAATCGTAATTCGTAGCTTATTTAGGTTGCGCTTATCACGCGCAACGTTTTATACAGCATGGGAGCTACCATGAATTCTCGAACCGTACTCAATCAAGCTATAGTCGCAGCCGTCGCCTTACTTTCTTATCAAGGTACATTCGCTGCTGATGCAGAAAATATCCATACAGAATCTTCCTTCAGCGATGGTCTTTCTTATGAATCATCCACGCATCGCTTTACGGCTGAGAACATCGTTTTTGACAATGTCACCACTGGCGACACAATTTTGGCTAGTAAGGCCGGAAAAGTTTATGTTGGCGGCGATAACACTAAAACTATTACGATCACCAACTCAAATGCTAAAGGCTATGACGCTGTATCAGCTTTTGCTAAAGGCGCAACTGGGAATTTTGTTAAGATTCAAGCATCAGATAGCATAAACATTAAATCGGCGACTTGTGGGATTTGGGGACAATCCAACAACGATCAAACTACTCGTGACGAAAATTCAAGCCTTGTGTCTCTTTCAGCAAAAAACATCAGCATCGAGGCCAAAAAACAAGCTATTGCTGCATATTCCAATAGTCGAGTAGATATCGAAGGTGAAAATATTTATCTTTCATCTGAAGGATCTACATTGATCGAAACCCGCGGAAATGCCGTCGTCAATATAAACGCCAACGGTACAGCTAAAAAGGTCATCCTTAAGGGTAACTTAGCTTTTTCTACCCCAGGGAACAAAGACAATAGTGGCGCCAAGATTAATTCTTACGTTACCATCAATTTAGCGGGCGCAGATTCTTCGTGGGAAGGCTCTGTAGTTCGCTCCTATCCCGATTATCTGAAAGACCAAACGGATAAACTGTCGGTTACAGGATTGAAGTTGAGCCTGTCCGACGGAGCTCAGTGGACTCCGTCTAAAGTCACTTCTACGGCAGAATCCGCGGAAAAAGATGGCGTCACATGGATCCAATATGGTGACGCCCAAAACATCAACTCGCTTACTCTGAGTAATGGCGTCATCAATTTAAACGACGCATCACAAACGCTGGTAGTTGAAAAGATCGCAGGTACTGGGGGCACAATTAACATTGCCGCAACAACTAACGACGGCACAAGCCTCAATACAGCTACCTTGAAAGCTACAAACGGTACAGTTGAAAAACTCAACGTATCATTAACCGGCATTGACGCGGACGACATTTCCGATGCTAATTCTGCGCTTGCTTCTGCTGCAGGCGCCGTGTCCGCCGGCACTTCTAAGACTATCGTCACCATTAAAGAAGGTGCGGTAAACGGTGCGATTACGGCCGACACCACCGGCGGCACCGTCAAAAGCGTAACGACAACGGAAAACACCAAACTCACCGCCTTCAACTCCGTCTCTGCCATGGCAACGATGGCTTGGCGCCACGACATGAACGACCTCACGAAGCGTATGGGTGAACTGCGCGACAGCCCCGAAGGCATCGGCAGCTGGGTTCGCTTCTACGGTTCTGAGCAGGAATACGGCCGTCAAAACGTGACGAGCAAGAGCACGTCCGTACAGTTGGGTTCCGACTACGACATCGGCAGCGGCTGGAAGGTGGGCGGCACCTTCACCTACACCGACGGAACGTCCAAGTATGACAACGGCAGTTCCGACAACAAGGCCTACGGCGTTGCGGCGTACGGCTCCTGGCTCGCCGACAACGGTGCGTTCGTCGACTTGATCGGCAAATACAGCCGCCTTTCGAGCGACTTTGAATTGAGTTCGATGGACGGCAAATCGAAGAACAACGCTCTCTCCACGAGCGTTGAAGCCGGTTGGCATATTCCCTTTGCCGAACTCGCCTTCGTCGAACCGCAGGCGGAATTGACCTACGGCGTCGTGTTGGGCGACGACTTCACCACCTCCAACGGTGTGAAGATCAGTCAGGAAGACACCGAAGCCCTGATCGGCCGCTTGGGCGTGCGTACGGGCTTCCACTTCCCCAACAAGAAGGGAACGGTCTACGCCCGCGCATCCGTCCTGCATGACTTCAAGGGTGAATCCGAATTCACCGCAAGTCTCGTTGACGACGCCTCAGTGCGCTCCACGATGAAGGACGACATCGGCGGCACGTATTACGAAATCGGCGTCGGTGCCAACTTCAACTGGACCGACAACGCCTACTCCTACGTTGACCTCGAAAAGCAGAACGGCGGCGACGTGAAGGAAAACTGGCGTTGGAACGTCGGTTTCCGCTACGTCTGGTGACGGCATTGACTGACGCGTAAAAGGCGGGGTGCCGGGAACTGAAGCGGCACCCCGTTTTTTTGACACAGCCATGAAAATCACCTTACCGCCCGAAAAGCGGCAGGCGGCCGTCGACTGCTTTCAAAAAGGTCTGGGGTACAAACGCACGGCCGAAGTAATCGGCGTTTCCGCCTCCACCGTGCGCGATTGGAAGCGGCTTTGGAATGCCGGCAAGTTTTCCGTCAACCCCATGGTGAGCTCGTTGGGACCGCTCACACCGAGTGAAAAGGAAATCATTCGGGACAGACGAATAAAAGGCAACTGCACGGAAGCGATAGCCCGGACGCTCGGACGACCGGCTGCTACCATCGCCAATTTCCTGCATTCTGCTGAATTTCTGCCTTTTCTGGCTGATGCCACCTAAAACCTTTGAAGAAGCCGGTTTCGTTAGCCCTGGCTTCAGACTGTTCGCTACGAACTCTACATAGTCTTCCGTCATCCTGCATGACGATTTTCCTGTCGTTACCCCGCCAAAAACATCTTTTTGCAGTCAGCATCCAGTAAAATTAACGTCAGCACGGTTGGGACTGGGTCTAGTCGTCGTTCTGACTCTCATCGTCGGAGCTCCTAAGAGTTCTTCCTATCGGAATGCTTCCGACAGGGCTGAAGAACCGTCAGGCACCGTAAAACCTGACGCCAAATACGACGAAAGCCCAGTGGTCGCAACACTGAGCTTCGTCATTTCAACGAGGTTAAAGATGTCTCCAACATTCCCTTCCTCGTGCGAGGGCATTATGCCACATATCATCTGCTTCGGCGAAGTAACGTTCAATTTCAATATTGACGGGACGACGCTCCTGCTTCTGATGGTGCTTCTTGTGGTGCTCGGAACGGTACTTCTGAAGATTCTGAAGCTCCTTAAGAGCTTCTTCCACTAAGCGGAGAGGTACGGTAGGCAGCTCCGGCAGTTTTGGAGCCGCTGCCAACGTGTCTACTGCCGCGTTGCCGCCTTCATCCTTCTGACATAGTCCGTGAGTTCCCGCGTCATGGCGGGCACATCCCCCAAGTACCGATTGACGATCTGCACCACCGCGGATCCCGCAATCACGCCGTCCGCGCCCCCGGCGACGGCCGCCGCAACGTCGTCCGGCGTCGAAATCCCGAACCCCAACAATAAGGGCGCCGCTTTTCTGTCCCGCAGCTTTTTCACCACGGACTGGGAAAGATGCCCCTTCTTATCCGTACCGGTAATTCCCGCACGCCCCAAGAGATAAACGTAGCCCGTCGAGCGTTCCGCTATGGCCTCAGCCCTGGCGTCATCGAGTTCAGGCGGCGCAATCGCAATAAGGTGCAGACCGGCAGCCTGCGCCGCCCGATCCCATTCGGGTTCCGCTTCGCGCATGGCGATGGGTAAGTCTGCAATCAGCACCGCATCTGCCCCGGCTTCGGCCGCCTTTTTGAAGAACACCTCCACGCCGGGGGCCGTCACGAGGTTGATGTAGACCAAAAGGCCCACCGGGATGTCGGGGTGCTTTGCGCGGATTCGGGCGAGCACCTCAAAACACCCGGCGGTCGTCGCGCCGGAAGCCAACGCCCGAACGGCAGACGCCTGGATGACGGGCCCGTCGGCGCAAGGGTCAGAAAACGGAATTCCCAATTCCAAGGCGTCTGCGCCCCCGGCAATCAGCGCTTCGATCACGACTTCCGACGTCGCCGCGTCGGGGTCGCAGAGATTTACAAAGGGCACGAAGGCCCCCTCACCTTTTTCACGAAGTCCGTCAAACAAGCGGGCCAAACGATCGGTACGGTTTTCAGTCATGACGGCCTCCTTCGCTGTCGGTCAATTTCCGGGCAGCGTTAACATCGAGCCGCCCATCGGTAAAGAGCCCCTTTTCTTCCAAAATCCGGCTCACGGTAAAGATGTCCTTGTCGCCGCGCCCCGAAAGGTTGACGATGAGTTTTTGTTCCTTCTCCGGATTCGCGCGCGCCAATTTCAAGGCGTACGCCAATGCGTGCGAACTTTCGAGCGCCGGAATGATTCCTTCTCGACGCGAGAGTTCCACAAAGGCCGCAAGCGCTTCATTGTCCGTCACGCTCACATAGTCCGCACGCCCCACGGACTGCAGGTAGGCGTGTTCAGGCCCCACGGACGGAAAGTCAAGCCCCGCGGAAACGGAATAGGATTCTTCGATCTGCCCGTCTTCGGTCTGCATGTTGAAGGACCGCGCCCCGAAGAAAATCCCGGGCGTGCCTTTTTCCAGAGTCGCTCCGTGCCGACCGGACGTGAGGCCCTCGCCCGCGGGTTCGACGCCGATCAATTTCACCCCGATTTCGGGTACAAAGTCCGTAAAAAGTCCGATCGCGTTCGAGCCCCCGCCCACGCAGGCGATGACGGCGTCGGGCAACCCGCCCTCAACCGCCCGATATTGGCGCTTGGCTTCTTCTCCGATCACTTTCTGAAATTCCCGCACGATCGTCGGGAACGGATGCGGCCCCGCGGCGGTACCCAACATATAGTGCGTCGTCTCAAAACTCCCGGCCCAATCCCGCAACGCCGCATTGCAGGCTTCTTTCAAGGTGCCGCGTCCTGCGGTGACGGGAATGACCTCGGCCCCCATCAATTCCATACGAAACACGTTGGGCTTTTGCCGTTCGACGTCTTTCGCCCCCATGTAAACGCGGCACTGAAATCCCATCAGTGCACACGCAAGGGCCGTCGCCACGCCGTGCTGCCCTGCGCCGGTTTCCGCAATGATGCGGGTTTTGCCCATGCGTTTCGCAAGCAGCGCCTGCCCCAGTACCTGGTTCGTTTTATGCGCCCCGCCGTGCACCAAGTCTTCGCGCTTTAAGTAAATCGTGGTTTTCGTCCCGGCCGTGAGATTACGGCATTTTGTCAAGGGTGTCGGACGTCCGGCGTAAGTCGTGAGAAGTTCCGCGAGTTCCGACTGAAACGCGGGGTCGTTGCGCGATTTAATAAACGCCGCTTCCAACTGATCCAAGGCCGGGATCAAAATTTCCGGCACAAACTGTCCGCCGAAGCGACCGAAATAAGGATTGAGTTTCATGATGTTCCTTTTAATAACGGCGCCCGGCCACGGCCGCAAACGCCCGTCCGATTTTTTCCGCCGACTTCACGCCCGGGGCGTCTTCCACCCCCGAATTAAAGTCAAAGCCCGATAGACGAAGTCCCGCCGACAACGCGGCCCGCTGCAGATCAATGACGTTCTCCGGCGTAATCCCTCCGGCCAACGTCACCCGGGGAAGCGTCGCAAAAAGCGGCAGCAGATCCCTGTCAAACCCCGAGCCGGTACCTCCTGCGGCATGATCGAGCGTCACGCGGTCAATGAGCCCCGCTTTAAAAGCCGCTTCAATTTTCCGCACGTCGTCCTTTAACGCCGCCCTGCAGTCCGCTGAAGCCACGGTCGGCAATCCCACGGCGACGACCGTCTTGATGTCGGGGAACACCCTTCTCAGTACCTCGGCCGTTTTCAATACCTGACTGAGATCCCCGTGCAGCTGCACGACGTCCGCCTGCATCGCGTCCAATGTCTTTAAAACCTCGCCCGTCACCTCCTGCGCATCCGCCACTGCGACGATTTCCACCGGAAGACCCGCGACTTCGGTTTGACGCCGAACCGCCGCCGACAACTCCGCCGCGGCTTGCGTCGACACCTTTCGAGAAGAGCGTTCCGCAAGAATGATGCCGACGGCGACAGCCCCGGCTTTGGCCGCCGCCACGGCATCTTTAACGCGCGTGATGCCGCAGACTTTGCTTTTTCCGTAAAGAAGTTCGCGAACGCCGACGGAAACGTCGGGCGCTTTCGAAACCGCCGAACCGCATAAAAACACCCGGGCCGAAGAAGCCGCCAAATCCGCCGCCGTTACGTAACCCGATTCCGCCACAACGACCGCGTTCTTCGAAGCCGCGTCAAGCAACGTTTCAACACGACGCCGATCAACGGTGAGTGTCCGCAGGTCGCGGTTATTGATGCCGATGAGACGGGCGCCCAACCGCCGGGCCCGCGCAAGATCCGTTTCAGAATCGGCTTCCGTCAAAATTTCCACCCCCAAGCTTTGAGCAAAGGCCGCGAGTTTCCGATACCCGACGTCGGATAACACCGAAAGCATCAAAAGTACGGCGTCCGCCCCCGCACGCGCCGCCGCGAGAATCTGCTCTTCCTTCACAAAGAAGTCCTTCGCGAGAATCGGCAGCACCGTCTTTTGCCGAATATCGGCCAAGCGATCAAAACTTCCCGCGAAAAAGTCGGGTTCCGTCACCACCGACACCGCGTCCGCGAACCGGCCGTACGTCCGGGCATAAACGTCCGTGTCGACCCTCCCGCGCATCAGGCCTTCCGAGGGCGACGCCGCCTTCACTTCCAAAATGAAGCGCCGGCCAGACGCCCTCAGCGCCCGTTCCAATACCGCAGCCCGCGTCACACGAGTCGCCCGCATTTCCCGCACGGTCCGCATTGAAATCGCTTCCGGAAACGTGCGTGAAGCGGCCGCCGTCACGATCGACGCCAACACCGTACCGTTCATGCCCGCGGCGTTGAGGTCGGGATTCGCCGCCAAGGCGGGCGGCAGCACACCGGGAAGCGCCTTTTTCAAAAACGAGGCCATTACGCCGCCCTCCGTTCACCCTCAGCCGACTTCTCCCGCAAATGAGCCAGCACCCTCAACCCCGCACCGTTTTCGAGCGTCCGGCGTGCACTAGCCACCGCTTCTGGAAGCGTTGCCGCCTTCTTTCCCAAAAGAATGAGCAACGCCAGGTTCGCTGCGACGCAGTCCCGCTGAGCCGGGGTACCGCCTCCAGCCAACAAGGCTTCCGTGATCCGGGCGTTCACTTCCGGAGTGCCGCCCGCAAGATCTTCCGCCCGATAGTCTCGCGTCACCCCAAAATCGACCGGCCGAAAGACTTTCGGGATGAGGTCACCCACTTCCGTTAATTCCACGGCCTGCGTCTCGCCGTGCACCGCGACTTCGTCCAGCCCGGCTCCATGAACGACGAATGCCCGCTTCACACCCAAGCCTTTTAACGTTTCCGCCGTCGTCATCAAAAGCGCGGGATCGTACACGCCGATCAGGGCATAGTCGGGACGGGCGGGGTTCGTTAAGGGCCCCAGTAGATTAAAAATCGTGCGCACCCCAAGTTCCCGGCGCACGGGAGCCGCAAACTTCATCGCCGGGTGATAGACGGGCGCAAAACAAAAGGTGAACCCTGTCTCGACGAGCGTCTGCGCCGCCTGTTCGGGCGTAGCGGCAACCTCTACCCCCAGCGCCGTCAGAACATCCGAAGCCCCCGACAACGATGAAACCGCCCGGTTGCCGTGTTTGGCAACGAAAAGTCCCGCCCCTGCCGCGGCCAACGCGGCCGTCGTCGAAATATTGATCGTTCGGGCGCCGTCTCCGCCCGTGCCGACGATTTCCCCGATTTCAAGATCCGCGGGGCGCGGAAAAGCGGCTGCAGCGGCAAGCATGGCTTTGGCGGCACCGCGGATTTCGGCGGACGACTCCCCTTTGGCTTTGAGAGCGGCCAAAATTGCACCCAAGCGCACCGCATCCACTTCACCCGCGAACACGGCTTCAAAAAGCACACCGGCTTCGGTTTCCGTGAGGTCGTCCCCGCGGCAAAGCGTTTCCAAAAGGTCAGAGAAGTTATGAGTGAGAATCATGGCGAATTTCCTTTGAGAATTTTCTTAAGGAAGTCCGCGGATTCGCCGTGAGGGAAAGAGGTACTAAAAAAGCCCGTCGGGAAAATCCGCGGGCTTCGGCGTTTTTAGGTTCGGCTTAAAAGTTATGCGCACGAACGGCTCGGCACCCGCGTCAAGGGGCGCCACCACCAGGAAGCCGTCATCAAAAAGTTGCCGTGCGTCATTTTGAACATTGAAATCGGTTGTTGAGCACCATGTCGGGTGCCTTCTTTTTTATATTGCGCTTTTTTTCGGCCGGCGTCAATAAGCGCTTTGACTTACCGACGTCGGCCGCTCAAAACACCCTCGTCAGCGGGTTTTCTTCGCTGCAAGCTGCTTTTCCATGAGCGCGGCGGCTTCGCACCGCCCCACCAAATCGCGAGCAAACAAAAAGGTCCAAAGTTAAGAAATAACCGAGAGTCTGAGGCTGTTTTGTGACGAATTCGTCGTCGTTTGATCTCAGGCTCGTGACAAAGAAGGGAATTTCTATGCGGACGGCACATCGCCCAAAAGCTGCAGCCGCGCTTTCAGCCCCGTGTTGCGCACGAGGGTTTGCTTACCCCGCACCGCCATCGAAAGCGCCTTTTTCTGCCCCACGAGCACCACCAACTTTTTGCCGCGGGTAACGCCGGTATAGACGAGATTGCGTTTCAACATCACGTAGTGCTGCATCGTGAGCGGAATGACGACCACCGGGTATTCGCTCCCCTGCGACTTGTGGATCGTCGTGGCGTAACAAAGCACCAGTTCGTCGAGTTCGGAAAAGGGATACGCTACCTCACGACCGTCAAAATCAACCGTGAGTTCCTCCTCGTCCTTGTCGATCGCCGTCACGAATCCGATGTCGCCGTTATAAGTGTCGCGATCGTAATTGTTTTCGATCTGCATCACTTTGTCCCCGACGCCGAACGCACTGCCGAAACGCGCAACAGCTTCCTCGCCCGGGGGATTCAGAGCCTGCTGCAGGAAGTCATTCAAGGCACGCGCCCCGGTGCCGGAGCGGTTCATGGGACAAAGCACCTGAATGTCCCGAATGGGATCAACGCGGTAAGCACGCGGCAGGCGCGTCTTCACAAGTTCCACGATTCTCTCCGGGGCATCCGCCGGTTCTTCCACCGAGAGAAAATAAAAGTCCGCCTTGTCGCGCTTACCGGGAAATTCCGGCATCAGACCTTCGTTGATGCGGTGCGCCGCCCGGATAATCCAACTTGAAGCCGCCTGGCGGAACACTTCGGTTAAGCGGATCACCGGCACCGCCCCCGATTCAATCACATCGGACAAAAAGGCTCCGGGCCCGACGGACGGGAGTTGATCGACGTCCCCCACAAAAATCACGGCGGTTTTAATCGCGACGGCTTTCAGAAAGTTGTTCGCGAGCGCGATGTCCACCATCGAACATTCGTCGACGATGAGAAGGTCGCAGTCAAGAGGATTCGTTTCGTTGTGCTTAAACTGCCACGTCGCGGGATCAATCGCGAGGAGCCGGTGCAGCGTTTTCGCTTCGCACCCCGTAGATTCCGACAGACGTTTCGCCGCGCGTCCCGTCGGCGCCGCCAAGAGGATTTTCACGCGTTTTGCAGCCAAGATCGTGAGAATTGAGCGCACGATCGTGGTTTTTCCCACGCCGGGCCCACCGGTAATGACGAGTACTTTGGAAGTGAGCGCCTTTCGCACCGCCTCGCGCTGACTCTCGGCCAACGTCATCGAAAATTTCTTTTCCACCCAGGGAAGTGCTTTTCCCGCGTCAATTGCAGGCCACGGCACTTCGCGCTGCTTTAAACGGATGAGACGCTCGGCGACCGCGACTTCCGCAGCATGCAGGGGCGCCACATAGAGGCTCCCTGCTTCAGGCACATTGTCAACGACAAGGTGCCCGGCGGCAATCTCATCGTCCACCGCACTTTCAATGACGTCTTCGGGGATTTCCAAGAGTTCGGCGGCCTTCGCAACGAGCTCCGTCCGCGAAAGAAAACAATGCCCGGCGTTCCCGGACACTTCGTTTAAGGTGTAGACGACGCCCGCGCAGGCGCGTTTCGGAGAGGTTTTCTCAATACCGATGTTGCCTGCGATGATGTCCGCGGATTTAAACCCGATCCCGCGAATGTCTTCGGCGAGCCGATACGGGTTTTCGGACACGATTTCGACGGCCTTTTCGCCATACTTTTTAAAAATCCGTACGGATTTGGACGTGGAGACGCCGTGCCCGTGAAGAAACACCATGATGTCGCGGATCACCTTTTGATCGGCCCACCCCGACGTGATGCGTTTCGCACGTTTGGGGCCGATACCTTCGACGGCGAGCAGTTTCTCCGGTTCTTTTTCGATGACGTCAAAAACGTCCGCGCCGAAAGCCTTCACAAGACGCCCGGCGTAGACAGGCCCTATCCCCTTCACCATGCCGGAACCGAGATACTTTTCAATGCCGTCGATCGTGGTCGGGGGCGCGATTTTGAGAACCGAAGCCTTCAACTGCCGCCCGTACTCGCGATCCGCCACCCAAGCCCCCTGGGCCGTCGCATATTCCCCGGCAGTAACGGACGGGGCATGTCCCACCACCGTCACCAAATCCCGGTGTCCCCGCACTTTAAGCCTAAGCACGCAAAATCCGTTTTCCGCGTTGTGGTACGTGACGCGCTCGACGAGTCCCGCTACTTTCGCAGCGTTCTGCGTCAAGGCTTCGTTGATGACGGGCGGATCAAAGTGCGGCATGATGGTCTCGCAGAAAACTCATACTGCCATTGTAAGCAGAGCGTCGGATTACTTCGCGGGCTTCTGGGGACTGCAGAAGAAGCATGCCGTCGTCCCGCCGTGGTGAGAAAAATTCGCAACGGTCAATGCCGGACGCGGCAACGGTGGGTTCTGTTGAAATACGACTGCGCTGTATCCAAGTGACGGTACCGTAAGAAAGATTGTTTCTCTTTCAGTCGGTTAACGAACTCCGTGGACTTTTTTCCTCATTTTCGTTGCAAAAGCGAAAAAGGCCTGTATATAATGCGCATCCTGTCGCAGGGAGCACAGACTCCCGCTCCTGTTCAAGAAAACCTGAACAGGGCTCAAATGCGAAGCCATCATGGAAGGGTGGCAGAGTGGTTGAATGTACCGCCCTGGAAAGGCGGCGTGTCCAATAGGGCACCGAGGGTTCGAATCCCTCCCCTTCCGCCAGATTTTTTATGAGAGCTACCGAAAGGTAGCTCTTGTTTTATCTGAAAGCTTTTTTTCAACTTAATAATCGAAGAGTCTCACTGGGAACCGCTTCGATTTTTCCGTTCGAAGCGTTTTTTACCAAGCCACGGCCCGCACGGGGGCGGCATCCGCGTTTTTCCAGAGCATCGGGAAGGCCGCGAAACAAAAGACACCGCCGGGACACTCCCCTAACCGGTTAAGATTTTCAATCAGGAGGCGGCGCCCGGACGCTAAAAGCCTCCGATGATTTTTGAGTGTTATATCGTTCGGCGCATCGGGCCCCAAGGTGTCAAACCCCACGCCCTTGCAGCCGAGTTCCGCAATGAAGTCCGTCACTTCATCGGACAAAACCGGATAGCCGGATTCGTATTGCGGCGTTCCCCAATACTGCGACCAGCCTGTCATAAAGAGCAGAAAGTCGGCCTTCATGAGGTAAGGCGCCGCCGTCTGCAGCACGTCCATCGTAATGACGGGAATCTCCCGACAATCGATAATCGTCGCCGATCCCATGAAAAACTCCGCGGAAAATTGGTCGAGCGTCCGACCGTCGGGAAAGACGTGCGCCGGCGCGTCCGCGTGCGTTCCGCAGTGCGACCCCACCGTCAATTTCGTCAGCCGATAACCGTCTTTTTCACAGGTCGCCAACGTTTCCGCCTGAGGTACCGGATCTCCGGGAAACACCGACATTTCAAGTTCGATGACGTGCGTCAAATCCACCAATCGTCCCATATCTTCCTCCGTTTCTCGTCATAGACCGACATTAACCGATACCGGACGAAACCGCTCTGCGCGCGACCGCTCGTAGTCGATGTAGCCGTGCGGACGGCAGAGCACCCGTGCCGCTCCTCGGTTGTAGTCCGCAGGGTTATGCACATGCCCGTGCACCCAGAGCCGGAGATTTGCGTAATCCAACATCAGATCGTCGTCCGCAGAGCAGAACCCCAACGCCGACCGGGCATCCGGCCACCGACTCGACGAAAAACTCGGCGCATGATGCGTCAGGACGACGACGGGTTTTGCCGTGTGCATCAGTACGTTCTGAAGTGCCGCACGGCTTTCCTCATGCAGGCGCGACGTGACGGCGGGGCTGAAAACCGGTGCCCCTTCCGGCGACGGCGTGTGACTATAGTCCCTCATGTACCGCTGAATATAGAACTGCTCGGCTTCCGGCACCTTCGTCCACCAGGTGGCACCGAAAAGTACCGCCTCCCCCAAATCCGCCGTTTCGTTTTCCAAAAACATCACCTTAGAGTAGAGCGCTACCGCCAGCTTCTTCACTTCGGTATAGGGCACGACGTCCCCCCAATAGTCGTGATTACCGAGTACGCAAAAGATACGTGACCAACGTTTTGCCGCCTCCCTAAAAAACCACGCCGTACGCGCGGACGGCCGACCGATGTCGGGCGACGTATCTCCGGCCAAGAGCAGGACGTCCGCCGTTTGATCGGCAAACACTGCCTTCCAATAGGCTTGAAAGGCTTCGTCGGTATAGCGATGGAAAAACTCCAAATGCGCATCGGAAAAAATGTCAAACCGCATGCCGTCACTCCCACAACAAACCCAGTCCCAACACCGCCATCACGACGGCAATGAGGGCATCCAATACCCGCCATGCCGCAGGACGCGCAAAGACGGGACGCAGGAGCACCGCACCGTACCCCAGACTCACGAACCACAAGACGCTCGCCGTCACGGCACCGGCAGCAAAGCCCCACGGAACGGGCTGCTGCGCAGAAAGACTCCCCAACAAGACCACCGTGTCGAGGTATACATGGGGATTCAGAAACGTGAACGCCAAACACGCGGCCAACACTTTGCCGGCACGCTCTTCGCTTTTTCCGTCCAAAAGCAGTCGTTCGCCGCCCTTTACCGCGCGCTGCGCCGCCATCAGCGCGTACGCGAGCAAAAAGAGTGCACCGCCCCAACGTACCACCGTCATCAGAGCCGGGAACCCCGTGACAAGGGCCCCCATACCAGCCGTCCCCGCACTGATGCAGACAACATCCCCAAAAATGCAACAGAGGACAACCAGCAGAACATGGCTGCCCTTCAAGCCCTGCCTCAATACGAAAGCGTTTTGCGCACCGATCGCGATAATAAGCCCAGCCCCGGTCAAAAATCCTGCCAGAGCACTTTGACAAAACTGCATGCTCCACCTCAAAAAAACGCCGTCCGAAGTGCATCCCCGAACGGCGTTTGACCGGTCAACCCCGACGATTATTCATCATCATCCTTCTTTTTTGGGGCCGGTGCCGAGCGGGACGCCTCAAGCCGCTCAAGATAGGCTTCGTCGATGTCGCCCGTCACATACACCCCGTCAAAGCACGAGCAGTCGAACTTCGTGATCGCCGGATTGAGGTCGCGCAGACTCGCGACGAGCCCTTCTTCCGTCTGATAAATGACCTTGTCGGCACCGATCGTCTTAGCAACGTCCTCAGCCGTCTGACCGTGACCGCAGATCAATTCGGAACGCGTCGGCATATCAATCCCGTACACGTTGGGGAAGCGCACGCGGGGCGCAGAACTCGCCACATACACCTTCTTCGCGCCGGATTCGCGCGCCATACGAACAATCTGCGACATCGTCGTACCGCGCACGATGGAATCGTCAACGAGGAGGATGTTCTTGTCCTTAAATTCCACCGGCATGGCGTTCAGCTTCTGACGCACGCTCTTTTTACGGGTCTGCTGCCCCGGCATGATGAAGGTACGGCCCACGTAGCGGTTCTTGATGAACCCTTCGCGGTACGTAATCCCCAATTTCTGCGCCAACTGCTGCGCCGCAGGTCTCGCCGAGTCCGGAATCGGCATCACGCAGTCGATTTCGGAAAGATCCAACTGCTTGGCGACTTCGTCGGCGAGGTATTCCCCGAGACGCAGCCGCGCCCCGTAAACGCTGATGCCGTCGATCACGCTGTCGGGACGCGCAAAATAGACGTATTCAAACGCGCAAGGCGTTAACTGCGGATTCTCGGCGCACTGCTCGCAAAACATTTCGCGGTCGCACGAAATAAAGACCGCTTCCCCGGGAGCAATATCGCGCACGAGATCAAATTCCAGCGCCGGCATCGTCACCGATTCGGAACTCACCAAATAGTCCAGCGTCCCGTCGTCCTGCTTTTGCGTCCCGAAGCACAAGGGACGGATACCGTAAGGATCGCGGAAGGCGAGGAGCCCCTTCCCGGCAATCACCGCCACGCAGGCATATCCGCCCTTCACGCGCTTATGAACGCCCCTCACGGCATCAAACGCCACCTGCGGCGTAAATTTTTCACCGGGCTTCACGTGTATCGACAATTCGTCGGCGAGCACGTTCAAAAGCACTTCCGAGTCGCTCGTCGTATTGATGTGACGCCGATCAAGCACATAAAGTTCCTGCTTAACCGCATCGGCATTCGTAAGATTGCCGTTGTGGGCAAACATAATGCCGTAGGGGGCGTTCACGTAAAAAGGCTGACTTTCCTCGTTGGAACTCGCGCAACCTGCCGTCGGATACCGCACGTGCCCAACCCCGAGATTACCGGTGAGGCTGCGCATGTCGCGCGTTCTGAACACATCGCGCACGAGGCCCATCGCCTTATGCATATGAAAGATCCGGCCGTCCAACGTACCGATACCCGCTGCATCCTGCCCGCGGTGCTGCAAAAGCAGCAGTGCATCGTAAAGCCGCTGATTTACCGGGCTGTTGCTTACCAAACCGACTATGCCGCACATGGTCTGTCTGTCCTAAAAGTTGAAAAAAAGCTGTGGTTAAAAAAGGAAGGCTCTTTCACGAAAAAGAACCCTCACCGAATCGTTATCTCACCTTGTACTTCCGACGCATTTCACCCACCGCCGAAGGAAGATAAGGCACCGTAAAATCAATAATCCGCTCCGCAGGCACAATGAGCACCGAGTTGCGCCACTGCCCCGTGCGCACGGCGGACGTCATCCCGAGGACGAACACCGCCGCGCAAACGATTAAAACGCCGCGCACGAAACCGAAAACCGATCCGATCGCCCGATCTTCAAAGGAAATCGACGCCGCCGCGAGAAGCCGGGCGCAGAGTTTGCCGAAAAGGCCGAAGGCAAAGAGCGTGAGCACCACGATCACGACGCCTGCCAAGGCATTTCGTACCAAAGGCCCCATACTTTCAAGGGGGATTTTGTCCCCTAATTCCGGTGCAAAGCGGATCGCCAAAAAAATCGCGACCACCCAAGCCACGATCGCCAGGATTTCCCGTACCACACCGCGGGACACTCCGACCACAGTCGAAATGAGGAGCACCGCACAGATCAAAAAATCGGCTTCATTCATGGCTTACTTCTTCTCCGCAGGCAACTGACTGATGCCGCCGTGGCTTTCGTTATTTAAGGTCAAAATATCACGCGCTTTCTTGGCGTCGGCCATGGTGGCAAAGCGCCCCACCCGCACGCGCCACAAATCCGTTCCGCGGCGTTTCACGGGTTCAATGTAAGAAGGCAACCCCAGCCGTTCCAAGGCCTTTGCCTTCGTTTCCGCCGCGGTCTTATTGGCCGTTGCAAAGAGCTGTATGTACCAGCGTCCCGCCGTATCCGACGCAACCGTCGTTTTCGCGGGCGCAGGCTTCGCTACGGACTTTACCGCTTCCGCCGCGGGTTTCTCAATGGCTTTCTCCGCCGTTTTCACCGGGACCGGATGCGATTCCTTCTTCACGGGGGGCTTCACCGCGGGCTTTTCCTTCAAAAGCGTCCCGATGGGATCAGATTCATCGGTCACCCCCGGCGCCGCCTTCATGCCGGCCGAAACGGGATTGGCAGCCGAGAGCGCTTTAGCCGTCGAACGCACGCTCCTTTCGTCAGCCGTCGGCTGCGGCCGTTCGCGTTTTGTTTCCGTCACCGCGGGCTTCACGTCCGTCACCACCGCTTTCTCAGCGCCGACCAAAGGCGGAATCACCGTAAGCGCCTTTCTGTCTACCGTCGCCAAATCCGGCTCAAAAAAAGCCGGTACCACAATGAGGGCGAGAAGCACCATCGCCGCCAACCCCAAAAGGCGGCGACGCATCGTAAGCCGAGCGACGCGGCGGCTCTGAACCGCTTCGTTCACATCATCGGCAAAGGACGGCACCGCCGGGTCATTGGGAACCGGCTCCGTGCCGAATATCTTTTGAAACTTCTCTTTCATCCGAACATAAAGAACCCCGTGCTCACCACGGCGTCCGATCAATCAGGGGTAGACGGCGAGGAATTTCGTCGCACGGATCGCCTCAATCAGAGCCGATACCGTCACGAACGAACCGAATCCTATGATTCTAACAGGGCGGGGCAATATCTTCGCGGCCGCCTTTTCCGCCGCCGCCAAGGCCGCCGCCGGACTTTCGGCGTCCGTAATCACGTCGTCCGCCACCCCGGCTTTCGCCATCGCGTCCCGGAGCACAGAAAGTGCCGCGCCGCGGGCGGTCCCGAGTCCCGTCACAAACCACGCGTCCACCTGCGGGGCCACGGTCTTTACCACCCCCGTCATATCCTTGTCGGCCAACATACCGAGTACGGCCAACGTCGTCACCCCGTCCTTGCGCGTATCTTGAAGGTTGCGGGCCAACGCGGTCGCCGCCTGCGGATTGTGCCCGACGTCAAAAATGATTTCCGCCTGCGCGGTCGACCCCTGCCGCACCGTTTCAAAGCGTCCCGTAATTTTCACGGACACCAGACCGCGGATAAGCGCTTCGCGGGGAACCGGGAGCTTTTCTTTCATCATAGCCAGTGCCGCAAGCACCCCGGCGGCGTTGGCGAGCTGATTGCGTCCAGGGAGCGCAGGATACGGTAAACCGTGCCGGGAATTTTCTCCCATTTCAAAGTCAAACGTCCCGTCGCCGTTTTCCGTCACGCGGAAATCCTGGCTGGCCAATTTGAGATCCGCCCCGATTTCCCGAGCGTGCGCAACGAGCGACGCCGGCGCATCGGGATCGGCGCATACGGCGGGCTTTCCCGCACGATAAATGCAGGACTTCTCATACCCGATCTTTTCCCGGGTATCGCCCAAAAACGCCACATGATCAATGCCGACCGCACAGACAATGCCGCAGTCCGTGTCAATGGCGTTCATCGCGTCAAGGCGTCCGCCCAAGCCGATTTCCAGAATGACGGCATCGGGCTTCTCGCGCATGAAAAGCCACAAAATCGCGAGTCCCGTAAATTCAAAATACGTGAGGGGCAGCTCCCCGCGCTCGGCTTCCACCCGTGCCATGGCTTCGGCAAGCACCGCATCCGATGCTTCTTTCCCGTTCACGAGCGCCCGTTCATTAAACCGCAGTAAGTGCGGCGACGTATGCATGCAGACCTTGTATCCCGCATGCCGCAGAATGCGTTCGGTGAGCGCACACGTGCTGCCCTTACCGTTGGTGCCCGCCACCGTGAAAACCGGGCAGTCAAAATGAATGCCCATCCGGTCAATCATGGTCTTCATCCTCGTGAGTCCCATGTCGATGGGTTTCACATTGAGGTTTTCAGCGTAATGAAGCCAGTCGTCCAGGGCGGCGCCTGCCGCCGGAGCCGTGAGAAAATCAGAAGCGGTCATGGAAAATGAAGCCTGCCGGAGAAAATACCAAACGGCGGCATTGTGCCTCAAATCCCTCAAAAAGGGGATAAGCGAAACGCCTCAGAGAGGAAGGTAGAATCTCGTCGTTTTCCTTTTCGGACTCCGTCATGACCACCGTTTACTCGCCGGCCGCTCTTCTCATCATCGCGCTTTCCGTCCTTTTGGTTCTCGTCATCCTTCTCACAGTCATCAGTTTCTGCGTCTACGTGGCGACGGGACGTTCCCTTTTTTCGTTCAGGAAACGCGCCTCTCGGGAAACCCCGGAACTCTTTGCGCTTCAGGAAATGTGGCGTCAGTCCTACTGGTGGATAAACGCCAATTGGGCCGTGTTGAACGAAATGGCGCAAAAAGGCACCTTAAAGTCCGTCGTCGAGTGCCGCACAGAGACGTCGGAAGATTGCCTGCATTGGCTGCGGCGCCCGAACGATGCGAAAGTAGAGGCGTTTGTCACACTGCAACCTCAGTCCCGACATTTTGCCGCGACCTTTGCCGTCGTCACGAAGAACGGCCTCATTGAACTCACCGGCGTGGAAAAAGCGGGCTACACCCTGCCGTTACTTGAGCGCGCCGTCACGGGACGCACCGCGGACGACCTCAAGGCGCTTACCGCTGCCCTTGACGCAAAACGCCTTTCCCCCGTCATTGACGCGAAGGCCCTGCAGAAAGAAGCGGAGAGCCGCCTGACGATTCGATTGGCACGACTTCTTAAGCGCAAATAGAGAGTATTCGATGGGTGGCAATTTCTTCGAACGCCTTGAGGCTCTCAATGCCAAAAAGGTCGAACTGCAGAAAGAATATTTTTGTTGACACTGTTGCAGCTGATCCGGCAATAATACATAACAACACTCAATCAGCGACCAGCTATAGACACGGTTAGACTGCCGGATATACGAAAAAAAAAATCCCCTGATGTCCGAAAACATTCAAGGGTCAAACAAAACAAGGAGAGATTCCACCTTGTTTAAAATCAACAGGTTACAACACCCTGCAAGCGTGTCGGGTAAACGCGCCAGGAAGTCAACGCCCATTTTTCACTTAAAGGACTCACAATGAAATACTTCGTTGCCGTTTGGCATACAAACGGCATCTACACCGCCGAAGTCCCTGATCTCTCCGGCGTCGTTACTGAAACCGACAACTTTGACACCCTTGAAGATGCCGTCAAAGAAGCCGCCAGCGGTTGGATAAAGGCCAACCTTGTCAGCGGCCGTTCAATTTCCACCCCCAGTCCCGTAGAACGCTACCAGTCGAACCATAATTACTGCGACTGCCACTGGATACAAGTAGACATACCCACCGATTTCTGAAACCATTTTTTTGACATCCACGCCCCGATTGGATTACCGGCACCTGCAGAGCGCGGAGCCGTCCGAGGGGGCAGCCTTTTTTTGTATCATCCGAAGATCTTCTGAAGGAGCTAATTCCATATTCAATCGCGAAGGGTATGACGGCTGGTAGTCCATTCATCCACTTTACAATACGCCCAAGCACCACTACAGAGAAACATCATGAGCGACGTTATTGCCACGGTCTGGGATTTTGACAAGACATTGATTCCCGGCTACATGCAGGATCCTATCTTTGATTACTTCAAATTCAGCGGAAAACAGTTCTGGGACGAAAACAAGGCCGAAATCGAGACCTACGAGAACCAAGACCTCACCGTCAACCACGACACCTACTACCTCAACAAATTCATTCGCATGAGCCAGCCGGGGCAACCCTTTGACGGGCTGAACAACGCCCTTCTTAAAGAACTCGGCGGACGGCTGCAGTTTTACGAAGGCGCTTTGGATCTTTTCAAGAAAGTGTGCGCTTACAACGACAACGAGCGCTACAAAGAATTCGGCATCCGCTTTGAAAACTACATCGTGAGCACCGGCTTCAAACGCATGATCGAAGGCTCTGCGATTTTCCCGTTCGTCAAAAAAATCTGGGGCGCAGAGCTGATCGACAGCGAAGGCGCAGACGGAAAAACTCGACTTACTGAAGTGGCCTACAGTCTGGACAACACCACGAAAACACGGGCCCTTTTTGAAATCAACAAAGGCGTCGGCATCATTGAAGGGGCCAACATCGACGTCAACTCCAAAATCCCCATGGAGAAGCGCCGCGTCCAGTTCTGCAACATGATCTACGTCGCCGACGGCCCGAGCGACGTCCCCGCCTTTTCCGTCATCAATCAGAAGAAAGGCTCAACGCTTGCCGTCTACCCCAAGGGGAACATGGAGGCTTTCCGGCAGGTCGATCGGCTGCAAAAGGACGGACGCGTCCAGATGATTGCCGAAGCCGATTACAAAGAAGGTTCCGGCGCAAATCTCTGGCTGACGACACAGCTCGAAGAACAAGCCGACGTCATCATCATGCAAAAGCGATCTCCCTATAAGCAGGGGCCGGGCACACCGGGACATCTCATCTAAAGCAAAACCCCGACGGCTCACGCTGACGGGGCTATGTAATCTTAGTTTAGAGAAAACAACAACTGAACTATTCTTCCGGCGGGATGAGCTCACGCACTTCCGTCACCGTCTTCACAGACCTCGTACGGGCCGCTTTGTACTGAACCGTACGAACGACGGCCCGGATGCTGGTACCATTCTCTATACGGATCTTGCGCTTTTTCACCGCATCAAGGAACTCTTCATCCTCAACATCGGCCGTAAATTCCTCCCCGTCGCTGAAACGCCAATTCTTCGGTGAGCCGACGACCGAACACGTCAGGACATCCAGGATCACCTCAACTTCATTGTCCGTCAAGACCACCCCTTCTTCCTGCCGGAAATACCGGCGGTCTTCCTTTGTGACCGTCGCCGCTTCCTTATCTTCTTCGCCCGCAAGGATCTTGATGGCTTCCGCACCTTCCATGTCAAGCGTCTGCGTCAGCCTGGACAGCTGCGTCTTCGTACGGTTGTTGTTATAGATGTTGACGATGCAACGGTCGAACTGAAGCCGGTCGCCGAGCTCGTTCTCAACCGTCACGTTGGGATTTGTCGCCTGGTCTTCGACCACCTTTACCTTTTTACCGAGGGCCCACTTCCCCAGCTGCAACAGTTTCTTCAGCGTGTAGCCCACGCCGGTCAAAACTGTCACCGCACTCGCCGAGGCCGCCAAAGGCGTTGCCGTGCATTCCTGGTAAAGCTCAACGATAAAGGAACCGGCCTTGACCGCATTCACCTTAATTTCGGCTTCCGCTTCTTTGCCGTAAGCGACGTCGGAGATACGTTTGGCGAGGTCATCCAGCGCCAAAAGCGACTGAGCCAACGCGGCCGCCGGAATCTGATGCTTATCAAACGCCGGCCCGTCAAATTCGATTGAAAAAGTTTCAGCCATCGCACGTGTTCCTGACATAGAGTTACCTCCGCTTGAGAGGCAATCAGAGCCGAAGGGCTCCGTAAATCTTTTAAGGTTAACACAAACGAACAGCATCGACCGCGCCCGGGGTAAGAAATTTTCTTGATTTACCCGCCTGAGTGAGCGGGTCTCTTTTTGTTGGGTAAATGATGCGCGAAAAACACGCGACACGACACACAATTACGGAACGTTTGTAGACATATCAAGACAGTTAAAGGCAAAGGAAAACCCTTTAAATTTCAACTGGTTGTAAAAAAATCCCCTGTGAGTCAACAACCTACAGGGGATTAAGTACAAAACAAGGAGAGAGAATAACGAAAGGGCGAAGCCAGAGGATCGAAAGCCGGAAGCTTTTGAGGCCGCCGCTCCTTCATTTCGACGGGAATAGTAAGGGGACTTTTCGCTTTGCGATACCTCCCGCGGAAGGTATTCTGATGACGTACTCCCTCACTCTAAAAAGCAACGCGTCGGTCACTTCGCCAACACCAGCGGCTTCACGCGCGGCTTGATCCCTGAGGGATCGGCGTACTTATCTCCCAGACGCTTTAAGAAGTCTTCGACCCCCATCCCAGTCCAATCGACGTAACCGCGCACGAACCCCACGAGATTGCCGCGGCCGTCAAAAAAGAACGCCGTCGGCACCACATCCGACGGAATCACCTGCAAAATGGTCTTCTTCGGATCAAGCCACGTGTCATAAGCCTGAAGATGATTATCTTCAATAAAGTCCCGCACGTCCTCTTCCGTTTCATCCACGCTCACCGAGACGAATTTCACCTTCGCTGCCTGATCCTTCTTGAGACTCTCCTGCAGATCAAGAATCAAGGGGATCGTCCGCTGACAGGGACTACACCATGTGGCCCACATGTCAACAATCAACAGATTGCCGCGAAAGTCCGACAACTTGTGCGTCTTACCGTCCAATCCCTTAAACGCCAAATCCGGTGCCGGATGCGCCCCCGCCAGTTCCTTAAAGTCCACGAACGCCATCGGGCGATCCGCGACGGGTTTCCCCGTGTCGTAGAGGGGCTTATCAAAAATAGACGCCTGCACCGACAGAGCCGCGGCACCGATGCCGACGGCCGCCATAAAACCGACCAACCACTTTTTCATTTACCATTCCTTTAGATAGTAATTCAGTATTTATCTACGCCTGTGCACGACGCCTCAACTTCAAAAAGACCGCCGCCCCGGCGCCCGCCATCAGCACCCACGGCGCCGCCCACAAAAAAGCCGTAGACGCCGTCATCGCAGGCGCGTAGCGAATACCTTCGCCATAACGGGCGGCAAAAAACTGCAGGATGGCTTCCCGGCTCTTTCCCTGCGCGAGCTGCGAATAAATTTCGGCCTTGAGTTCCCCGGCAACCGCACTTTCGCTTTCAAAGAGCGTCAAATTCGCAGCCGTCGGATCCCGCAATTCTTTAGAGAGCGCTATCGCGCGGCTACGGCGTTCGGCGGCATCGTCAGCTGCCTCTGCCTCCGCAACCACGGCCGCCAACGCCGCCATCATCAACCGTCGTTTCAATTTTGTTTCTCCTTGCGGCGCAGGAACGCTCCGATTCCGCCCAACATCATCAAAAAGGCCCCGCCCCAAATCCAAGTCGCCAAGGGCTTCACGGAAAGGCGTACCAAATATTCACCGTCACCCAGCGGATTTCCCATGGACACATAAACGTCCCGAAAGATCCCCTGGCGCAACCCGGCTGCCGACATCGTCTGGCCGTTTACTTTATATACTTGGCGCTGCGGCTTTAAAACATACTGCACGTCTTCTTTTTCGTTCATCACGAGAATTTGGGCTTCTTTGGCGCGGTAGCTGCGGGTTTCCACATCTTTGGTTTCATCGTAAACAAAAATAAGATCCGCCACGGGTTTACCGAGTCCCGGCCCCATGCGCACCAACGCTTCCGATTCAAAATTCGTGATTCCCGTCACGCCGAAAATACTGACGGCAAGTCCGGCGTGCGCCACGAGTGCCGCTTTTCTCCAGCCGCGCCGCGCGGCAAAAACGAGGGTCGTCACCAACCACAATCCGGCCGTCGTCCCCAAAAACACCCAAACGGGCGACGTACCGGAAAATAGGAATGTCGCCAAGGCGCCCCCCGCCGCCGACACACACGCTGCCGCCGCCCGTTTGACACCCGACGTTCCCGCCGTCTGCAGATACCCCGCCAAAAAAGCCGCCGCTACCGTCATCGGTGCAAAAAACGCATTAAAGTACGGCGCCCCCACGGAGAGCGTCCCCCACCCCATGACCTCAAAGAAAAGCGGATAGAGCGTTCCCACGAGGACGCTCGCTGCAGCCGCGAGACAAAGATAAACCCCGAACCAAAGTCCCCAGTTCACCGGCACGGCGGTCGATTGCGGCTCCTTGAATTGTCCGACTCTCTGAATGTAAAACAACACCGCCGGCACCATCAACACGACAAAAAGCGCAAGAAGCGCTGCCCCGCGGGCCTTATCGACGGCAAACGCGTGCACCGACTGCACGATGCCGCTGCGAACTAAAAACGCCCCCAAAAGCGACAAGGCAAATCCCACGAAGCTCAGCAACACGACAAAACGCGGCGACACGTCCTTCACAAAAAACGCGTGCAGCAGAGCCGTCGTCACGAGCCACGGAATAAAGGAAGAATTTTCCACGGGATCCCAGAACCACCAACCGCCCCAACCGAGCTCGGTGTAGGCCCACCAAGACCCCAGGGCGTTGCCCGCCGTCAGAAACACCCACGTCAAAAGCGTGAGTCGCTTCATGAGGCGTTTGGCGTACGCCGTCAGCCGACCTTCGGCCAATACGCCGCAGGCCGCCGCAAACAAAGCCGCCAGTCCCGCGTACCCCGCAAACAACAACGGCGGATGAAAAATCATCCCCGGACTCTGCAAAATCGGATTCAAGTCCCGCCCTTGCGTCGGCACTTCCGGTAAAAGGCGCTCAAACGGATCGGAAACAGCGACCAAAAACAGCGTCAGAGCGAGCAGCACGGCACCGGCCGCTAAACCGGCGCCCCTTTCAAACGCCGCCGAATCCGGCGCCATCCGCCGCATCGACGCCGACGCCGTCGCCGTCATCACCAACCAGAGGAAAAACGAGCCTTCATGCCCCGCCCAAAAGGCCGCAATTTTGTAGCCCCATTCCAACCCGGTATTGGAATTGAAGGCCACGTACTTCACGGAAAAGTCGTCGGTGAGAAGGGTATAAAAAAGACAGGCCGCCGCCATCAAAACGGCTGTCGTTCCCGCCGACAACCCCGCGCGGGAAAGCGGAAAAAGGCGTTGCCTGAAAGTCGTCGGTCCCAGATTCGCTACCGTCGTCAAGAAAAAAGCGGCCGCCGCCAATGTGAGAAGATAGAGTCCCGACTCAGCAATCATGATTTACTCCCTCTCCCCTCAGACCGAAAGACGCCGCAGACCGGTGAGCGTGAGTCCGGTTCCCGCGACCCACCAAATGAACAAAACGCCCCAGGATACCGCCGCCGGCGCTGAAAACCCAGTGACGGCGGCCGGCGTCATCAGCATGCGGAAGGCATCGGCTGAATTCAAAGTCATCAACACGGTGAAAAGGCTGCTCGGTACGTCGCCCGCAAGCATCACGGCCATGGTGAGCAAAATCAAGTCCCACAAAAACACCGCGGCAAACCACAAAACGAGGAGATACGCCAAAGCACGCGCTTTCGTCGTCCCGAGACTCACAGCACAGCCTAAGGCCGCGAACCCCGCCGCATACAACCAAGCCCCGAATCCCAACTCGAGCAATCCCGACAGGGTTTCACCCCATGTCCACGGAAGCGGCAGAATGACTTTGAGTCCCACCATCATCACCAACGCCGGGAGCAACGCAGCTGCCAAACCCGCGGCATACGCCATGAGTTTTGCAAGACCCCAGGTTTCTCGCCCGATGGGATAGGTGAGCATCAGAAGCAACGTCCCTTGTTCGCGTTCCGCCGCAAAAGCGTCACTCACAGCGAGCACCGCAAGCAGCGGCATCACGTACATCAAGAGCGCCGCCAAAGCCGCCTTGACCGTCGCAAAATCCCGATAAACCAATGTGCCGCCCACGGCAGCCGTGCCGAACACCACGGCCACGACCAAGAGCGCCGACACCCACGCGCCGGCCGTCAGCCACTTATTGCGGCGAATAAGGAGAAATTCCTTCGCAACGAGCGTTTTAAACGTCACCCACGTATCGTGCGTCATACAGCGACTCCGTTGAAATGCGTATAAAGCGCCGTGAGATCGGGCTTTGTGACTTCAAAATCAAAAAAACCGGCAGCCGTCAACTGTTTCACGAGCGACACCAAGGCCGTTTCCGGCAAAACAAAGTGATCATGCTCCCACGTGACGCCCGGCAACCCTATCTTCGCCGCCCAGTCGGCCCCGCAGCCGGGAACCGACACGCGCACGGGAAGCTGCGCCTGCTGACGCAGTGCTTCCAAGGTGGCGGGCCCCGCCGTCAGGCGTCCGTCCTTGAGCATCATGACTTGGTCAAGATGCTTTTCAACGAGCGCCAACTCATGCGTCGAAATCAACACCGCACACCCCTGGCTCGCGCGTTCCGCAAGTATTTCGTAGAGCGCCTGCGTCGTCTGGGGATCCAACCCCGTCGTCGGTTCATCCATCAACATAACGTCAGGATCGGCCAGAAGCGCCTGCGCCAACCCCAACCGCTGCCGCTGCCCCTTGGAACAATCTTTCGGCGTCTTTTGGGCTAATTCCGCCAAACGCAGCCTCTCGGCCGTACGGCGAACGGCGGCGGGCGCCACGCCCTTCAAGCGACCGAAAAACGTCAGATGCTCCTCAATCGTCATTGCGTCGTAAAAACTCACGTTTTCCGGGAGATACCCGACGCGCCGCCGATTTTCACCGGGACGCCCTCCTAAGACCGAGAGCGTTCCCGACGCAGGGCAAAGCAACCCCAAAATAAGTTTTAAAAGCGTCGTTTTCCCGGCGCCGTTCGTCCCCGCGAGCGCCGTGAGGGTTCCTGCGTGTAATTGGAAAGACACCCCGTCCACCGCACGCTGAGAGCCGCGCAGGAAAACAAGGGACTCCGCCGTCACGAATGCCGTCATAGCGCACCTCCTGCAGCACCCGCCTGAACCGGACGTTTCACCAACGGCCGTGTGTCCGTAATGCCCTTACCGGCATCGAGCGCAAGCCCTGCCGTCAAGCGCCTCAAAAGAAACACCACCGGGCTTTCCGCGAGAAAACGGGCTTCCGGATAAAGCCAAAAAAGGCGATCGAGCGAATCGTTGGGCTGATAAGGCAAATCTCCGACGCCGTCGCCGTCCAAGTCCCAAACGACGCTTTCGCCCCAAAAATTACCGACGCTTCCTTCCGTCCACGTAAGAGGCTTTTTCCCCACATAGCGCACGGGCACCATGTTGCCGGTAAAACTGTTGCCGAACACGCGGCTGCCTTCGCCCCCCAACGCCACATCCGCCCCGATGTCACTTTTCTCGAAACGATTGTAGGCAATGAGATTCGCTCCGGCGCCGTAAATAAAAAGCGCCTTGCCTTCGGAATTGACGGACATATCCCCGTCCGGGTTATGAATGTCGGTGAGCGTATTGTTTTTCACCGTGCAACCGTCCGCCACATTAAGAAGAATGCCGAACTCGGTCCCCGACGTCACTCGGTTGTCCCCCACCGTCGCGCGCCGCGTACTCATCACGGCCACGCCTCCTGCGGATGCCGTCACAAAATTCCCGCGTGCCTCATCATTTTTTGTGTACATGAAATGCACGCCGTACTGCGCGTCCGAAAAACGATTTCCTTCGGCAAGACACCCTTCGGTACTTTCAAAGTACACACCGTCCCGCACGTGTTCAAATTCGGAATTTTTAACGATCACCCCCTGAGACGACTTCATGTAAAAACCGTCGCCGCGCGAAGTCATCGGTCGATTTTGGTCCCCGATCACCCGAGAAGCTTCCATCGTCACCGTTCCGACGCCTTCTCCGAACACCCCGTAGGCCGGACTTTTGAGGGTCACATTCTTCAACGTCACATGGTGGGTAAATTTGTTGAGGAATACCGCGGCGTGATGCTCCGACAACACCCGCCCTTCGCCTTCGATCGTCAGATTTTCCAACCTCACGCGGGAGGCGGCAATCGTGACGGCCCGGTCGCCGCCCCGGATCACCGCACCGAGTTCCCCCCGCAGGGTTACCGCTTTTTTTAAAATAAGGCTTCCGTCATAAACGCCGGGCGCCAATTGCACGCAACCGCGCCGAGGCACCCTATCCAAAACCGCGGTTAGATCCTCCCCCGCCGTTGTCCGCAGGCACGTCGAATCAGCGGACCAAGCAACCTCGACCGCCATAGCGACGATGAACGCGGCAACCACGGCTTTCACGCCAGATCCTCCAAGGTCACGGCATCAAACGCCGCCTCTCGGCCACCCCATTTTTTAATAAAAGCCGCCGCCTCCGTCGTGGTTTTAAACGCCGCAGGTTCCGTCCCCATGACGCCTTCAAAACGGCTCCCGACCACAAAGCGCAGCGCAGACGCGTCGTAAAAACAGTCGTCGCCCTGCGCCGTCTGCACGTAAAGCACTTCCAGGCGCCGACGATTCTCGGGCTGCAGCAAAAAGGCAAAGGCTTCCTTGAGCGAACAAAAGACCGCCGCTCGGTCCACTCCCTTCAAAAAGAGTTCGGCCTTGGGCCCTTCGTAATTCGCGACCACCATCCCGCAGATCGCACATCGGTCGGACGGCCTTACTGCGCGTGCCTCCCGCTTCTTCGCGTCCCCGCACCCCGTAAGAGTCGCTGGCAAAAACGCTGCCGTCAGCGCGCCCAATGTGAAAAACCGCCGATAACGCCCATAATCATTCATGCGTCGCCCCAGTTAATTGTGAGCCCGACAACCGAGGATATCGGTCGTGATGTCTTCAAAGCGGTAGAGCTTACCGCCGTTGGTTGCTTGGAAATCCTCCGCCGACTGCTTATTGGAAAAAGGCGCGAGACTCGGTCCCATCACGGCTTTTTTTTGTGAGGCATAAACGTACCACGCGTCAGCGGCTGCAATAAGCACTTCATCATCGGGATGCGCCCAATCCGTTTTCCCCGCGTCATGCACGAAGCCGCCTGTCGTCATGCCCTTCGCCTTCATTTCACAAAGAAGCGCCCTCGCAGAACAAAAGGGCTTTCGTTCACCCTCCGACTGCAGCAGTCCCTTGGGACCGGGGTACTTCACCACCGTCATCCCGCAGGAAGCACATTCGTCCGTCGGCAGAAACTGATAATGCGCCGAAACCGGGGACACAGTCAAACCGACGAATATTGAAACGGCGATCGCCGCAGTAAACCACTTGAAATTCATCATTTTTTGAGTTTGTCTCCGAAAATTGAGAAAACGGGTGCCCGAAGGCATCCGCTTTCCCTGAGATACGAACTTCGGGGGCAAACAAGTCACCCCCGAAAATCGTCACCTTACAGAACAAACGTCTGACCGGCGTAGAGAATGAAGAGACGCAGGCACATCATGCCGACGACGGCAAAGGTTGCCCCCGCCACCATGGCTGCGCGTCCTTTCACGAAGGAGCAGACGAAGGGAAGCACGAAGCCCAACCCGATGACGCCCCACCAGAAGAGCTGTCCCCAGCACCCCGTCGTAAAGGCAGCGGCAGCCGCCTGCTGTGCGGCGTTCCCGAGCACCATGGCCGCGAAGATCATGAAGAGGCAGAAAAGTTCCGCCGCCATCAGAGGATATTCCGCCTTGTGAAGCGCGTGCATTGCGTCGCTTTCTTCGCTTTCGCCCATCATCGTCACCGCGAGAAGCTTCACGGCAGCGGCACCTGCGGAGAGGCCCGAAGCCACAAAGAGGGCCGGCAAAACCGCCGTATTAATGAGGGGATAACGAATCAGGGCCGAAATGAGGAAGCCCGTGTAGGCGCAGATAGCCAGCGCCAACACTAAGACCACCCAGTAAAGCGCAGTCTTAAAGGGCTTTACGATGTCGGCCGCTTTGGCGCACACCGAGCACTTGTCCCCGAAAGACGCCACCATCAACACAAAGACGAGCGGGATGTAGAAAAGAAGCGCAATCACGCCCAAACTCATCACCGACGTCAGGTTGTAGTTAATGAGAATCTTCCAGAAGTCAAAGGGCTTCGTCAAGTCCGCCACCAGGCAGAGCATGCCGAGCGCAATGGCGATGAACCCCACGACGGACGCTGCCTTGACGGCGGGCGTAGCCGCAAAGTCCTTCTTCATTACGGCCGCCGTCAAAGCCACCGCAACGGCGCCCCCGGAAATACCGGCCAAGAAGAGGTAGACCGCAATGGGCCAAGGCCACTGAATGCCGTGGGAGAGGCCTACGGTAAAAAGTAAACTCGCTTCCATGGCTTACGCTCCCTTTTTGACGATGGGGATGTAGCGCACGCTCGGGTTGGTACCCAATTCGGGGCGGATACGCACCGAATCCTTGACCTTGAGGAGCTTCGCGACATAACTCGTCGGATCGGCTGCGTCGCCGAACACCAAAGCGTCGTACTTGCAGCTCTCCACGCATCCCGGCGTCATATTGCCCTTCTTGATGCGGGAATCCAGACAGAAGTTGCAGTTGTCTGCCGCCTTCGTCTTTTCGTTGATGAAGCGAACGTTGTACGGACACGCCACGATGCAGTACTTACAACCCACGCACTTGTCGGGGTTCATCGTCACGATGCCCGTTGCTTCGTCGCGGTGCGCCGCCCCGGTGGGGCAGACCTTCACGCACGGCGCGTCTTCGCACTGCTGGCACGATACACGCACATAGCGACGATCGCTCGCGTATCCGCGCGGCGCATCTTCCTTGGGGCAAATCGCCTTACCGTCCGTGCCGCAGGTGAACTGCAGCGTGAGACGGGCCTGGCCCTTTACCAAGTCATTGACTTTGGTGCAGGCCGTTTTGCAATCACCGCACCCTACGCACTTGTTCTGATCGAACACCATGACGTAGTGCGGGCGTTTGCTGCCGCCGCCGTCATTTTTCGCACACCCGCCCAACTGCATGAGGGCAAGTGAGGAAAGACCGGCGCCGGCAATCAGAGTTCTCCGGTCAATCTTTTCACTCACGATTGTCTCCGTGAAGTCCGGGATTCTCTTACCTTGGGAAAGAAAATCCCGTCCTTCCTTATTGGTTCGTCTTTGAAGCCATGTCCCGGCGGTAACGGGCTTTGGCGATCGCGTTTTCAATCGCTCTCTCGCGGCCCTTCACCGCACCTGACTGAAGAAGAAACTCCCACTCACGGATCGCTTCCGTCCAACGCTCGTTTAAAAACGCATCGTTGGCCAAAAGAAGCCGCACCGGTACCTGGTAGGGGTTGGCGGCGAGCACCCGGTCGGTAAGCGCCTTTACTTCCGCCGTGAGCTTTCGCCCTTCCCGGTAGTAAAGCGCCTCGGCCTTTAAAGCCGCGGCGTCCGACGTTTCTCCGAACCGAGATTCCGATTCCGTCAGAACGTCAACCGCTTCGGCGTACTTGCCGCCGTCGTAATACGCCTGCGCAAGCGTCAAAAGCGAGGCCGCATCCGCCGTTTCCGCCTTAGCAGCCCGACGGGCTTCAGTTAACCTTGCGGCCAATTGCCAGTCGGTGGCTTCATCCGCCGTACGCACCTGCCAGTCACCGAAATGACCGATTGAGGCGTACCCCGCCGCCGCAATCGCGACGGCCGAGAGCGTCATGAGGCCCGCTTCCTTCGTGAACGGCCGCCCGCTCTTCCGTACAGCCGCAAACCCAGCGGCTGCCGGAACGAGCGTCGCGCCCGTCAATACCCAGAAGAGTTCATTCATCACGCCGTTCCTTCTTCAAAAAGATGGGAACGAATCCTTACTTATGAGGATTCATCATGCGGCCCATGCCGCCCATCATGCCTTCATGTCCTTTGACTTTTTCAACCTTCACGAGTTCGACTTCAAAAACCAGCGTCGCGGCCGGAGGAATCTGAGCTACGCCGTCGGCACCGTAAGCGAGTTCAGCAGGGATCGTGAAGCGGTACTTCGCGCCTTCCTTCATGAGAAGGAGCCCCTCTTCAAACCCGGGAACCACGCTCATCACGACGAGTCGCGCCGGAGTGCGGCCCGCGGTCGTATCAAAGACCGTACCGTCGAGCAGCTTTCCGTCGTAATTCACCGTCACGATGTCGGCTTCCGATGGCTGAGCCCCCTTGCCTTCGCGCAGCACTTCGTACTGCAGACCGGAGGCCGTCGTCTTCACACCCTTTTTCGTGGCATTCTTCTGAAGATAAGCCTTACCTTCGGCGGCGTTCTTTTCGCGCTGGGCATTGACCGCCTTTTCTTCCAAAGCGTTCAATTTGTCCTGACGCGCCTGAAGCGCCTTCAGAATGTCGTCCGTCGAGAGCACGGACTTACCGGCAAAAGCGTCGGTGAAGCCCTTTAAGACGAGAGCCTTATCGCTTGCCAGGCCCAGTTCCTGCTGCTTGATCATCTGGGCAGACAGGTAGTTCGCCACCGAAGCGCCCATGCTGTAGGACTCGTTCTCTTCAGCCGTCATGCCGGCGGCAAAGGCCCCGGCGCACACGAGGGAGAGAGCGGCGGCAAGCACGGTTTTCTTAAGGATCTGCATACAAATTATTCCGTTCGTTATTCTGGTTGATGGGCATTGAATGATTACGGGCGTTCCGTCGGATACCCGTTCTGACGCCAACCGTAGATGCCGTCGGGCATTTGGCGGACGTGGGTATAACCCAATCGGATCACCTGCCGCGCCGCCTGCTCGCTGTTTTCGCAGAGGCGGTTCGCACAGTAAAAGACCATCGGCGTCGATTTATCTTCCGGCAGAAGTTTCTTCCAATCGCTGTAATTAAAGTACACGGCGCCCGGAATAAACCCGTCGGCCCAGAGTTCCAACGCGTTGACGTCGTAAAAACGCACGCCCGCGCGATAGAGCTCCACGCCTTCCAAAAGCGAAATCTTGACGAGATGCTCGTTGTCGGGATCCGCAGGAACGATGGGCGCGTCGCCCCCCGCCCAAACGGACGCCGACATAAGAGCCGTCATCAAAACTACCGCTGTCTTTTTCATTTTCAATACCGCTGATTAAAGTCGTTTTCGCTTTCCCCGCTCCCCGCGGGTTTCCCCCCGGGGAGCGGTTGGTTTCGCAAGTTACTTAGCCACCTTCGTCTTCACGAATTCGCCGCCGTCCAGAAGCTTCTGAGCCTGCGCGAGATAGGCCTGAGCCGTTTCCGTACGCTGAGCGAGGTAGTGCGGCGCATGAACGCCCCAGGAACCATCCTTCGCGATCTGGTCAACGATGTCCTGAGCCTTATCGAGAAGCATCAGCACTTCGGTCTTCGATTCCGCAGAGAGCTTCGTGATTTCCAGAAGCTTGTTGATGCGTTCGATCGACTTCACGGCCGTGTCATAGCCCGCCTTCACGGGGTTCTGCCACTTCATGACTTCGTCGTAAATCACCTTCTGATCCGTGTACTGCAGACCCTTTTCGAGTTCGCTCAGGAAGGGGCTGTGGCAGCCCTTGTTGTCGGTGACTTCCTTTTCCGCGTTGGCCGTACGTGCGCAGGACCACATCAGGTCAAGGTAACCGTGACCTTCTTCGTCCTTCGCAATGCGCCAGCCCTTGGAGTTGGAAGCGCGGGACTGACCTTCACCCGGGTTCATCATCTTCGCGGTCGGATCGACCTTGATGTTCCAAACGTGAGAACGACGGACGGCGTCAAAGCCGGCGAAGTCCGGACGCTGAATCGCGGTGAAGTTTTCGCAGCTCATCGTGAACGGCATATGGCAGCCGATGCAGTCGATCTTGGCATGCGTATCGGTCTTCGCAACGACGTCGGACTGGGTCTTATGGCAGTCCTGGCAGGTCTTGCGGATCGCAGGCTTCGTGTAGTACGACTTCCAGTCGTTGCTCGTCACTTCATGCGGATCGTGGCAGGTAACGCAGCGCATGCCCTTTTCGTAATGCTTGGACATCATGAGCTGAGAACCTTCCGTACCGCAGGAGGGGCACGAGGACTTCGTCTTCACGTTAAAGCCCGTTTCGATCTTCTTCACGCCGTCCTTGTCGGTGGTGACCATATCCGGCACGAAGTTGGAGCGCTGGTGGCAGCGTTCGCAGTTCGTTTCAAAGCCGTTGCTCACGGCGCCCGTCAGGTGGCCGCCGGCACCGTGGCATTCTTCGCAGGCAACGCCGCGGGAAATGGTGTGCTTCTGCAGTTCCTTCGGATTACCCAAAGCCGCGAAGAATTCCTGCTTGTTCTTGAAGTCGAACTTGAACGAATGGCAGACTTCACAGTAGGACGTGGCCGGCTGGAAGAGGAACTGCTTTTCGTAAGAAGCGCCGTAGCTCGTCATCCCCCATTCGTGGGAGCCGGAACCGCCGAAGCCCTTCATATCGGTCGGGAAGTCAGGAATGATCTTCTTGATTTCCTTGGTGCGTTCCGGGGTGAGCCACTGGGCCCAACCGCGGGAGAACTGGTTGCCGCCGGCAACGATCGTACCGGTACCGTCCTTCAAAAGACCGTCGCGCACGTGGTAGGAACCGCGGGCAAGCCACCCGTCGATGTAGCCGTACTTCGTACGCGGGGTACCCAACGTCGCATAGATCACGTCGGGCGTGATGCCGTCAGCCAAAATCGAAGCCTGAGAACCGTAGAGCTTCTTTTTGAGATCGTTGTCGACTTCCGGATGGTCGCCGGGGAAGCGCACGGTCTGCGCGTGACGGGAACGCTTCCACTTCTGGTACTGAACCGCGTGGCACTGGCCGCACTTTTCAGGACCCACGAACTTCGTGGGGAAGTCGAGGATGGAGGTCTGCGGCAGGCGGTACTGAGAAGCCTGCGGACGGTCGGCGCCTGCAGCCTTCGTATAGCCCTTGGCGTTACCTTCGCCCAAGTATTCCGAACCTCGGCTCGAAATCTTGTACATACCGACGATACGGCCTTCGGACGCATACTTAAAGACCGGATGGTTCTTGAACATCCAGTCCCAGAGTTCCTTTTCTTCAACGATGTAGTCTTCCAACGTACGCACACCGTTCTTCGGAGTGGTGAGATCGGGGTTATCCCAAATCGCCTGCGTCGTCGAATTCATGTTGGGGTTGCCGTCGCCGGGAGCCGCTTTGGCTTTATCGGCAGCGTAAGCACCTGAGGTGGCAGCTAACATAGCTGCGCAAAACAGACTTCCGAGTACTGTTTTGGCTGTGTTTCTTTGCATTATTTTCTCCTTGAGTTTTGTCGGGCCCACTGTCGGACTTCGGCAAAAACGGATGACGCGCGCAAACGACGCACGTTTCACCGTACTTAGGAGCTTACGTAAAGCTGAAGCCAAGTCGCAAATTTTCGTCTTAATTTTTTATTAAGGCCTAGATCGGTTAGAGTTTGACTTTCATCAATATTATATTCTTCAGCTTACAGAATTTAAGGGTTAATACCTAAATAATAGATATCACTATTGTTACATATTCCACTTTTCGGAATAAACACAGGGTATACCCTATCAAAATTCTTTATTGATGAGAATGATTCTCATTTTGCTATTTCACAGCCTTCAGAACGTTCATCAAAACCGTACGAAATGTGTTGCAAAAAGGTTACACCTGCGGCACGGCGGAGCGAAAGTGTTCGCGACAACTTTCCAGAATGACGCTTCTTATCCACTGCATCGCGGGGTCGGAATGACTGCGGTCATGCCAAATAAGCCGCACCGTAAAACGATGTTCGCAGTCATCGAGTTCTTTCAAGGGTAATGCATGAAGCAGCCCCGGCGGCAGGAACCATTCGCACATCACGTCCGACATCAGCGTCACCAAATTGCTCGCCGCCACGATCCTTGCCGCACCGAAAAAGAACGGCACGCGCACGGCCACACGTCGGTCGGCCAACACGTCGCACGGGTTTTGTTGAGTCTCCCGATAAAAATCCGACGGCTGGTAGACCACATCCACAAAACCATACTTCATCACGTCCTGCGGGGTAATCCTCCCCTTCTGCTCAAGGAGCTTCTCCAAAGGATGCCCCGGCCGCACCACGGCTTTCACGGGCACGTTACTGCACAAAGCCTGTGCATGACAATCCTCGGGCACATTGGGCATGGGGCTCACTACGGCGTCGATATCCCCGTTTTTGAGTTCTTCCGTCCATCGGTCGGTCAAGTCCCACACTTCCACCTGAGCCAGGGGCGCGACCTGCGCAATGAGCGCAATGCCGGGCGCCAAGAAGTGAGTACCGTGATCCGCGCAGGCGATGCGGAAGGTGCGGGTGAGTTCGGCGGGGGTAAAAACTTTGTCTTCGAGAAGAAGTTCGTACTCTTCCAAAAGCGTCTGCACGTGCGGTACGGCGCGTTGCGCCCGCCAATTCGGAACCAGTCCCGTCGCCGACCGGGTGAAAAGTTCATCCCCGAACGCCTCTCGAAGTTTGCCCAGCATTCGGGATGCCGTCGCCGCCGGAATACCGAGCGCATTGGCGGCCGCCGCAAGATTGCAGGTTTTGCAGAGCGTGCGGAAAAAGATGAGCAGATCTCGGTCGAGTGCTTTGGGCATATGGGTATCCTCAGACGATGACGGCTTCTGAGGATACCACGGGCACTCAATACCCATCAGTGATTCTGCAACGTAAAGATTTCTTTGAGTTCGTTGTTGGTGAGATCCCCGATCCAGTTTTCGCCGCTTTCCACCGTCATATCGGCAAGCGCCTTCTTCGCTTCGATCATGGCATTGATCTTTTCTTCAAAGGTCTCGGCAGAAATGAGGCGGTAGACATTCACCGTCTGCTTCTGTCCGATGCGGAACGCACGGTCGGTGGCCTGATTTTCCACCGCCGGGTTCCACCAGAGGTCATAGTGAATGACGGCAGAAGCTGCGGTGAGATTCAACCCCGTGCCCGCCGCCTTCAAGGACAACACCAACACCTTCTGATTACGGTCGTTCTGGAACGCGTCCACAATCTTCTGGCGTTGCGCAGTATCAACGCCGCCGTGGATGAATTCGGGCTTCTTCCCGGTGTGTTCCCCGATCCATTTCTGCAGCAGTTTCCCCATCTCCTTAAACTGCGTGAAGATGAGTACCTTGCGCCCCGTCTCCGCCAATTCGTCGAGAATCTCAAAAAGCCGCTGCATCTTGCCGGAATTCTCCGGCTTGTTGTAGGGACTCTTCTTTTCGTACTGCAGGGGCGTGTTGCAGAGCTGCTTTAACTGAATGATGAGCTGCAGCACGACGCCCCGCCGTTGGAAGTCCGACAGGCCGTCGTTAAGACGCGCGAGATTCTTCTTTACGATCGCCTGGTAGATGGCGATCTGTTCGTTGGTCAACGTGCAGTATTCATCCGTCGTAATCTTCTCAGGCAAATCGCTGATGATCGACTTATCGGTCTTCATGCGCCGCATGATGAAGGGAGCCGTCACGCGCTTGAAGCGATCCGCGGTATCCGTGTCGTGAGCCACTTCGATGGGCTCTGCAAAGTCCTTCTTAAAGGTCGTGGGCGTCCCGAGAAGTCCGGGATTAGCCGCTTCCATAATCGACCAGTATTCCATCAGACGATTTTCCACCGGGGTGCCGCTCATGGCAATGACGGCGTCGGCCGTCAGCCCCTTTACGGACTTGAAGGTAGACGTCCGATAGTTCTTAATCGCCTGCGCTTCATCGATCACCAAGAGCCGGAATTTTTTCTTCTCCAGGCGTTCCGCGGACGAGCGCAGCGTTCCATAAGTCGTGAGGATGACGTCTGCCGCGCCTTCCGCGGGAAGCGTACGATCCGCCCCGTAGAAAAGGTGCATCCGCAGTTGCGGCGCAAACTTCGCCGCTTCACGCAGCCAGTTGGTAATAAGCGACGTCGGTACCACGACGAGCGCCGGCTTCTTTTTAAGGTCACCCGCCACACGAAGCCCTTCCAGAACCGAAATCACCTGCAGCGTTTTCCCGAGCCCCATATCGTCCGCCAGGATCGACCCCAAGCCGATGCGGCTGTTGCGCATCATCCAGCGAAAACCGCGCTCCTGGTAAGGACGCAACGACGCCCGAATGGTCTGGGGCACCTCGTCATTCGTTTCCTTAAAGAGTTTCCCCAACGCATTCTTGACGTTTTCCGAGAGGTTGACCGGGCACTTGTCGATGTCCCCCGTCAACGCCGCGCGCAGCACCGCCATCTTGGTGTAGTCCTGCTTCTGGCGGGCCAACTTGTTGCGGATCTTGTTGAGCCCCTTTTCGTCCACGTACATGAATTTGTCGTGGAACCGCACGACGCGCCCCGCCTGCTTTTCCAAAAGCGCAAACTGATCCGCCGAGAGTTCCCGATCCCCCACGGCCACTTGCCAGTCAAAGGTGAGAAGCGTCGCGAGCCCCAGAAACCCTGAGGATTCATCCCAATCCTGCGCCAAATCCACCTGCATTGATACCGCGGGCGACAAGAGTTTTCTCAACGACTTCGGGAGAATCACTTCCACACCCAAAAGCCGCAGCACAGGAAGCGCCTTAAAGACGAGAGGCGTCAGCTCTTCCATCGTCACGCGCGTGGAATCCGCGCCGCGCCGGAGAATGTCCGTCAATTCCTCACAATGTTTAGAAAGGCGCGCCGCCGTCCGCATGGCGTCAAAGCGAACGACCGACCATGCGTCATCAGCCAAAATCTTCCTCATTGAGGCATAAACCGTATGGTCGGCGTCGTCCGCCGTCCCGATCTTTTCATGCATCAGGAACCCCAGTTCCACCGTCAGAGGCTGCTCCCCGGCTTCTTCCTCGTCATACGCAGAATCGGTGTCACGTCCCCAAGGGTCGCGCACCGTCAGCACGGGCTTCATCCACACGTCTGCCGTCGTCATCGCCGCCGTCAGGGGCGTCAACCATTCGCCCAAGCGCAGACGGACGGCTTCGGCTTCCGCATCGTCTTCGCAGTCAACGTAATCATGCACGAAAAGCGCCGCTTCTTCCGCGTAACGCGCCGTGGCCATCACCTCGGCAAAACCGGCCCGCACGTAGCTCTCAATGAAGATCCCGAGCAGGATTTCCCCCAGCGCGACGGAACCCATCACTTCGGGGCGCTTCAAAATTTCAAGGTAGGGACGATCCAAACGCTGCATCAGACGCCCCACGTTTTCCGTGAGCGTCTTCACATCCTTGGCGTTGGTGGCCGGAATCCAGCGAACGGCAAAGCAGCCGTCGGCCGGTTCGTAAATCTGCGGCATCACGGCTCCAGCCATTACGAGTTTCGTCGCGATCACCCACACATCGTAAAGCGCTTCGATTTCTTCGGAGCTATCCGCCAAACGCTTGGAATTCAAGTACCCGGAAAACATCTCGTGAATCCGCACCGGACGGCCGTTGTCCCGTCGGTCATTCACGCGGTACTCCGTCAGCGTTTCCGCAAAGGGCGAATACTCCTTCCACGAAAGCGTTTCCGCCGTACGGGTCCGCCCCCAGGTGTTCACGCAGAATAAGGGGCTCAAATGCTCCCCATCGCTCGTAAAGACGGGCGGCGTATGTTCTGAGAGGTTGGTGAGCTGAGTCTTCGCAAGTTTCGCCGCTCCCTGAATCACCTTTAGGAGTTCCCCTCGAAGGTCACCCCCGACAAAACCCGCGGGTTTTTCATCCAAGAGTTCGATCAATGCCGCCGGGTCGTAATCCGGTTTTTCAAAAGTAAGCGCCGCCATCGATGACAACCACTCCCGCTTGTCCCCGGTGAAGTCCGTGACGGACGCGTCATCCCAACCGTCGTCGCGCGCATCACGATCCGTGATGTCCGCATCAAGTAAATCCCCGGTGGGCAGCATCGGAGCATCGGCCGGATCGCGTTTGGCCACCAGCGCCGTCCAGATCGGAAGTTCCGCTTTGAGTGCACGCTCGATCGACACGCCGCGCTTAGCGAGTTCCCCGGGAAGATCAATGCCGCGCAGGGAAAAAAGTACAAAGGGGTTCGCGTCAATTTCCTGACTCATCTTGTAGATGACGGCCGCAATATGTTTGCATGGCACGGCCCAGTCGGGGCAGGAGCAGGCCATCTCCATGTCCGACCACTTCGAGGGGAAAAGACGGATCCCCAACTTTTCACAGACCGTGAGAATGTCCGGATCGAGTTCCCGCGCGGAGAGTTTTGCGACGATCAACGGCGACTTCGCGATTTCATCCAAAAGCTTGGTGACCTGCTCGGACGAAATCTCCGGCAGCTTGAGTTTCACGGTGTAGAAAGGATCATAATTCCCGGTAACACGAGCCTTCACGATGTGTTTAGCAAGATCGAACTTGAAGCTCTCGACGCGCCCGGTGTTCGCGTAGGTCTTACCGCGCGGAATGCGGTTGTCATAGTCAATATGCGTCAGCGCCTGCAGCCACTGCTGTCCCCACCACGTCGTACCGTATTCCGTGCGTGCCATGAAGTGTGTCCTTTCGGAAAAAATCTCGGCCGACATTCCCCTTTGAAACGCCGTACTCTTTGACTTTTAGGCGGGATTGTAAGGGAAACCATACCGCCGGCCGTTGCAGATCTCGCGTCTTCCGATGTACGACCTGCATTCCGATACTCCGGAAATTTCGCCATCTTCCAAAATCAGCGGCAACCGCCTTATCGGAGACCGCCCCAAACTCGACGAGAAATCCTTTACCGACGTTTCTCTCAAAGCCTTCACCCGATTTCGAAGCGGCCCTTTCCCGCCGTACCGTTTTTGCCACACGCTGCCGGCCTGAGTTCCCTGAAAAAGGCTTAGTTCCGTCGCCCTACACCTTTTCACCGACAGAGCTTCCTTCGGTCTACGCCCCGCAAGTCCCTCTGAGTAATCCTCAGCCTTGTCCCAAACTACAACCGCCCGTCAAAAAACACGGCAAACCCATGTCAACATTGACAAAAAACCTTCTCACCCAAAGGAATCACCCTTGTCGTTATTCCGCGAAAGAATAGCGTGAACCCTTGGCATTATTGGTCTCACGACCGATTGACGCTTATTTCGAACCCCTTGAAAATCCCGATTACCAATAGGGACAAAGCATCTATCACACCCATGGCAACTTGAGGCGGAAACCTTCCCTCGGATGTTTTTCCGTCGATCCCAAACCATCCATCCAGGAGACACTCCATGGAACTTTCCCGCAGAAGTTTCTTTAAGAGAGGCCTCGCCTTCGGCGCCTCGGCTGCCGCCGCGGCCACCGCGTCCGCTGAAACGACTCACGCCGAAGCCCCCTACAAGCTTCGCAACGTGAAGGAAGTCACCAACATCTGCTGCTACTGCTCCGGCGGCTGCGGCACTATCTGCTCGTCGCGCGACGGCGAACTCATCAACTTGGAAGGCGACCCCGATCACCCTGTCAACTTAGGCGGGCTTTGCCCGAAGGGCGCCGCGATGTGGGGCCTCAGAAACGTCGTCACCGCCGACCGCAAGGCAAAACTCCATCCGGATCGTCCGCTTTACCCGATGGTGCGCCGTCCGGGCAAAAAGGAGTGGGAACGCCTCTCCTGGGATGAGGCCGTGAACGAAATCGCCCGCCACATCAAGACGACGCGCGACGCAACGTTCGTGGAAAAGGAAGACGGCATTACGGTGAACCGCTGCGACGGCATTTCGTCCTTCGGCGCAGCGCAGTTAAATAACGAAGAAGGCTGGCTCGTGCAGAAATTTGCGCGCTCCATGGGCATTCTCTCGATTGACAATCAGACGCGCGTGTGCCACTCCTCCACCGTCGCGGGCCTCGCTCCCTCGTTCGGTCGCGGTTCCATGACGAGCCACTGGTGCGACTTCGCCAATTCCGACGTCATCATGTCGATCGGTTCAAACAACGTTGAAAACCATCCCTTGTCGTCCCGCTGGGTGGAACGCGCTCAGGATAAAGGCGCCAAATGGATCGTCGTCGATCCCCGCTACAGCCGCTCCGCGGCGCAGGCCGACATCTACGCCCGCATCCGTCCGGGGACGGATATCGCGTTCTACGGCGGCCTCATCCGTTACATCATCGAAAACAAGCTCTATCAGAAGGAATACATCCTTCACTACACGAACGCCGCGTGCATCCTGCGTCCGGACTTCAAGTTCAACGAAGACACCGGTCTTTTCTCCGGCTGGGATCCCGAAACGAAGCGCTACGACAACGAAACGTGGGGCTACGACGTGGATAAGAAGGTGGGCTGGGATACGACGCCGGGCTCGGCCTTCTCGTGGGTAAACGACCCCAACGTGCCGAAATTCAAGACGCCGGATCTTAAGGTTCTGAAGCGCGACATGACGCTCAGCGACCCGAACTGCGTCTTAAACGTCATGCGCCGTCACTACGCGCGTTACACCCCGGAAATGGTGCACCGCGTCACCGGCATGGACATGGACGTCATGAAGAAGGTGTGGGACACGTTCGCTTCCACGGGGCGCCCCGACAAGGCAGGGTCCATTCTCTACGCCCTGGGTCAGACGCAGCACAGTTACGGCTCTCAGAACTGCCGGGCAATGTGCGTCGTGCAGCTTCTCTTAGGCAACATCGGTATCGCGGGCGGCGGCATCAATGCGCTGCGCGGCGAACCGAACGTCCAAGGGTCGACCGACGTGGGCGCAAGTTCCCACCAGGCCCCCGGGTACCTTGCCTGGCCTACGGCAAAGTCGCATCCGACGCTTGCCAAATACCTCTCGACCGAAACCTACGCCGCGGGTTATTACTCCAACAAACCCAAATTCTGGGTGTCGGCATTGAAGGAATGGTTCGGTGACAACGCCACCTTCGAAAACGACTATTGCTACGACCTGCTTCCTAAAATCGCTCCGAAGAAGGACTACGGGGATTTCTCCACCATCATGTCCTTTAACGACATGCGCGACGACAAGATCAAGGGCTATATGTGCTGGGGTATGAACCCCGCGCATTCCACGCCGAACGCTAAGCACGCGCGTCACGCCATGGCAAAGCTCGATTGGCTCCTGGTCGCCGACTGGTTCCAGACGGAAACGAGTCTCTTCTGGTGCGCCCCGGACATGAAGCCCGAAGAAGTGCAGACCGAGGTCTACTTCCTTCCTGCGGCCCTCATCTACGAAAAGATCGGCTCAATCAACAATTCCGGTCGCTGGATTCAGTGGCGTGAAAAAGCCGTAGAGCCCCCGGGAGAATGTAAGAGCGACTTCGAAATGATGATGTTGATCTGGGATAAGCTCCGTGAGCTCTACCGCAAGGAAGGCGGTGCGTGCCCCGACCAGATTCTGAAGACGAACATGAATTACCGCATCAACGGCAAGGCGGATCTGCGCGCTCTTTGCTGGGCTTTGAACGGCTACACCGTGAAGGATCAGCAGTTGATCCCCGGATACGCGGCCCTCAAAGCCGACGGGACGACCGCCTGCGGCATCTGGATTTTCTCCGGCTACTACAACAACGAAGCTGAAAAAATGGATCCGATGAAGCAGCCCTGCACGCGGCGCAACAAGTCCGACCCCTCCGGTCTCGGCCTCTTTCCTGAATGGTCGTTCGCGTGGCCCGCGAACCGCCGCATTCTTTATAACCGCGCTTCTGCTGACCCCGAGGGCCGTCCCTGGGATCCGAAGCGTACGCTCGTTGAATGGAAGGGCGATCACTGGCTGCAGAACGACGTGGGTGACTTCGTCACGGCGAAGGGCCCCGACGACAAGGCGTTCTTCATGACGTGGGAACAGAATGACCGACTCTTTGCCTACGGCATGGCCGACGGTCCGCTTCCCGAACATTTCGAACCGCATGAAGCTCCGGTGAAGAACCTCTTAAACGGCGCGGGCGGCAACCCCTGCGTCCGTTTCGCGGACGACCCGTCCGTAAAGCGCGGCTGCGTGAAGGACTTCCCCTTCGTCGTCACGACCTATTCCGTCGTCGAACATTGGCAGACCGGCACGCAGACGCGAAACATTCCGTGGTTGAACGAACTCATTCCCTGCAACTTCATCGAGCTCTCCGAAGAACTCGCGGCGGAAAAGGGCATCAAGACCGGGGACATGGTGCACGTGTGGAATAACCGCGGTTCGGTGAAAGTCGCCGCCATGGTCACCAAGCGCATGAAGCCCATGGAAATCGACGGCAAGATGACGCACGTCGTCGGGATGCCGCACCACTTCTCGTGGGCCACGAACATGGCACGCGGCGACAACGTGAACGACTTGACGCCCAACGTCGGAGACCCCAATTCCTACATTCCGGAATATAAGGCCTTCCTCGTCAATCTGGAAAAAGCAGCCTGACACGAGACGGTGTTGCACACATTAGGAGACAACCAAAATGGCTAACAAAAAAGAAGTCGCCATTCTCTTTGATTCGTCGCACTGCACCGGCTGCAAAGGCTGCCAGGTGGCGTGCAAGCAGTGGAACATGCTCCCTTCGACAATGGAATTGAACGGAAACAAGTTCACGGGCTCCTACCAAAGCCCCGCAGACTTGAACGGGGACACCCGCCTCATCATGACCTTTGATGAGAAGGAATCCGGCAACAAGTACCAGCCGATCAATTTTGCCGTGGGCCGTCGCTCGTGCTTTCACTGCACGGACGCCGCCTGCGTGGAAATCTGCTCGTCGGGCGCCCTTTACCATAAGGAAAACGGCGTCGTCGCCATGGATACCGACAAGTGCAACGGCTGCACGTACTGTCAGTCGGCCTGCCCCTTTGACGTACCGCGCTTCCGTCCCACCGACGGCCGCATCGACAAGTGCACGCTCTGCATGGATCGCTTGAAGGAAGGCGGCATCCCCGCCTGCGTGAAGACCTGCCAACCCGAAGCCCTGAAATTCGGACCGCGCGACGAGATGATCCGTCTCGGCAAGGAACGCGTCGAATTCCTGAAAAAGAAGGGCTTTGACAAAGCGGAACTTTACGGCGAACACGAGATGGGCGGCCTTCACGTCCTTCAGGTCTGTAAGTTCGGTCACGAAGCCTACGGGCTTCCCGATAACCCGAAGGCGAACCCCATGGTGGGCGCCATGAAGACGATGAAGACGGTCACGGGTCTCGGCACCGCCGCCGTCATCGCGGGGCTTGCGGTTTCCTTCGCCGCCGCCGTCGGCTACCGTCGCGAAAATGTGACGGTGGAAGAAGCGAAGAAGTCCTGGACGCCCGAGCAGCGCGCCAAGGCCGATCGCGAAGTGGCTCAATTAAAAGCCCGCGAAAACCATTAAGGGAGAAGTTACCATGAAATACATTCAGCGTCATTCGCTTCTCACCCGCGTGGTGCACGGCGTCGCCGCGATTACGTGCATTCTGCTCGCGGTGACGGGCGTATTCGTCTTCGTACCGTCCTTGGGCGGGGGCCTCATGGGCGGGGATTTCACGCACATGATGCGCATGTTGCACCGCGTGATTGCGATCCCCTTCATCCTCGTGCCGCTTTACGCAATTCTCGCCTCTCCGAAGGGCTTCGTTCACCTTTTCCGTGACGACGTCTTCGGCAAGTGGGATAAGGACGACGTCACCTGGGCGATGAAGTTCCCGTTCTACCTCTTTGCCCCCGGCAAAGTGCACATGCCCCCGCAGCACCACGTGAAGTCGGCACAGCGTCTCGCGGACGGCGCGCTGATCTTCTTCTGCGTGTTCCTCGCGATTTCGGGCATGATCCTGTGGCTTAATACGGGACTTCTTCCCAACGGCGGTTGGAAAGTGGAATTCAGCAATGAGACGCTCCTTGCAGCGCACCTCGTGCACGACATCTTCTTCTTTCTGACGGTCTTTGTGGGTATCGCTCACATCTACCTCGGCGCCGGCATCTTCCAGCCCTACCGCGGCACGGCCCGCATCATGTTCGGTGACGGCAAGGTGAGTGAAGCGGACGCCGCCTACCACTGGGGTTACTGGGCCAATGAAGAAATCGCTCTCGGTAAGAACGTGACCGAAGAAAAAGAAACGAAACACTGAACGCCCTGTGTTTAAGCGATAATTTTCGTTTCGGAACGGCGGAAGGCGATCGGTTTCCGCTTCCCGCCGTTCCGCCAATATTTTTTACTTAATTTCAGTTGTTATGACGAGCCAGCTTTCCCTTCGTGCCGCCTGTGAACGGGCTGCCAAACTTAATAACCCCGACGTCACGCTGCAGACCGAAGAAGCGGCAAAGCTTCTCAGCGCGCTCTGCGACGCCGTGAAGTATCTCGACATTGCGGCAGCCCCTTGGACGGGGGACGACGTAATGAAGGCTGCGCTCGGCAAAAAAACGCTCCTTGAACGCACTGTCCCGACAGTCACCGCCGCGCAGTTCTCGGAAGTCGGACGCCGCCTCGCAGCAGCCTACCTTGAAACGGTACAGCCCTCGGACGACATCCGGGCTGCCGTCAACGCCCTCGCCTGGGATCAGCTCGCGACGGACGCCGAACTTACTGAGGGCATCAGGCACCCCGCCCAACTCACGGAAACCCTCGTCAACAAAACCGATGAACGGATTCGCCCCGCGGCCGTTCTTCTTATTGCCCTTTCGCTTCGGGCGCTCCTTGAAAGTTCCGCCGCCCGTGCGTCAGACTTGTTCGCGCAGGCGCAGAAAGACACCGTGCATTTCGAGCGGCCGACGCACTGCCCCGTCTGCGGCAGTCCCGCCGCCATCGCGTCCGTCTCCGGTACTGCAAACCGCGGAAACGTCAAAACGCTTTACTGCACGACGTGCGGCGCCCACTGGCCCTTTGAACGCATTCGCTGTGCCGCGTGCGGCGATGAAGCCGTGTCGGATCTCACCTATGTGCACGACGATAAAGACGATACGCGCCGGCTTCACGTCTGCCGTCATTGCCGCGCCGCGTTCCCCACGATTTTTGTGGCGGACGCCGAACAGTTTGATCCCGACATCGACGGGATCGCCGTCTCGGGGCTTGCCGAATGGTACGAAGCCCACTGCGACGACCCTGAGAACCGGATTTAACGCTTTGAACTCCGTGCTATGAGGGATTCTCCTGCTTTTCCGACCCGCTCCGTCCCCGAAGGCGCCGTTGAGCATCCGATCCTCCGTGTCACGGCGGACGGCGCCTTACCTACGCCCGACTGGGTCGCCGAGGAAGTCCCCGTCGCCCTCGTCTACAACGGCGTTTCGCACGCCGTCATGATGGCGACCCCTTCGCTTTTGGAAGAATTCGCCTTAGGCTTCAGCCTCACCGAAGGCATCATCAACACGCCGAAAGACATTTATTCCATCGAAGTCACCGAAGGGTGCCGCGGCGGAAAAAATGTTGACGTCACCATTGCGGCCGACTGTTTCTGGCACTTAAAAGAACGGCGCCGCTCACTCATCGGCCGCACGGGCTGCGGACTCTGCGGCGTCGAAAGCCTTTCGCAAGCCGTGCGCACGGCGCCCGCCGTCCCCGACACCCAACGCTTTTCCCTCGCACACTATCAAAAAGCGCTTGCCGCCCTGCGCACCGTGCAGCACGTGGGCGAATTAACCGGCGCCACCCATGCCGCCCTCTGGGTGAACCCTGACGGCACACCTGCCGACGGCACGGAAGATGTGGGACGCCACGTCGCGCTTGACAAACTCCTGGGGCTGCGGGCAAAGAACGGTTGGCACGACGGCGCACTCATCGTAAGTTCCCGGGCGTCCTACGAAATGGTGCAGAAAGCCGCCATGTGCGGCGTCGAAATCCTGTTCGCGGTTTCGGCCCCGACGAGTCTCGCCGTGGACATGGCTCACAAATACGGCATGACCTTAGCCGCGTTCTGCCGCATCGGGGGACTGAACGTCTACACACACCCCGCCCGTCTTACCGGGCGTCTTGCGGGGAAGTCGACGGCGTAACGCCTTTACTGAGGATCTATAAAGGCGAATAAAATCGCAGGCAGTATGTGCATTTTCCCCTGCGCTCCCGTCATGTTGAATCCGACGCTTTTTCTTCTCTTTCTCGCGATTGCCGTTCCGACCGTCCTAACGCCGGGGCCCGGTGTACTAATGTCGCTTACGAACAGCATCCGCCTGGGGGTTCCCCGCGCCACCCCCGGCATTTTGGGCGTCGCCCTCGGTACGCTCGTTGTCGCGGGGCTTTCTGCGACGGGTCTGGGAGCGCTTCTTGCAGCGTCTCATACCGCCTACAACGTTGTCAAAATCGTCGGCATCCTCTTCATGTTCTACCTGGGTTGGAAACGCTGGACAGCTCCCGCCACTCTGATGCCGGCGGCGCACACATTGGGTCAACAAGAAAAAACAGCGCCGGCGCGCCTTGCCGCCAATCCGCTTCGGCTTTTCACGGAAGGAATTTTTCTGCAGTTTTCCAACCCGCAGCTCATTATTTTTTATGTGACGCTTTTCCCTCAGTGCATAGATCCGAAACTCCCCTATGCCCCGCAGGTAATCATTCTCGCCCTCATCAACGCCTTCTTGGTGTGGATCATTCATTCCGGGTACGGTTGGCTCGGGCACCGGGCGGCCGAACACTTCATGACGGCGGGGGCGGCACGCTTCATCAACCGCGCGTCCGCTTTGGCGTTCTGGGGCTTCGCCTCGTGGCTTCTCTATTCCGTTGTCTCGGAAATAATGAACTGAATCTCTTGCGAATTCCCCGCGCGAAGGTGTACTTTCTGTTTGACGAAGACCGCCTTAACGACGTAGTAGCGATGTTCCAAAATCATGACAGGGCAAACGTTTTTTCACCGTCAATCGTCGTATAAAACCTTCTTTTGAAATGAGCCGTTCTACACCTTTTGGTGCAAAACATACGGGCCGCCAAACGATACAATTTCGCTGTTCTTTCGTTTACTCTGTTTCTGCCCATGGTCCGATGTCTGGTTTCTGCCGTCTTCATCGTCTTCGCTGCGCTCGGCGTCGCGGGAACTTCGGCTGCAGACGCGGTACCCACAGATTCCGTTACGGCCGCAAGCCGCTTTATTCCCGGCGTACCGATTTTCCGAGACGATCCCCGCCCCGTGATTTTCATTGCGATTGCCGACACGCTCGTCAACCCATACGACATCCTTTCCTTAAGGCAGACGATACGGAAACTCTCGGATCTGCTCCCGGATTACCGCCTGCATACCATTACGATCACGGCCGCGGAAGCCGCAGAGTCGCTCACAGCCGCCAAACCCCATTTTCTTTTTGCACCCACAGGATTTGTGGCAGTGGCGTCCCGCGAATACCACTTGAGCCTTACGCGTATTGCCACCCGCAAAACGGCGGCGGCCGATACGGCAGAACATTCCGTCGGAGCTGTGTTTGTCGTGCGCAAAGAGAGCACCATCGAAACACTTGCCGATATGCAGGGTAAATCGGCCGCAACGGGCCTTCCGACGGCGATTGACGGATGGCTTGCGGCCCTCGGGGAAATTCAAGCCGCAGGGTTTGACGAAACCCGCTTTTTCAGTCACGTCGATTTTCGCAACAATGCCTACCCGGACGTCGTCTCAAGTCTCTTGTCCGGGAAAACGCACGTCGGCATTCTTCCGGCGTGTCTGCTGGAGTCCCTTGAAGCCCGCCAATTGGCCGATACGACGGACTTACGCGTCATCAACGCCAAAGAAGAAGGACTGCGGTGTCGTCATTCCACGGCGCTCTACCCGGATCTGAGCCTTCTCGCCCTTTCCTATGCCCCGGAAGACATGGTGCGGGACATGACGATTGCCATTTTGCGTCTCAAAGACGACGGCAATCTCTCGTGGCTCACCAACGTCTCTCACGGGGACGTTCTGGAACTCCTGCAAAACCTCGCCGTCGGCCCCTTCAGCTACCTCAGGGAAAGCTCCTTCACAGCGTTTTTAAACCGTTACCGTACGGAAATTCTTTTTGCCGCCATTCTTTTGGTGCTCCTCATTTTGAACGAAATCCGTCTGCACCGCCTGGTTCGCCGCCGCACGGACGCCTTAAAGCGCTCGATGGCCGAGCAAAACCGCATCAAGGAAGAAGCGGCACAATCGCGGCTGCAGTTGGCCGTTTTCGAACGCCGCAACCTCGTGCAGCAGATGTCCGGCATGATTGCGCACGAAATCAATGCGCCCGTCGGCGCCATCCGCTCCTACGCCGCCGTTCTCAAAATGCAGACTGCGGACGGTCGGCGTCCCGACACCGGACTCATTGACAAAGTTTTAACCGCCGTCGATAAAGAAGCGACCCGAATTTCAGCAATCATCGCCCGCGTCAGAACCTACGCGAGAAACAGCATGCCCGAGCAGGCTCCCTGCGACCTGGTGCCGATTCTGAAACGCAGCATTCGGGCGCTCACGGCTGAACGCAGCGAAAAAGACCGGCCCCGCATTGTGATGAATGGGATCGTGAAAACCGCCCCGGTGATGGGCAACGCGCTCGAACTGGAAATTCTTTTCCTTAACCTCCTGCGCAACGCCGCCAATGCCCTGGCGAAAGATAATCTCCCCACCGGCCTCATCACGTGTGCCGTTTTTGCTGTACCCGACATCCGCCGCTGGAAAGTCGTCATTACCAACCACGGCAATCCGGTGGATCAGAACGTCATCACCCGATTAAACAACAAAAGCGCGGCCGTCGAAGCCTCCCCCTCCGCCTACGGCGGCATGGGACTGGGACTTACGATCTGCCGCGGCATTGCCGACAGTCACGGCGCGTCGCTCAGGTTTGAACAGCCCGCCGAAGGCAGTGTTTCAGCCGTCCTGGAAATCGAACCCTTCGCCGGCGACGACAAAAAGGAGCCCTCTTCATCATGACGATCAATCTTCCGCTCATTCGCCTCGTGGACGACGATGACGACTACCGCGCGAGTCAGTCGTTTCTCTTGTCGAGCCTCGGCTGGGAACTCAAGGACTGGGCCGACCCCGATGAATTCCTGGCGCAGGACGACACAAAGCGTCCGGGATGTCTCGTACTTGATCTGCGTATGCCAAAAATGACGGGGCTTGAAGTGCAGCAGGCTTTGGAAAACCGCGGCTCCACGCTCCCCATCATCTTTCTCACCGGGCACGGCGACGTGACGACGGCCGTGAGAACATTGACGCACGGGGCCGTCGATTTCATTGAAAAAAACAGCGATCCGATGCGCCTCGTGGAAGCCGTGAAAAAAGCGGTCGCGGCCTCTGCCTGCGAATTTCAGAAAACCACCGAAAAAGAAAGTAAGCGCGGACTTTTCGCGACGCTCACCCCGCGCGAACAAGAAATCCTCCGCCTGGCCGCCAAAGGGCTCGCTAATAAAGACATTGCCGATCAACTCAACATCGGCGTCGTCACCGTCAAGATGCACCGCGGAAACGCCTTTGCCAAAATCGGCGCCCAGGGAGCACTGCAAGCCTACAAGTGGCTTGAGGCGGCCGGTTTGACGGAGCCCGCAGCATGACGAGCCGACGTACCCTCTTAACGGGGCTTGCGCTTCTTCCCGCCGTCGCGCGCGCAGCGGCAACTCCCGACTACGACGTCGTCGTCATCGGCTCGGGGTTGGCAGGTCTGCGCGCAGCCGTCGCAGCTCGGGACGCCGGCGCCCGACGCGTCGTGATTCTTGAAAAAGGGCCGCTCGTGGGCGGTCATTCCCTTTATTCAAGCGGTACGCTTTCGGCCGTTGCGCCCTGGCGCTCGCACACGGGCAACTTCACCGACAGCGTTGCGCTGTTTGTGAAGGATGCCCTTACGATCGGGGGCGGCACCGGGGATGTTGCACGCCTTGCGGCCATCGCCCAAGGATCAGCGGCCGAACTCGACTGGCTCGAATCGCTCGGCGTCTTTTTCGGCGAACCATTTACCGCGGCTTCAGGACTCAATCCCCGCTGCTTTACGATGCCGGGAAATCTCGCAGGCCGCAGCTACACGATAGCGGCCGCAGGCGCCGTCGCCGCGCACGGTATCCCCATTCATATGAATACCCGAGTGACGGCGCTCACCCCGCGTGTAAACGACTGGCTCATCACGACCGTAGGCACGACGGATCCTTCGGGCACCACCGACGTAATTTCCGCCGAAAGCGTCGTCATTGCCACGGGGGGCTACACCGCAAACGTCCCGCTGAGGTGCCTCGCTGATCCGCGGCTTACGTACGACATCCGCACGACGGCGAACCCCCGGGGAACCGTCTGGGACGGCGCCGACGGCGACGGACTGACGCTCGCCAAAGGCGCAGGAGCCCGCATCACGACGGGGGCCGGCGTACAGACCATCCCCTACTGGGGCGGGCGCCTCCTCGATTACGCAGGGGCCGATATCTACCTCACGGATGAAGGCGAACGCTTTATTGACGAGACGCGTCCCTGGAACGAAATCACCGACGCAATACTTGCCATGCCGGATCGCCACTGCTGGGTGGTCACGGATGCAAAATCCTTTAAGGGCGGCACGCTGGGTTTAAAACTCATCAACCACGTCGTCACCAAGTCCGCTTCCGTCGAAGCGATGGCGCGCGGCATGAATATTCCGGAAGGAACGCTCACGAAAACTCTGAAGGACTACAACCAAGCCGTTCTCAACGGTCGGGACCCAAAAACCGGCAAAACCCAATTTGCACAGACGATCGACAAACCGCCCTTTTATTGGGGACTGGAGACGATCTACGTGCACACGACGTTGGACGGCATTGATACGGACGCCCAATCACGTGTTCTCACGGACGAAGGCTTACCGATTCCGGGACTTTTTGCCTGCGGTGAAACCGTGGGCGGCATCTTCGGGCGCGAACGAATCAGCGGGGGCTCTCTGATGAACTGTCTCGTAATGGGACGGATTGCGGGCGAAAATGCAGCAAACCATACTCTCGGCTGATGGTGCAAAACACCGTCGGATTACGCGGTCGGAAGTTGTACCCGCACGCCGGAAGCGGTTTCTGCAACAAAGTAAGCTTTTGTCTTCTGGGCCTCAAGGTAGTTTTGTAACGTAGAACAGTGTATCGTTCTTCCGAAGTGCTGATAGCCGGCTGAAATACCCCGATGGATGCCGCGTTTCCGTGTCTTGTGAAATTCTTCAGGAACGGCAACCAGTACGTGTGTTCTCCATCCTTAAGTTGCATGTTTATGCTGAGTTCTTTCTGTTTTCTCTCTGCCGCATCGTTGACGTACTCCCCCGCCTGAAGGCTGAGGATTCTTGGATCAAACGCCGGATGCCGACTTTCGTCGGTCTGACTCCGGCTCTCCTTGACGGACGATC
>UQUM01000009.1 GCA_900544255.1 uncultured Sutterella sp.
AAGGCCGTCATAAGAAATGGAGAACACCGCACATACTTCGCCTGATTTCGCAGGCATCACCCTCGAAAAGATACTGGAGTCCTCGAACTTGAATGTTGCCCTTAAAAAGGTGGAATCCAACAAAGGGGCTCCCGGTGTGGATGGGATGAAAACGGACGAACTCCGGCAATACATCACTGACCACCCCGGCGAATTGAGACGGGTGTTGCTGGATGGGACGTATCGCCCCAAGCCGGTGAAACGGGTAACCATACCAAAATCGGAGCCTGGAAAGTTCAGAGAATTAGGAATACCGACAGTCATTGATCGACTGGTGCAACAAGCAGTACTCCAAGTATTGAACCTCTACTACGACACCACCTTTTCGACGTCAAGTTACGGCTTTCGACCCTTCCGAGACTGCAAAGATGCCGTTTTGCACTGCATCCGACAGACAGACGTGGGAAAAGTGTGGGCAGTGGATGTTGATCTGGAAAAGTTCTTTGACACGGTGAACCACAGCCGACTCATCAGGAAGCTGTCAACCCGTATAAGAGATCCTCGGGTCATATCCCTTATCCACAGGATGTTGAAGTCTGGAATAGATACCGGAAACGGTGTCGTAGACTCGACCGTAGGTCTGATGCAAGGAGGTCCTCTGTCGCCACTCCTGGCGAACATCTATCTTGATGAGCTGGATAAAGAGTTGGAAAAACGAGGACATAGTTTCGCCCGCTATGCAGACGATCTGATCGTCCTGTGCAGCAGTAAACGGGCGGCGGAAAGGACGTTGAGGAGCCTGACGAAATTACTGGAAGGACGAATGCTTCTGAAGGTGAATCAGACGAAATCCGGCGTAAGCTACATCACACGCGGCGTCAAGTTTTTGGGGTTCGGGTTTTATCGGAACACCAAAATAAAACGCATCGTTCCTTCCGTGCACTGGAAGTCAAAAGTCAGTTTCATAAACGAAGTGCGGGAAGTCCTGAGCCGAAACAGGAAAGGCAGTATCGAGCACATCAAAAAGGAACTGAAGGAAAAGCTTGTCGGCTGGAATGTCTACTTTAAGTGGGCTTCCTATGAAACGTGGTTGAAGCAGACCGACCAATGGATTCGCCGCCGAATTAGACAGCTCTTGTGGAAATGCTGGAAGAAGGTGCGAACCCGATACAAGGCATTGCGCAAGCTGGGGTGCTCTCACGAGACAGCTCATATATGGGCGAACTCGAGGAAGGCCTATTGGCACATAGCGAATTCTCAAATCTTGGCGACAACGCTTACCAACGATTTTCTGAAATCGAAAGGTTGGACGTGGTTGGCACTCTCGTACCGACCATTTGAATGGAAGTAAAACATTGAAAACCGCCGTAAAAGCAACCGAAAGGTTGTCCTACGGATCCGTACGGGCGGTGGTGTGAGAGGAGGCGGCCGGTAACGGCTCCGCCTACTCGATTATGCCCGGCAGCCGTGAAAACTGCGAAAGATAGTAGGTACATCGGCTAAAATCTCTAGATTCGCCTCTATTTCCGAAAGGACACCAAAGATGCTCTACGAAGCGGCCCGCGCCTGTTTGTTCCGTATGCAGCCCGAGACGGCTCACGCCGTCATCATGGATAACCTCGACTGGGCGGTGGGATTGGGTCTCACCAAACTCGTGACGGGGAAGAAAGTCTGCGATCCCGTCAAGGTGATGGGGTTGACGTTCCCCAACGCCGTGGGGTTGGCGGCCGGCATGGATAAGCTCGGGGCTCACGTGACGAGTCTCGGGAGTTTGGGGTTCGGGCACATCGAAGTAGGGACGATTACGCCGTACCCGCAGCCCGGGAACGCCAAACCGCGTTTGTGGCGTCTGATTCCGGCTCAGGGCATCATCAACCACATGGGGTTCAATAACTGTGGTACCGACAAGGCGGCAGCGAACCTCGTGAGTGCCGACAAGTACCGTGCTGAAGGCGGCATCCTCGGGATCAATATCGGTAAGCAGAATACGACGCCGTTATCGGGTGCTTTGGCTGATTACGTTTTCTGCATGGAAAAACTCTACGAGAAGGCGGATTACCTCGCCATCGACATTTCCTGCCCCAATACGCCGGAACTGACGAATCTGCAGGGCGGTAACGAATTGACGGGGTTGCTCGCCGGAATTGCCGACGCCCGCAAGAAGCTCTCCGACAAGACGGGGCGTTATGTACCCATTACGGTTAAGATCGGTCCTGATTTGGACGATCCGGCGATTTTGTCCGCAGCCGACGCCTTCGTGAAGTACGGAATGGACGCGGTGACGGCGACGAATACGACGCTCTCGCGCAAGGGCGTGGAAAACCTCGCTACCGAAGAGAAGGTGGGCGGTTTGTCGGGACTGCCGCTCTTTGAGCGTTCGACGGCCGTCGTAAAACTCCTGGCGGATCATCTGCAGGGGGCGCTTCCCATCATTGCTTCGGGGGGCGTCATGACGCCTGAGACCGCGGTCGCCAAGATGGACGCCGGGGCGATGCTTGTGCAGATTTATTCGGGCTTTATTTACAGCGGCCCCGCTCTCGTGTCGTCGGCCGCTCAGGCGATTGCCGACTGGCGTGTAATGCACCCGGCGGCGTAAATTCTTCAGAAACGGGGCGTTTTCATCCTGAGCTAATGCTGACCCAGTATGTTTCGCCCTGTCAGACGGTTTCAGGGGGGGGGAGCCTCCCCGGAAACGAGCGTAGTAGAGGAGATTGTTGTGACGAAAGACGACTGCATTTTCTGCAAGATCGGCAAGGGAGAAATTCCTGCCAAGGCGATTTACGAAGACGACGACGTCATTGCCTTTAATGACATCAATCCGAAGGCGCCGGTACATTTTTTGATTATTCCGAAGGCGCATATCACGTCTTTGGCGGATGCGACGCCGGCCGATACGCCGCTCTTGGGTAAAATGTTGGCGCTCGTGCCGGTCTTGGCGAAAAAGGCCGGTTGCGAAAACGGTTTCCGCACGGTGATCAATACCGGCCGCGACGGCGGTCAGGAAGTGCCTCACCTGCATATTCACGTCCTGGGCGGCCCTCAGCCCTGGAAGAAGTAATACAACAATCAACCAAGCGGCCTCAGGCCGAGGAGTAAAAAAATGGGTTCCCTTTCGATTGGGCATTGGCTCATCGTTCTCGCGATCGTTGTGCTCGTTTTCGGCACCGGAAAACTGAAGAACATGGGTAAGGACCTGGGCGGCGCCATCAAGGGCTTTAAGGAAGGCATGAAGGAAGGCGACGGTGCGGCTGCGGCTCCGAAGCAGGTTGCCGAAGAAAAGAAGGCCGACGTCGTTGACGCCAAGGCCGTCGAAAAGAAAGAAGCGTAATTCTTTCCCTTTAGGTTGATGAAGAGACTGCGTGGGGCAAACCTTCACGCGGTTTCTCTTTGTGAACTCTTTTTTCCCCGCATTAGGTGTAGGTGTCATGTTTGATTTCGGGATGACGGAACTGATGGTCATCGGCGCGGTGGCGCTTGTGGTGCTGGGGCCGGAAAAACTCCCCGTCGTGGCGCGTACCGCGGGGGAGTGGATCGGTAAGGCGCAGCGCCTCGTCGCTCAGGTAAAGGGCGACATTGAGCGCGAAGCGGAATTGTCTGAATTGAAAAAGATTCAGGAAGAAGCCAAAAGCGTTGCCGACGACATTACAAAAACGGTGAAGGGCGAAGCCGACGCGATCGAGGGCGAAATGAAGTCGCTTGAAAACGACGTCAACGCCGTTGCGAAATCCGCGGAAGCCGACTTTCAGTCGACGACGGCCGCGGCCGAGCCCAAATACAAGGAATTGTCCGACACCGAACCCAATCCCGCGTTTACCAATGTCGGGGAAGCGGCGTCTTCGGCGGCGGACGATTTCTACAGTTGGTACGGGGACGATCCGTCCAACAATTCCACTTCGCACGTCTTTGAGAAGCGCTACAAACCCGGCCCCAGCATTGATGAACTGGCCGAGCAGTTGGAGCGCCTCAAGGCCGAAATCGGCGACCGCTCGCCGCAGTTGGGCGGCAATGCCCGCCGTTATGCATCCCGCGCCCGCTCCAACCGCGTGCGCATCTACCGTTAAATTCCTGCCATGGCCAAGAATTCAAACGACACGCCGGAACTGGAGGGGCCGGAAGACCCCGCCAATGAGCAGCCTTTGGTGTCGCATCTCATTGAATTGAGAAACCGCACTGTCCGGGCCTGCCTTTCGATCATCGTCGTCTTTGCGGGGTTGTCCCCCTTCATGAAGGAAATCTTTGACTACTTGTCAAAGCCCTTGATGGTGGCGTTGCCGCAGGGCGTCAAACTTCTGGCAACGGGGGTGGTGGCGCCATTTATGGTGCCTTTGAAGGTCACGCTTTTCGTGGCTTTCGTGATTGCGCTCCCCTATGAGCTTTATCAACTCTGGGCCTATATTGCGCCCGCGCTCTACCGAAGCGAAAAGCGGCTTGCGCTTCCTGTCATCATTTCAAGCGTCGTGATGTTTGCACTGGGGATGGCGTACTGCTACTTCATCGTGTTCGGTATGGTGTTTAAGTTCATCGCCGGCTTCTCGCCCGATTCGGTGAATTTTGCACCGGATATCGACAGCTACTTCAGCTTCGTGCTCACGATGTTCTTCGCGTTCGGCGTAGCGTTTGAAACTCCGATCCTCGTGGTGGTCTTAAACCGCGTAGGGGTGGCGAGTTACGAGAAACTCAGAAGGGCTCGACCGTACCTCATTGTCGGCGCCTTTGTGCTCGCGGCCATCTTTACGCCGCCCGACGTGTTGTCGCAGTTGCTGCTTGCGGTGCCCCTCGTGATTCTTTTTGAAGTGGGGCTGCAGTTCGTGCGTGTTTTCGGCCGCAGGGACGAACGAAATCCCGACGAGGACGACGAATAACGATTTTCTTGGCGAAAAAAATCCCGGTTGCGAACGACCGGGATTTTTTTCGCCCCGAATTTTGAAAATCCGGGTAACGGATAAAGTAAAACCCTGTTCGGCATCAACCGTAACAGGGTTTCGGAATGTGGTGGGAGCGCAGAGACTCGAACTCTGGACCGACGGATTAAGAGTCCGCTGCTCTACCAACTGAGCTACGCTCCCAGACGATTAATTGATTCTATGGTGGGTCGTGCGAGATTCGAACTCACGACCAACGGATTAAAAGTCCGCTGCTCTACCGACTGAGCTAACGACCCTCGGGAAACCTAACGGTCTTTAACCCCCGTTCCCGTAGAGGAACAATCAATCGAGGTGCGTATTAGACATGGTTTTTCGGAGGATGTCAAGTCTTTTGCGAAAACTTTTTTGCCGACGCAGGGAGGTGAAAAAGCAAAAATGAAAAGAACCTTGCGGAAAATATTGGAAATCCTTGTGCATTTTCCGATGAAAAGTGCTATGGTAAAGAAGACGCGCGGCGAAGGGGAGCTCTTTGTCGCGATTTTCTTTTTCTAAAAGGATTCCATTCCCAACCATTTCAATCCCATGCAGCTTTCTCTCGAACCCAAAGCCATCGAAGACGTCTACCGGACGCCTCTCGTGCAGCAGACCGCTTTCTGGTCTCGTGTTAAGGCGACGCTCGGCATGAAGAGCCGCGCTTTTGAATTCTCCGTACGCAACAGTGACATTTATACAGGGGTGGGCGGTTGGTCCCGCACCAATGCGGACGTGGTGGTGTTTGCTCAGCAGGTGAACGACGAAGATTGGATTGCCTATATGCCTTACGGGCCGGAGATTGAACCTTCGGAAGAAAATCAAGGGGTGTTTTTGGAGGAACTCTCCGAAGAACTCCGACGGTTCCTGCCCAAGGGCTGCATTGCACTGCGCTACGATCTCAACTGGCAGTCGCATTGGGTGACGGAACAAGATTTTGACGCCGACGGTGAGTGGCGCGGCGGACCCCGGAAGGTCTTCCAGGAGATGCAGTTAAATTTCGGTACCGCCAACGGCAATCTCTTTAAGTCGCTCACGAACGTACTGCCCGCCGACACCATCGTCGTGGATTTGGCCAAGTCCGAAGAAGACGTGCTGGGGGCGATGAAGGCGAAGACCCGCTACAACATCGGGTTGTCGTCGCGACACGGGATCGAGGTGCGGGAGCTGGGATTTTCGGATCTTCCCGTTTGGTATTCGCTCTACACGGAGACGTATCACCGCAACGGCCTTCACGTGAATGACCTTCGGTACTTTGAATCGGTCTTTTCGGTGTGGATGAAGCACCAGGATCCCAATGTGACGGTGAAACTTCTCGCCGCCTTCGACGGGGACGATCCTTTGGCGGCGATATTCCTCATCGTGTCGGCGCATCGTGCTACGTATCTTTACGGGGCGTCGTCTTCAAGGAAACGCAACCTGATGCCGACGTACGCATTGCAGTTCAAGGCGATGCAGATTGCGCGTGCGGCGGGCTGTACGGAATACGACATGTTCGGCGTCGCGCCGACGTCCGATCCTTCGCATCCGATGCATGGCCTCTATAAATTCAAAACAGGGTTCGGCGGCTCGATGTTTCATCAGTTGGGCTGCTGGGATTACCCGTTGGATGAGAAAAAGTACCACGCATTTGCGGCGCACGAAATGGGAATGGCGGGGTACTACGCCTGAGGATTCTTTTTCGGCGGACAGACTTCCGTATCACAACCCGCCGGAAAGTCCTGTTTTTTGTAACATCGTCTCAAGTTTTAGGGTTAACCCTAAACAAAATGACCTTTTTTTCCTCGATTTTCCGACGGACTTCAGGCATGATGCACCTTGAAAGACGGGGCAGCAAAGTACTTTTAAAAAATGTTTTTTATTGAAAAGTGCTTTTAATCATCACATTAATGATGATAATTTTCGGTTTCTTTTGACGCTGAAGCCGTGAACGCGCCGTCGGATGAGTTTTTCGGACGATACAGCTCCTCAAGGTAACGATCATGGCAGACAAGAAAAAGGATAAGGAACTTCCGAAGGTTGAACGAATCACCGATAAGGAAGAGCGTAAAAAAGCATTGGCGGCGGCCGTCGCTTTCATCGAAAAAGAATTCGGCAAGGGCGCCATCATGCGTATGACCGACAGCCAGAAGGTGGAAGACGTCGAAGTCGTGAGCACGGGATCTCTGGGGCTCGATATTGCGTTGGGCGTGGGAGGCTTGCCCCGCGGCCGCGTGGTGGAAATCTACGGGCCGGAAAGTTCGGGTAAGACGACCCTCACGCTGCACGTCATCGCTCAGATGCAGAAGATCGGCGGCACCTGCGCTTTCATCGATGCGGAACATGCGCTTGACGTGCAGTACGCGGAAAAGCTCGGTGTGAAGTTGGACGAACTCTACCTGTCGCAGCCTGACACAGGGGAACAGGCTCTTGAAATCACCGACTCCCTCGTGCGTTCCGGCGCCGTGGATTTGGTGGTGATCGACTCGGTGGCCGCCTTAACGCCCAAGAACGAGATCGAAGGCGACATGGGTGAAGCGATGCCGGGCCTGCAGGCTCGCCTGATGAGTCAGGCGCTTCGCAAGTTGACGTCGTCCATTAACCGTTCGAAGACCTTGGTGATCTTCATTAACCAGATTCGTATGAAGATTGGCGTCACCTACGGCAGTCCTGAAGTGACGGCAGGCGGGAATGCGTTGAAGTTTTACAGCTCCGTGCGTATCGATATCCGTCGCAAGCAGTCTCTCAAAAAGGGCGATGATGTCTTCGGCTCTGAAACGAAGGTGAAGGTCGTCAAAAACAAGGTGGCGCCTCCCTTTAAGGAAGCGACCTTCGACATCCTCTACGGTGAAGGCATCTCTTATGAGGGTGAACTTCTTGACATCGGGTCGGACCTCAATATCGTGGATAAGAGCGGTGCTTGGTACGCCTACGAAGGGACGAAGATCGGACAGGGCCGCGACAATGCCCGTGCCTGGCTCAGAGAGAACCCCGATAAGGCTTTGGAAATTGAAAACAAGATTCGCGCGATCAAGGGTCTTAAGAATAAGACGATGAGCCTTGACGTGCCGAAGGACGCAAAGGCCGCGGCAAAGGACGAAAAGTCCGCGAAGGACGACAAGAAGGCGACAAAGAAACCGGCGGCTAAGCCCGCCGCGAAGGAAGTCCCGGCGGAAGCCGCGCCCGTGGAAGAAATCGTGCGGGAACCGGTGGAGGATCCCGCTGACGAAACGACGATTGATCCGGCGGAACTCTACGAATGACTTTCGGTGAGAACCGGCGCGAGAAAAAGCCCCGCAGCCTGATGGCGCGGGGCTTGGATGCTCTCGCTCGCCGCGAATACAGTCGGGATGAGCTTTACCGCAAACTCACGTATTCTCTCACCGAGGACGAGACGCCGGACGATGTGGCGGACGTCATTGCCGACCTCGAAAAGAAGGGGTACCTGAGTAACGAACGGTATGCCGCGGGGCGTGTGAGAACCCGTGCGATGCGCTATGGAAACCGACGCTTGGCCGCCGAACTGCGGCAGCAGGGCGTGGAAACGGAAGCGATTGCGGAAGCCTTGGCGGACGCCGAGCCCGAAATCGACCGGGCGCGCGCCGTATGGAACCGAAAGTTCGGTGAGGCTCCGTTGGATTATCATGAAAAATGTAAGCAGGTGCGTTTTTTGGCCGCCCGTGGGTTTTCCTTTGATATTATCAACAAGGTGCTTGCCGAAGCAGGCGATCGCACTGAGAATATAGAGGAATGCTGACGGACGTCATGCCGGAATTACAATGCCTCCGCCTTCGACGACGGGGGCATTTTTTAATGCAAAAGGGAGACTAAACGTGTTGGCTGCTGTTTGGGACGTGCTGGTGAATATGCACTGGGGCGCCGTGGCGCAGATTGTGATGATCGATATATTGTTGGGAGGCGACAATGCCGTCGTGATCGCGCTCGCCTGCCGCAATTTGCCGAAAGACCTGCGGATGAAGGGGGTTTTCTGGGGGACGACCGGGGCCATCGTTCTTCGCGTCATCCTCATTACCTGTGCGGTGCTGCTTCTGGATCTGCCGTTTTTGAAGGCGGCCGGCGCTATTTTGTTGCTCTGGATCGGGGTGAAGCTTCTGTTGCCTGAAGACGAGAATCCCGGCGAAGTGGAAGGCTCTTCGAAACTCTTGGGCGCCATCAAGACGATCATCGTTGCCGACTTCATCATGAGTCTTGATAACGTCATTGCCATCGCCGGTGCCGCGCAGCAGGCGCACGAAGATCATCAGACGCTTCTGGTGGTGTTCGGGCTTTTGGTGTCCGTCCCCTTCATTGTCTGCGGCAGTCAGATCATTCTGAAGTTTATTGACCGCTTCCCTGTCATCGTGTGGTTGGGCGGTGCGCTTTTGGGCTGGATCGCGGGCGGTATGATGGTGACCGACGGTTTCGTGGTGTCGCGTTGGCCCGAAGCGGCTGAATGGCACTATGCGGCGGGCATCGTCGGAGCGCTCATCGTGGTGGCGGTAGGTGGTTGGTTTGCCCGGCGGGCGAAGCAAAAAAAAGGACTGACGGGATCGAGCGGTACTGAAAACTTGCGATAAGAACCCCGGCATTTTCTGATTAACTGAATTTTTTCAGTGACCCAAGTACGTCATAAAAAGGCTTCGCCTATCCTTGATACAAGAGGCGTTAAATGAACGGAAGCGTAAGCACACGGCAGGTATCAGCGGTGAAAACCGTCTGCCCTGCCGGGCCGGTGAAGTGCATTCCCTTCGCGGAATAGCTCCGTTAAATCCCAGTGAAGCTGAGTCAGTGGCGGTTCGCAGACTCTTCGTTCGAAAGAGTGAGGATAAGGTGATCGCGTACGCTCAGAAGCTACTTGGCACCCGCGACTTTAGTCGTCGGGAGCTGTCAGTATCGGCGGCGTTACTCTTTGCCGAGATGAGACCAGCCGCGGCAATGAGAATTTCACTACGCCAAGCCGATGCTCTCTTGAGCTGCGGTTGCCAAGGATCGCGACACATGGGTGGCTTCCGGTACCTTTTCCGGTACCGCAACGGCATCGGTTCCCAGAAGTACTCGGGTGCCGATGCCGGCCGCGATTGCCGCCTTCATGTCGCCCCGTTTGTCGCCGAACATGAGGGACTTCGCCGGATCAATGTCGAGCGCTTCGCAAGCTTTAAGAATCATGCCGGGCGCGGGTTTTCGGCAGTCGCAGACACAGCGGTAGGTCTCTAATTTGGCTTCCGGGTGATGCGGGCAGAAGTAAACGGCTGCCAACGGTGCACCGGCTTTCTTGAATTCTGCCTTCACGTAATCCATGAGGGTTTGGAAGTCGCCTTCCGTGTAGTAGCCGCGGCCGATGCCGGACTGGTTCGTCACGATGACGAGCTGGTAACCGGCTTCAGCGTAGCGCGCCGCGGCCTTGAGCACGCCGGGAATCCATTGAAAGTCTTCCCGACGCGAGCAGTAGGCGGTATCGACGTTGATGACGCCGTCGCGATCCAAAAAGACCGCGCGGCGTGAGGACTGTGCCGTCATCAGGCGAGTACGCCGTCAGGGTAGGCGCCCATGAGGTAGCGCATGTAATCGGCCGTCCCTTGCTGCACGGTGCGGAAGGGAACGTCGCAGCCGGCGTTTCGAAGCTGCGTGAGATCGGCCTGCGTGTAGGCTTGGTATTTGCCGACGAGCGCTTCGGGGAAGGGGATGTATTCGATAAGCCCCTTTTCCACGGCGGCGGCGAGCGTGAGATCCTGGCCGGTCAATGTATTGACGACCGTCAGCGCAATGTCGTTAAAGGGCTGAGCGCGACCCGTACCGCAGTTGTAGATGCCGGAAACGCCCGACTTCACGAAGTGCATGATGCAGTTCACGACGTCTTCCACGTAGACGAAGTCGCGCATCTGGCAGCCGTTGCCGTAGCCGAGACACCCTTCAAAGAGTTTGACCTTGCCTTCTTTCTTAAACTGGAAGTACTGATGGAAGGCGACGGAAGCCATGCGGCCCTTGTGCTGTTCGTGCGGACCGTAGACGTTGAAGAAACGCATGCCGGCCGCGGGGGCGGAAAGCGTTGCCATGCGGCTGCGGAGCACCTGGTCAAAGAGGTACTTGGAGTAACCGTAGCAGTTCAAGGGGCCTTCGTTATTGACGTCTTCCACGAAAACGGTGCTTGCGCCGTAGGTGGCTGCGGATGACGCGTACACGAAGGGAATGCGCTGCTTTTGAGCCCAGGCGAACAAATCCAGGGTGTAGCGATAGTTGTTCTCCATGATGTAACGGCCGTCCGTTTCCATCGTGTCCGAGCAGGCCCCCATGTGAATGATGGCTTCCGGAATCGGTGCCGAGCCGTTTCTCACGCGCGTGATGAAGTCGTTTTTGTCGAAGTAGTCGCTGATGCGGCACTTGGCAAGATTCTGGAATTTCTGCGCCTTGGTGAGATTGTCGACGGCGATGACGTCGTTGATGCCTTCGCGGTTGAGGTGCAGAACACAGTTGCAGCCGATGAAGCCTGCGGCTCCGGTCACAAGAATCGACATTTAATTTCCTTTTCCAAAAAGTTCTTCATAGGTGACGCTCGCCGTACCGAGCTTGCCGACGACGATGCCACCCGCCTGATTGGCGATGCGGACGGCTTCCTTCAAATCGAGCCCCGCGGCGATCATGGCGGCGGTGACGGCAATTGAGGTGTCGCCGGCGCCTGAGACGTCAAAGACTTCGCGCGCTTGCGCGGGGACGTTGAATTCGCCTTTGTCCGTGAAAAGCGTCATCCCTTCTTCGCTGCGGGTAAGCAACAGGGCGGTGAGATCAAGTTTCCGGCGCAGGTTCTGCGCTTTTTCGATCAATTCCGCTTCCGTTGTCCAGTTGCCGACGACGAGCGCCAATTCCGCGCGGTTCGGCGTAATGAGGGTGGCGCCGCGATAGCGGCTGTAGTCGCTCCCTTTGGGGTCAATGAGCACGGGAACGCCGGCTTTTTTGGCGGCGGCGATCATGTGCACGATGTGATCCAGGCCGCCCTTGCCGTAGTCGGATAAAACGAGGGCGTCGAAATCCGCAATCTTGGCTTCGAAAGTGGCCATAAGGGCCGCCAGGACTTCGCCTGCGGGATGGTCTTCAAAGTCGATGCGCACCAACTGCTGACGCCGTGCGAGAACACGCAGTTTTACCGTGGTGCGCACGGAATTGTCGACGGCTGAGAGGTCGTCGATATGCGCGGCCGCAAGAAGCGACTGCAGGCTTTTTCCCGCGTCGTCGTTGCCGATGACGCTCATCAGAGTGGCGGAAGCGCCGAGTTCGGCAATGTTGAGCGCTACGTTGGCAGCGCCCCCCAGGCGGTCTTCGTTTTTGACGATGCGCACTACCGGTACCGGGGCTTCCGGAGAAATGCGGTTGGTGTCGCCGAACCAATAACGGTCGAGCATCGAATCGCCGACGACGAGAAGCCGTTTCCGGGCGAGTGTGGTCTTACTGATCATCGTGAAATCCAAGGGCGGTAAAAACCGCGTTGCCGGGCATTTTAGCGGTTTAGGCGGAGGGGGCTTGGAAAGAAGCGACAAGGAAATTGCAAGTACCCGTTGCGGGCACCCAATGCGACAAGATTTTTCCGCTCTCCGGTTTTTTGCAACTTTAGCAAGTTGTGCCTGAAAAAACTTCAAACAATCTTCGCCGAATGAAAAACACAACCCTGTTAGAATTTCAAAACTTTTGAAACTTTAAGAAAGCCCTTTTGTGATAAGACGGCTTTCGTTACGAGCTATGACGGAAAAACAGTCTCATCCCTTTTTGCGTGACACGTATGCGGGTCGTTCGGTGAAGTCGGCCTGCGGCATTACGATCGATATTGGTCGGCAGCGCCTCACGGCGAAGGATTTGAAGGGACTCTTCAAATTGGCTGAAGAAAAGGGTGTGTTGGAAGCAAACGCCAAGATGCGTTCCGGGGAAATCGTAAACGAGAGTGAACACCGGCCGGCGCTGCACACGGCCCTTCGTGACACGTCGGTTTCAGCCCCCTTTCATAAGGAAGTGACGGAGGCCTTGAACCACCTCTGCAACTTCGCCGAAGACGTGAGAAGCGGTCTTTTCTGCGGCTGCCGCGGGGACGCCATCACCGACATCATCAACATCGGTATCGGCGGGTCGGAAATGGGGCCGCGTGCCGTGTGGCATGCCCTTCGCTATGTGCAGCCCAGCATCCGTCTGCATTTCTTGTCGGCGGCCGACGGCGTTCTTTTTGATCGCATCGTAAGCGGGCTCAACCCCTTTAAGACGCTCGTCGTCGTTTCTTCCAAGAGTTTCGGTACCCGCGAAACCATGGTTAACGCCGCGGCGGTGGATCAGTGGCTGCTGGACGCCGGGATTACCGGCAAGGACCGCAACCATCACATGGTCGTGGTGTCCGCCAAACGGGACGCCGCCGAGCAGATGAATCTGCCGGAAGCGAACCTTTTCCCGATTTGGGACTGGGTAGGCGGCCGTTTCTCCGTGTGGTCGAGCATCGGACTTCCTTGCGCCGTCGCGCTGGGGCCGGAAGTGTTCCGTCAGCTGTTGGCGGGAGCTCACGCAATGGACGCGCACGTCGCAGACGCCCCGACGGAAGACAATTTGGCGCTTATTTTGGCGCTCTTAAGTTACCGCAACGCGCAGGAAGGCGTGGCAACGCACTGCTTCCTCCCGTACGACGAACGGCTCCGGACGATGGTCTTCTGGCTGCAGCAGCTTGAGATGGAAAGTCTCGGGAAAAGCACCGCGATTGACGGCAGTCGCGTTGCCTGCCGCACCGGCCAGGGCGTCTGGGGCGGACACGGCAATGAATCGCAGCATTCGTTTTATCAGTGGTTGAGAGAAGGAACAGCCTCAAGTTCCGTGGATCTTTGCTGGTGCGAAAAGCCGGGACACCGTCACGCGGATCTTCATCGCGTCTTGATTGCGAACGCCAAGGCGCAGGCCGAAGCCTTGGTGACGCGCGATCCGACGGACGAGTTCTCGAACGCCGTGACGACGATTTCGATTGATGAACTGACGCCTGCGCGTCTGGGAGCGCTGATGGCGCTTTACGAACACAAGACGACGATGCTGGGGACGCTCTTCGGGATCAATCCCTTTGATCAGCCCGGCGTTGAACTCGGCAAGAAACTGAGCCGCACGGCGGAAGCGGGGATTTTCTAATGCGCCGCATCCTCATCATCAAATCAAGCTCCATGGGGGACGTCGTTCACGCACTTCCCGTGGCTTACGACATCAAACAGGCGCTTCCCGACTCCCGCATCGACTGGGTGGTGGAAGAGGCGTTTGCGGACATCGTGGAACTGAGTCCGTGGATCGACGGCAAGATCGTGACGGCGTTCCGCCGTTGGCGCAAACACCCGCTGTCGGCTGAAACCCGCGCGGAAGTCGCACGGGTGAAAAAAGCGCTTCGGGAAAACCGCTACGACTTGGTGATCGACCTGCAGGGCTTGGTGCGATCCGCACTGGTGGCCCGTTGGTGCGGGGTGAAGTCCGTGGGTTACTCCCGCGATACGATCCGGGAACCCCTGGCGAGTTTCTTTTATACGGAAACGAAGCGGGTGCCTGAGAGTTTGACGCCCGTGAAGCGCTACCGCACGATGGCGTCCGTTTGTCTGGGGTACGACATTGACGCGGATCACCCGATTTACGGGTTGAAGGCAAAACCTCTTGCCACTCGTCCTGCCGAAGGCGATTACGCCGTCATGGCCGTCAATACGAGCCGAGAAGAAAAGCTCTGGGCCAGAGACCGCTGGATTCAGACGACGCAAGCTCTCGTGAAAGCCGGCATTACCCCCGTCTTTGTGTGGGGGAGCGCTGCGGAAGAAGAACGCGTGAGGACGCTTGCCGACTTAGTGCCGGGCACCGTGGTGGCGCCCCATATGACGCTCCCCGAGATTGCGTCGGTTCTGAAGGCGTCCGTGGGGTTGATCGGGGTGGATACAGGGATTTCCCATTTGGCGGCGGCGTTGGCGGTTCCGGCTGTGGGCATTATCGTCGGGACGAGCGCGCAACTCTTTCGTTTGGTGGGGGAAGGCGCCTGTACGACGGTGGGAGACAAGGGCGTTGTGCCGACCTCTTCGGAAGTATTGACGGCTTTCGCAAGTGTGACCGGCATTAAGGTGACGCCGTGAAATGGATGACGCCGGGGCTCTATTGCCTCGTGACGCGGTGCGCGGTGCCGCTTGCGAAGCTCTACCTCAGAAAACGCGCCAAAAAGCAGCCGGACTACCTTTTGCATTGGGATGAACGGTTTGCCGAAACGGCGTATCCCGCACCTTGCGCGCCGCGACTTTGGGTGCATGCGGTGAGCGTCGGCGAAACGAATGCGGCGGCGCCCTTGATTGAGGCGTTGATGAAGCGGTTCGATCGGGCAGAGCTTCTTTTGACGTGCATGACCCCGACGGGGCGGGATGCCGGACGGAAAATCGTCGGGCGCTATCCCGGACGCGCCGTGCAGTGTTACCTCCCGTACGACGTACCGGAGTTTGTAGAAAAATTTTTGGAGGAAACCCGTCCGACGATGGGGATACTCATGGAAACGGAGGTCTGGCCCAACCTCATTGCGGCGGCGAAAGCGCGCGGCATTCCGATGGTACTTGCCAACGCCCGCGAGTCGCAGAAGAGTTCGGATAAAGCCGAAGGTTTTGACCGGGTGATGCGACCGGCGTTTGCGGCTTTTGATGCCGTTTTGGCACAAAGTGAGGCGGATGCGGCGCGCCTTATCCACCGCGGTGCCCGTAAAGACGTGGTGACGGTGGCGGGGTCGCTTAAGTTTGACGTTCCCGTCAATGCCGCAGCTCAGGCAACGGCAGCGGTTTTTAAGGCGCAACGCTTGAATCCCGTCGTGTTGATCGCGAGTACCCGCGACGGGGAAGAAGCGATGTTTGCACCGCTTTTAAAGCGTTTTCAGGGGAAGGCCGCGGTGCTTTTGGTGCCGCGCCATCCGCAGCGCTTTAATGACGTAGCGGAGCTCCTCGCAAAAGAAAACGTGTCCTTTGTGTGCCGCAGTGCTTATGCGGCTCCTACCGACATTCCGACGGACGCCGCCGTGATTTTGGGCGACAGTATGGGGGAAATGGCGTTTTACTGCGCCGCGGCGGATGTGACCCTGATGGGGGGAAGTTTCGGCAACACCGGGTGCCAGAATCTGATTGAACCTGCGGCGGCGGGATCCCCGGTGATTTTGGGGCCGTCCGTCTACAACTTCGCAAAGATTTCCGAAGACGCCGTTGCTATGGGCGCGGCGTTACCGACGACGAATGCCGCAGAGGGCGTCACGGCGGCGCTGCGGTTGATTGATGACGCGCAGGAGCTGCGTCGGCGGCACGAGGCGGCCCTTGCCTTTGCCCGGCGCTACACGGGAGCCGCCGCCGTGATGAGCGACGTTTGTGCGCGGCTGTGGTCTGAAAGCGGAGACCCAAAATGACACGACGAATTCCCAACTGTCTTTCGATTGCCGGCGTGGATCCTTCGGGCGGCGCCGGGGTGTTCGCCGACATCAAGGCGATGAGTGCCGTCGGTACCTATGCCGCTGGGGTGGTGACGGCGCTGACGGCGCAAAATACCTGCGGCGTGACGGGAGTGCTGCCGATTGCCCCGACGTTTGTCACGGAACAGTTGGAAACGCTTTTTACGGACGTCGTCATTGATGCCGTCAAGATCGGGATGCTTGCGGATCCCGCCATTATTCATGCGGTAGCTGAGAGTCTTAAAAAACACCGTCCGGCGTGGATTGTTTTGGATCCCGTGATGGTGGCTAAAAGCGGCGATCGACTGCTCCCGGAAGATGCCCTGACGGCTTTGAAAACGGAATTGATTCCTTTGGCGGACATCATCACGCCGAACCTGCCGGAAGCCGAAGAACTTTTGGGGTACGAAATCCCTGATCGAAGTGCGATGCCGGCGGCGGCACGGGCTCTCTACGCACTGATGGCGAATCCCAAGGGCGGTGTGCTTTTAAAGGGCGGGCATCTCTCAGCGACGGAAGCGGCGAGCGACCTTTTTTACGACGGTAAGACGGAGCATTGGTTGGAAAATGCCCGCATTGTGACGAAAAACACGCACGGAACGGGCTGTACGTTGTCGTCGGCTCTCGCGGCATATCTTGCGAAGACGGGAGACGCTTTGACGGCGGTGACGGCCGCTAAGCGCTACATGACGGCGGCGATTAAGGCAGCCGATACGTTGAATGTAGGGCATGGCCACGGGCCGGTGGCGCACTTTACTGAGACGACGTCGCCCTTTGTCTGAGGGCGGGAACGCTGAAAAACGTTGCGTCGAACGCGCTGCGGTCGGTCAGTAAAACCGACGGCAGGATTCGTTGTTTGCCCGTAGAGCGGTTTGTCCTTGGGATGGTTCTTGAAGTACTCCGCAAAAACCATAAAAGCAAAACGCCCGGCTACTGGAATGGCCCAGGCGTCTTAAGGAGTGACAGATCATGTACCAATGTGATTGCCACACCGTCGTACGTGTTTGCAGCGCACCTGTCAAAAAAGAAATTTTCTGAGGAACCTCGTTACAATCCTCACCTTTGCCGGACTGATCAGACCGGTGTTCTCCCTTATTTTTCGGGAAAAGAAACCATGCAGAAACTCAAGATTGCGGGCGGTCGGCGCCTTTCGGGTACGGTTCGCGCCTCGGGGGCGAAAAATGCGGCCCTGCCGATTTTGGCGGCGGCACTATTGACGGCCGACCCCGTCGTACTTCACAACGTGCCGGATTTGGCCGACGTGAAGACGATGAATAAGCTTTTGAGCGGCATGGGCGTTGCCGTGGAGAAAATCGGGGATTCGAGCTATCGGCTCTGCGCGGCTGACGTGACGGGAACCGAAGCGCCGTATGACCTTGTGAAAACGATGCGCGCTTCCATTTTGGTGCTGGGCCCTTTGGTCGCCCGCTTCGGTGCGGCGAAGGTGTCTCTTCCCGGCGGCTGTTCCATCGGGGCGCGTCCGGTGGATCAGCACATCAAGGCGTTAAAGCGGCTGGGCGCCGACATTGAAATTGATCACGGCTATGTGGTGGCGACGTCAAAGCGCCTTAAAGCCGCCCGCATCGTCACTGATATGGTGACCGTTACTGGTACGGAAAATATTTTGATGGCGGCGGTTTTGGCTGAAGGTACTACCGTCATTGAAAACGCGGCTCGCGAACCCGAAGTGGTGGATCTCGCGAATCTCTTAAATGCCATGGGGGCCAAAATCACCGGCGCCGGAAGTTCAGTCATCACGGTGGAAGGCGTGGAACGTCTTCACGGTGCCGAACACGCCGTCATTGCGGATCGAATTGAAACCGGCACGTTCCTTTGCGCTGCTTTGGCGACCCGGGGAGATGTGACCGTGACGAATGCGGCACCGCATACCTTGGAAGCCGTGATCGGCAAATTGAAGGAAGCGGGGGCCGTTGTTGAAACCGGGGACGACTGGATTCGCGTCAAGATGGACGGACGCCCCAAGGCCGTCGATGTGCGCACGGTGCCGCACCCGGGCTTCCCCACGGACATGCAGGCGCAGTTCATGGCCGTGGACGCGGTAGCCGAGGGGAGCGCCCGCATCGTCGAAACGATTTTCGAAAACCGCTTCATGCACGTGCCGGAACTGCAGCGCATGGGGGCCGATATTTCTGTGGACGGGCATACGGCCGTAGTGAAGGGCGTGGAAAAGCTCGAAGGAACGACCGTGATGGCTACCGATCTCCGAGCTTCGGCGTGCCTCGTGATCGCGGGGCTCGCGGCACACGGCGAAACAGTGATTGACCGCATTTACCATTTGGATCGCGGTTACGAACATATCGAAGCAAAGTTGTCGGCGTTGGGCGCCGACATCGTGCGTCTCGCGAAATGACGAAAAAGCCCGTGCGGATCGGTTCCGAACGGGCTTTATTTGCAAAAGGCGGCGGTTTTTTGAACGCGGCCGCCTTTTTGCTGCGCAGGACTATTTCTTCAAATACACCAAGTCCCACACGCCGTATCCCAAGCGTTCGCCGCGGGCCTGGAATTTGGTGCAGGGGCGTTCTGTGAGGGGGTTCGCCATTACGGGGGAGAAGCCTTCCGGATGAGCGTTCACGAGTTTCGCTTCCCCGTTTAAGACTTCGAGCATCTGCTCGGCGTAGTTTTCCCAGTCGGTGGCGCAGTGAATGTAGCCGCCCATGGCGAGTTTGTCGGCAAGCACCGTGACGAAGTCCGGGCGCACGAGGCGGCGCTTGTGGTGGCGGGCTTTGCGCCAGGGATCGGGAAAGAAGATATGGATGCCGGACAACGTTCCGTCCGGAATCATGTCGCGCACGACTTCCATCGCGTCGTGGCGGCAGATGCGCACGTTCGTGAGCCCCTTTTCTTCGAGAAGTTTACTTAAGGCACCGACGCCCGCCGCGAAAACTTCGCAGCCCAAGAAATCCACTTCCGGGTGTGCTTCGGCGATTGCCGCCGTCGTTTCCCCCATGCCGCAACCGATTTCCAGAACGAGCGGCGCTTTGCGGCCGAAGGCTTTTTCGGCGTCAAAGGGCTTGACTTCATAAACGGCTTCGTATTTGGGAAAGAGATCGTCAAGCGCACGTTCCTGGGCGGCGGAAATATGGCCGCGGCGCAGCACGAAGCTGCGGATGTGACGGTGCTTGAGGGCTTCAATTTCTTCGGGCGTAAGCGTTTCGGAAGACATGAGAAGAATTTCCGGCTGGCAGATACAAAAAAACGAACCGTTTGAATGAAACGATCCGTCGACAGGGAAAGTGGAGCGGGCGAAGGGAATCGAACCCTCGTATAAAGCTTGGGAAGCTTTCGTTCTGCCATTGAACTACGCCCGCAGACCGCTTTGAGAGCGGAGATTATGCCCGAAGTGAGAAAAAATTTCCAATACGAAAGCCGTCATGGTGACCGAAACCAGGGTTATCAGGCCGAATGAAAACTCGGATTAATGGGGAAAATGCGTTAAGATTTCGAACTTACTTTTGTTTTTCTTCGATTTTCCGCGTCCAGAGGTTCTCCGTGCGGTGTTTTTGTCAATCGGCGTTTGCGTTCTCAGGTCTTTTTAAGACCGGGTTGGTGTCGTTTGAGGACTCAGCGGCGAAGAAACACCAGGCGCTCACGTCGGATATTCGTTTGGAACATCTGCAGATTTATTCGGATACCACGAAGATGCAGCAGGTTGTTACCAATATTCAGAGCAACGCCGTGAAATACACGCCCGACGGCGGCACGATCTCAATCACTGTGACGGAACACCCCGTTCGGGAAGCAGGAAAAACGGCCGTCGTCTGCGTGATCCGAGATACTGGCATCGGGATTTCCAAGGCGTTCCTGCTGCACATCTTCGATCAGTTTGAACGGGAACACAACACGACGTCCACCGGCATTGAAGGCAGTGGTCTCGGCATGTTGATAGAAACGTCGGCGCAAACCTGCGACTTCAGTCGCGGGTCAAGCCGACCAGGCTTCGAAGAAGCCTCCTACTGTAAAATCTCCAGCATGTGAACGGAGCATGTTCCATGAAGATCATTTCCACCTATCCAGCGAAGATAAAAGAATCCTCCGGAGCTTTTGAAGCAACGGCGGTTCTTTATCGTCAGGCGGTGGATTACTTCATCGGCATCATGCTCAAACACTGGGATGGTTCGTTTTCAGCCATCACTAATTCGACTTTTGTCGTGCGTGCGACGGAGTTGCTCTGTTGGCCGACTGCCAAGCGACCTCTCACCAAGTACGACTTCGGAAAATCGTTCTACAAGTTTCCGTGCTACCTACGCCGTGCCGCTATCAACGAAGCCTACGGTCTGGTCTCCTCTTACCAAACTCGATTAAAGCAGTGGCAGACAAATCCGCAAGGAAAAGAACCGGGGCTACCGAAAGCTGGCAGGACTTTCCCTGCGATGTACCGTGACGTCATGTTCAAAAACACGACGGATCGTTACACGGTAAGAATCAAGGTCTTCATCCGCAATACTTGGGATTGGACGGAGGTGAAGCTTCGTAAGTCCGACATGGACTATATCGCGAAGTATTGCCCTCTTCGGAAGGCGTGTGTACCCACGTTGCGCCGTCGAGGGAAAAAATGGTCGCTCGACTTTCCTTTTGAGGAGGAAAAGAAACTAACCAACGTCCCCATCTGTGAACAAACCGTCGTAAGCGTCGATCTCGGCATCAACAATGCCTGCGTCTGCTCCGTCATGAATTCAGAGGGCACTATCCTCGCGAGGCGCTTCCTGCGCCTCAGCTGTGAAAAAGACTCTCTGAATCGCGCCTTGCAACGCATCAAGAACGCCCAGAAGCAGGGAAATCGCAAGATGCCCCGACTCTGGGCGAAGGCGAAAGGCATCAACGATTCGATTGCTGTTAAAACAGCCAACTTCATTATGGATACGGCGGTTTACTACAGTGCTCACGTCATCGTCATGGAGAAGCTCGATCTCAAAGGCCGCAAACGTGGCTCCAAGAAACAGCGTCTTCATCACTGGCGGGCGCAGTACGTTCAGCAGATGGTGGAAGACAAGGCTCACCGTAATGGTCAGCGGGTGAGTCGGGTTTGTGCCTGGAATACGTCAAAACTCGCGTTCGACGGTTCCGGCAAAGTCATTCGGGACGAAAAGAAACACAGTCTCTGCACTTTCAAAAACGGAAAGCGCTACCACTGCGATCTGAGTGCCTCTTACAACATCGGCGCTCGGTATTTCGTCCGAGAAATCTTCAAGTCCCTGTCGGTGACGACGGGGCAGCGCATTGCGGCCAAAGTTCCGGAATGCGTGAAGAGAAGTACCTGCACCTTAAGTTCGCTCATTAGGCTCCATGCGGAGTTGGGTTCAACCGAACGCCAATTATCTGAGTGCAGCCCGCACCGAACTGAGGCAGTCCCTCCGATTACCAACGAGGGAAGCCTTCGACTTTAGTCGAGGGAGACTTCACCGATCTCATGGGCGGCGCCATTACGATCGAAAGCGAACAGGGAAAAGGCACGACTGTGCACATTACGACGGTGCATCGAATGGCGCCGACTTTTGACGGGACGGAGAGCGCAAACACGCTGAAGAAAATGACGAAGAGCTTAAAGGGCGTCCGGATTCTTTTGGCGGAAGACAATCCGCTCAACGCAGAAATTGCCATTGAAGTGCTGCGCGGCGCCGGGGTGGAAGTCGACACCGTGGGCGACGGCGAAGACTGCGTGAAGGCGGTGACGGAAAAGTCCGCCGGGTACTACGCCGCCGTTTTGATGGATATTCAGATGCCGCGAATGGACGAGTACGCCGCCACGAAACTCATCCGCGCTTTTGCCGATCTGCGCAAAAAACGAATTCCGGTGATTGCCATGACCGCGAACGCCTTTGCCGAAGATCAGCAAAAGGCGATGGCCTGCGGCATGGATGCGTTCCTCGCAAGACCCCTCAACTTAATGCTGATATTGAAGACCTTGGACGCCGTGATTGAAAAAACGGCGCAGACGGCATGACGCGCCTTTCCACGGATGAACTGCTTGCAAAAATCCGCCGTCGGGAAAATCTGACGGCCTCCGAGCAGACGTCGCTTGTCATCAGACTTTCCGTTCCCGCGGTGTTGGCGGAAATTTCCACCATTCTGATGGAATACATCGACGCGGCGATGGTGGGGCATCTGGGGGCGCAGGCGTCCGCGGCGGTGAGCGTGGTGATGCCCACGCTCTGGCTCTTTTGGGGTATGGCGGGCGCCGTCTGCATGGGGTTTTCCGTGCAGGCGGCGCACCGGATCGGTGCCGATGATCTGGCCGGGGCAAGAAGCGTTCTGCGGCAGGCCTTGGTGACGGCGCTCGGGGTAGCGACGGCGGCCCTTTTTCTGGGCGTTTCCGTGAGCCGTTATGTGCCGGTGTGGCTGGGGGCGGCGCCGGAAGTGTGCCCGGATGCGTCGGCGTATTTCGGCATCTTCGCGCTGGGGCAGCCCTTCATGATCCTCTTATTTCTCGCGGGCGGGATGCTGCGGTCGGCAGGCGACATGAAGACGCCCTCGGTCATGAACGTGGCGCTCTGCTTTATGGACGTGGTGTTTAACTGGTTCTTTATTTTTCCCGTGCGGGATGTGACGGTGTTCGGCCTGACGTTTTCCGTGTGGGGCGCCGGATTGGGGGTGGAAGGCGCGGCCTGGGGAACGTTTGCCGCGCAGGCCGCAGCGGCCTCGGTGCTGTTGTGGCAGCTCTGCGCGCGTTCGCCCTTATTGAAAATCACACACGAAAAGGGGCGGTTTATGCCCACGCGTGAGTGCCTTAAACGGGCAGTGACGATCGGTCTTCCCGTCGGTGTCGAACGCTTTTTCATGTGTTCGGCGCAGATTGTGTTGACGATGATCGTGGCGCCCTTGGGCACGGTGGCGTTGGCGGCGCACGGGCTCGCAACGTCCGCCGAAAGCCTCTGCTACATGCCGGGGTACGGGGTTTCCGAAGCTGCGACGACGATGGTGGGACAGAGCCTCGGCGCAGGACGAAAAGATCTCGCCCGCCGTATGGCGTGGTTGGCGACGGCGATCGGCGTAGGGGTGATGACGTTGATGGGCGCCGTGATGTATTTCGAGGCCCCTTTATTGATGCAGTGGCTCTCGTCGGACGCGGGCGTCGTGGCGGCGGGGAGCGAAGTCCTGCGGATCGAGGCTTTCGCCGAACCCTTGTTTGCGGCGTCGATTGTGGCTTACGGTGCGTTTGTGGGCGCGGGCGACACCCTGGTGCCCTGCCTCATGAACCTCGGCAGTATGTGGGCGGTGCGGTTGTCGCTCGCGTTTTATCTTGCGCCCCTTTACGGCCTTAAGGGTGTGTGGATCGCGATGGCGGCGGAATTGTCGCTGCGGGGCAGTCTCTTCCTGCTGCGGCTCCGCGGCAGGCGTTGGATGCAGCGGATGCCGACGGCTCGGTAGCGCGTCAGCGGCCGAGCGCCGTGAGATAGTTTTCGACGTTGCGGTAACGGATGCCGTCTGTTTCGGTGTCCGGTCCGCGGTAAATCACGCATTTTTCGGTGATCGGACCGAAGCGGTGTTCGGTCGCGGCGCATTTCGCGGCATCTTTGAGGTGTCGGTACTGCGACGGTACGCACTCCGTGCTGTGTTTGACTTCGAAAATCCGACAGATGTTCGTGATTTCGTTGGCGATCACCATATCGAATTCGCCGACAGCAAACTGCAGTTTGAAAGCGCGTTGTCCCCGGGGAAGAGCTTTGACGGTCTCAAGAAGAACGATTTCTTCCATGAGGCGACCTCGGACTTCCGTTAAGAGCCGTTCTTTGATGCGGGCCCGTTCCCGGGCAGGCAGCGCCGCAAACACGGCGTCCTTCATGAGTTCGTGCACCAAGGCCTGTGCCTGACAATACCGCAGTCCCGGCTGTGTGAAGAGAATATGATTCACCGGCGTTTCCGCGGGCAGTGTTTCCGTGGGACAATCGATGATGAAATCCAAGAGAAAGAGGTAGTCCTTCAATTCCGACAAATGAGTTTCCGTTACGGGGACGGTAGTTTCCGAGCGATTTCGGATGTCAAGAAGGCGCTTCAGGCCTTCGGTGACGGCTTTAACGTCGATCGTGTCCAAAACATCGGTACGAAGCGAAGTATTCCGTTCTTTTCGGAGGTTGCGACGAGTGACGCCGAGATCGTGAGACGCGAAATCCCGTTCGATGACGGAGACGAGAAAGTCGTGGTTCAAGTCTTCGACGAGACGGTTGACGGCGTTTGTGAGTTCGCCCGCTTCGTAAAGCGCACGCAGATGCCGGAAGTGACTGCCCGCCTGATAGCAGGCGAGACTGTGCTGAATGTTGCGGGCAACGGCGGTGTCGATGTATCGGCGGGCCGTTTCGTCGTCAGAGAAGGCGGAGCGTTCGTCGATGAGCGTCGGATCATCAAACGCCGTTTCACCGGCGAGAAAGGTACCGCAGCAGGTGAGATAGTCGTCAAAGGAAACATTCCCCAGGAGCCGTCGGTATTCGCGGAAAGCGATGAAGGTGGTACGGACGGTGACGGTCCGATCGTAGAGTTCGTCGTCTTCGGCAAAGAGGAATCCCAAGGAATCGGTGCCCGAGAGAATGATTTTCACGCCCTGCATGGCGTAGATGTCGGAAAAGAGCGAGGCGGAATCAATAAAGTCTTTGAGCAGCGTTACTTCGTCGATGATGACGTACCGATAATCGGCATGCACGAGTCGCTTCATGTCGCGGTTGAGCGCAGCGAGCGTATCGGTCTGCATCACTTTGATGTAGGCGGTCTTTTCCGTCGGCAGGTCGGACGCGGCCTGCAGTGCGAGGACGGTTTTTCCGGTGCGCCGCAAGCCGCAGAGCACGCAGACGCGGCCTTCGGTTTTGTCGTTGAGGTATCGCCGGATGACGTCGTATCCGTCGCGTCGCTGAAGCTCCCGGACGCGTTCCGTCATGGCGTTAAGTGCCGAACCGGTGATGACGTTCGTCTCATACTCGGCTGCGTCAGCCGAATGCGGGGCGGCTTTCATTAATTGCGCGAGTTCTTGGCGCAGTGCCTCGCGACGGGCGACGGCGGTGAGGACGTCCGCCATGTCGGATTGCTTTACGTAGCGGCAGAAGCGTTTGCCGTTTTCGGTGCCCTGCAGGTAGAGGCGTTCTTTGCCGTTGATCGTTTTGCAGGAAACGGAACCTTGGGGAAGTTGCTGCAGTTCGGCTTCGAGACGGCGGATTCGGTCTTCAGAGCGCATGATGTTCGACCTTGAAAATAACTCATCTCGTCGATTGTAACTCAAAATAACTTAGCGTGAGTTTATGTGTAGTTATTTTGAGTTATGAAAAAGCGGCCGACGGAATTTTCCGGTCGACCGCTTCAGAACCTACGTCAAATCAGACGACGGATCAGTAGTTCGTCGCGCGCACCTGCTGGTAAGCCTGCGGATGGTGGCAGATCGGGCACACTTCGGGGGCTTTCTTTCCCATGACGAGGTGACCGCATTCACGGCACTGCCACATCACTTCTTCGCCCTTTTCGAACACCTTCTGCATTTCGACGTTGTTCAAAAGCTTGAGGAACCGTTCTTCGTGCGCCTTTTCGATGGCAGCCACGCCGCGGAACTGGAAGGCGAGTTCGGGGAACCCTTCTTCTTCGGCGTCACGGGCGAACTGTTCGTACATGTCCGTCCATTCGTAGTTTTCGCCCGCGGCAGCGGCCTTGAGGTTTTCGGCGGTGCTGCCGATGCCGTTCAAGTGCTGGAACCAGAGCTTGGCATGCTGCTTTTCGTTGGAAGCGGTTTCTTCGAAGAGTTCGGCGATCTGCTGATAGCCTTCCTTACGGGCGACGCTCGCAAAGTACGTGTACTTGTTGCGCGCCTGAGATTCACCCGCGAAAGCCGCGGCGAGGTTCTTTTCGGTCTTGGTACCGGCAAACTTGTTTTCAGCCATTTTTGTCTCCTTATTCAGGTTGGACGACGGACGCCTTTTTTGGGGGTGTGCGTCCGTTCGTCGTCGGTAGAAGTCACTTTAACAGCTTTGACGGGGAATCCCAACTATCAGCCCGATAGTCGTTGCAACGAATTGTTATTTTGTGGCGCTTTCGGCCGTTTCTTCAGCCGCCGGTGCCACGGTCTTTAAGGCAGGATCAAGGTTGTCGAACGTTCCCAGAACCGTTTCCCACACGGGAGGATGTTCCTTACATTTTTTACGAAGGCGCTCCATGAAGGCCTTGTGTTCAGCCAGGTCTTCTTCAGGACATTCGGCGACGAGTAGAAGTTTGTTGTCCGGCATCACGATCTTCGGACGGTTCATGGCGTTCAAAATCTCCACCAAGTCGTCCTGAGAACGCGTCATCGCGAGGTACACCTCACCCAGAAGCCTTGCATCGAGACAGGCGCCGTGCAGCGTACGCATGGAGCTGTCCACCTCAAAGCGGGTGCAGAGCGCATCGAGACTGTTTCTCACGCCTGGGTACTTTTGTCGGGCGATCGCAAGCGAGTCGACGATGCTCGGACAATAGTCTTCAATTTTTCCCTTGCCGATGCGGGCGAGTTCCATGTTGAGGAACCCCACGTCGAATGCGGCGTTGTGAATGACGAGTTCGGCGCCTTCCACAAACTTCAGGAAATCGTCGGCGATGTCGGCAAAAACGGGTTTGTCCGCCAGGAATTCGTTCGTGAGGCCGTGAATGGCGACGGCGTCCGCGGGGACGTCGCGCTCGGGGTTGATGTACTGCCAGTAGACGTGACTCGGGTCGTCGGACAAGGTGCGGCCCACGATTTCAAAGCAGCCGATTTCGACGATGCGGTCACCTTCTTCGGCTTTCGTGCCTGTCGTTTCGGTATCAAGACAGATTTGACGCATAGCGGTTTAAATGAGAGACGTTCGTGCGGGCGGAAGCGGCGTGTCTTCGGGCATTTCTCCGTCGCGGACGGCAGCGCACCCTTTGTTCGCGAGCTCATCGGCTTTTTCGTTTCCGGGGTTTCCGGCGTGGCCCTTCACCCAACACCATTCGATCTGCGTGAAGCGCGATACTTCTCGATCCAGCGCCTGCCAGTATTCCAGGTTTTTGATGGGGCCGTCCTTTTTCTTCCAGCCGCGCGCCTTCCAGCCGGGAATCCAGCGGGTGATGCCGTCCTTCACGTAGGAACTGTCCAAATGCATGCGGATGGGACAGTCGCGTTTGACGGCCTTGAGCGCTTCGTATGCGGCTCTTAATTCCATCTGGTTGTTGGTGGTGGATTTGAGTCCGCCGTACATTTCACGGCGTTTCTCGCCCCAGACCATCAAAACGCCCCAGCCACCCGGGCCCGGATTAAATTTACAGGCGCCGTCCGTCCAAATTTCCAAAACAGTCGTCATAAAACCTCGTCATAAAACCTTATCAGCCGTGCTGCAGCGCACCGGCTCTTACTTTGTTGTCGGCAAATGCGGCGCGTCCCACGAACGTCATGCCCTGCACTTTTTTGCGGGCAGTGAGGAGGACGACGTTGCTTAAAGTGGGCCACCAACGGTTTCCGGCCAAATCCAGTCTTGAAGGGAGAAGCCCGGTCTTGCCGCCCTCCGTGGCGCCGTAAACGCCGTAAAAACCGCCTTCGACGGTGAGGCCGGCACGGGTGACGAGGGCTTTCACGGCTCCCGCGCTCTGCGGTACGATGCCTTCGGGGAAGACACTGCGCCCGAGGAGGCGTTTTTTTAAATTCCAGCCGCCCGAGGCGTTAAAAAACGTCAGCACCAAAACCCCCGACGGCGCTAGGACACGGCTGATTTCCTGCAGTGTTTCTTCGGGATCGACGGCGGGGGTGTCCGCGCCGTGCGGCCAGACGACGAGATCCGCGCATTCGTCTTTGAGGGGCAGGGCGTTGAAGTCCGCCGTCACGGGGCAGCGCCAATCGTCTTCAGACAGCGCCACGTCGTCTTCGGTGACGAGAATTTGGTGTCCGATGGGGCTTTTTCGGAAGGGGTCCAAGACGGGCAACCCCAACTGCACGGCTCGATCGCCCGAAAGGCGGCCCGCCGTGCGGGCAAACGCTTCGTCTTCCCACGCGATCGTCGTCCGTCCTTCAGGCGCGGCGGAAAAGGTGAGCCAGTCCGGTGTCACGTTGCGCATGGGAAGCCTCCCCATTGAAGAATTATCGACGCAAACCCGGTATGCCGCGGCCGAGTCCCATGCTGCCCAAGGCGCGCATCATTTTGCCGAGGCCGCCCTTCTGTATTTTTTTCATCATGTCGCGGGTCTGTTCAAATTGTTTCAAAAGGCGGTTCACTTCCTGAACGGAAACGCCCGCGCCTGCGGCGATGCGGCGTTTGCGGCTCGCTTTGATGAGATCCGGGTTGCGGCGTTCCTTGGGCGTCATCGAATTGATGATGCCTTCGGTGCGGCCGACGGTTTTGTTGACGTCGGCGTCCTTTACTTTCGCGGCTGCTTCCTGAAATTGGGCGGGCAGCTTGTCGATGAGACCGGAAACGCCGATCGTCTTCATCTGCGAAATCTGTGCCTTGAAGTCTTCGAGGTCGAAGCGTTCGCCCGTCTTGAGCTTTTTGGCGAGTTTCGCCGCTTCTTCCATGCTGACGGTTTCCTGTACGTTCTTCACGAGGGCGACGATGTCGCCCATGCCGAGAATGCGCCCCGCCATCTGCTGCGGATTAAAGGCTTCAAAGCCGTTTAATTTTTCGCCCGTACCCACGAATTTGATGGGTTTTCCCGTGACCCAACGTACGGACAAAGCGGCGCCGCCGCGGCTGTCGCCGTCCACCTTGGTGAGGACGATGCCCGTGAGGTTCAGACGGTCGTTAAAGGCTTTGGCGGTGTTGACGGCGTCCTGACCCAACATGGCGTCGATGACGAACAAGGTTTCCGCGGGCTTTAATTCGTCCGAAAGAAGCTTCACTTCCTGCATCATCGCTTCGTCGATCGCAAGGCGCCCCGCCGTATCGGCAATGACGACGTCGTAGAAGTGGCGCCGCGCAAAGTCCATGGCGCTGCGCGCAATGTCAAGGGGCTTTTCTTCGGGGGAGCTCGGGAAGAAATCGCACCCGGCCTGCGCGGATACGGTCTTCAGCTGCTCGATGGCAGCCGGACGATAGACGTCGGCGGAGAAGGTGAGCACTTTTTTGTGGTGAGTTTCCTTCAGCCACTTGGCGAGTTTGCCGGCGGTCGTCGTTTTACCGGCACCCTGCAGCCCCGCCATCAGAATTACGGCGGGCGGCTGCACGTTCAAGCGGATCGAACGCTCTTCTTCGGGGAGATCTCCGCCGATGACACTCGTGAGTTCCTTTTCGACAATCCCCACCAAGGCTTGGCCGGGATTCAAAGACCCCACGACTTCGGTACCGAGCGCTTTTTCTTTGATGCGGCCGACGAGTTCTTTGACGACGGGGAGGGCCACGTCGGCTTCAAGAAGCGCAAGACGAATTTCGCGCGTCATTTCGCGCGTATTTTCTTCCGTGAGGCGCGCCTGGCCGCGCATGGTTTTCAGGATTTTGGAAAGACGGGAACTTAACGTGTCAAGCATGGAAACAAGGGGCGCCCATTTTGGTGCGGCGCTCGGATTTAAGATTTCTGCAGGATGTTTCGAACTAAAATCGGTTCTGAACGAAGTCGCGCCCTTTTAAACGGGGCAGTACTTCGGGTGGGCTTATTTTACGGCAAGCCGCCGACTCTCAGGGCTCTCTTCATGAGAGAAAAAGATCGGCGGATTTCACGAAGAAAGAGTGTTTTTATGACGCAGTCCGTCATCAGTTGGATTCCGGCCGTCGCGGCCGGTCTCATTTACCTCGCCGTCGGTACCCGTGTGGTGCGCGGTATGAGCGGTTCTCAGACGCCCGAAGCCCTGAAGGCGTTGCGTTGGCCTGCGTTAGGGGCGGCGCTGCTGCACTTGGTGGCGGTCGGCATGGAAATGTTCGGCCCCGGCGTGATTCATTTCGGGTTCGGGCTTGCGGTGTCGGTCGCGATGCTTTTGGCGGTGGCGATTACGCTTGTCGAGAGCTGGGTGAGAAAGGTTTCGGGGCTGATGGGGATTCTTCTCATCGTGGCGGCGGCAGGCGCCGTGATGCCCGTCTTTTTCTCCGGCGAAACGGTACCGGCGGAAACGTGGAGTTACCTTTTCCGCTTCCATCTTCTGGCGGCGCTCGCGGCCTACAGCTTCATGACGATTGCCTTCGTGCAGGCGGTGCTTCTCGCGCTTTTGCAGCGGCAACTGAAGGATCCCGCGGCGGCGACGGAATCGTCGGGGCTCGTTGCGAACCTGCCGAACCTCATGGCGATGGAACGGATTCTTTACCGCATCGTTTTGTTGGGGTTCGTGTGCCTTACGCTTGTGTTGGTGCTGGGCGCGTTTGCGACGAACGATGCATACGGTCAGTTCTTTGTCTTTGACCATAAGACGGTACTGTCGTGGATGGCCTGGATTGTCTTTGCCGTCCTTTTGGTGGGGCGTTATTTCTTCGGATGGCGCAACAAGAAGGCGCGGGCCTGGTTCTGGGCCGGCTACGCGATTTTGGTGGTGGCGTATTTGGTTTACCGCCTCGTATTTGAACTCTTCCTCGCATAAATCATGGGACGCATTCTCTTTTGGATGGGCCTTGCCGTCATCATTTGGGCCGTGATCGTACTCGGACGCCGTCGTCGGGAGGCGGCCGAACGCGCCATGCGGCAACGAGCGCGGGAAGAAGCCAAAGAAGCGCAGGCCGCGATGCCCGTGCCCATGAAAACATGCCCCGTGTGCGGCGCGCATTTCCCCGCGAACGAAGCTGTGCTCGGGAACGGCGAAGCCTATTGTTCGGAAAAATGCCGGGGAGCGGCGCGGCGCGCGCAGTTTGAAGACATCCTGCATCGGGACAAGTGATGCTCTCCATTGATGAAGCCGGGTGGCTCACGGGGGGCGACGACATCATTTCGTCGGCTCATTTTGACGAGCGTCCCGAGGGGGCAGTGCCGTATCTCACGGTGCTGCACAACATCACGCTGCCGCCGGGACGGTTCGGTACCGGGTGCGTCGAGGCGTTTTTTACCGACCGGCTTAATTATTCACTTGACCCGATTTTGGAAAGCCTCCGGGGCATTCGGGTTTCGAGCCACTTCTTCATCCGCCGCACCGGGGAAATCGTTCAGTTCGTGAGTACCGAAAAACGGGCGTGGCACGCGGGTGTGAGTACCTTTGAAGGCATCCATCGCTGCAACGATTTTTCCGTCGGTATCGAAATCGAAGGGACGGACTTCGACGCGTTTGATGAGCGGCAGTACGCGGCACTCTTACCTTTGCTGGCCGCGATCGGGCGCCGTTACCCCATACGCGCCGTAGCGGCGCACAGCGACATTGCCCCCGGACGGAAAACGGATCCCGGGCCCTACTTTGATTGGCGGCGGCTTTATTTTCAACGGCACCGGTTCGGTAGTCCTGATTTTCCGGGGGCAGCCGCCCAAGCCGCATTGGGATTTCGACGTTTTTGACGGACGGGCGTGGTTACGTATAATGCAAATGAGAATCATTCTCTTTTGCGTTGTACGGAGCCCATCATGTCATTTCTCTTCTTTTTCGCCTCTCTTGTGTCGGCTGCCGTGGCGGCAGAAGCGGTACGGCGACGTCGCAATGTGCGTGAAGCGACAAAAGTCGGTGCCGTTCTTTTTGCAGTTCTGAGTTTGTGCGGTTCGGTGTTGACGGGAACGGATGTAGCCGTCGGGTGTGCGGCGGCGGTCTGTGTGCTCTCCGTCGGGACCTTGTTGGAACTCGCGCACCGCGTGCCGTCGGAGGCCGTGTGGTTGACGGCATCGTTATCCGTGGGGCTGGGGGCAGCGGCTCCGATTTTTGCCTTGGCGGTATTGGCGGCGGTGCTCCTGCGCAACAGCGCGGAACTGTTGCTGCAGCGGCTTGTCGGGCGTTGGAAGCAGTCGGTTCAGGCGCCGGAGCAAGTCTGGAGAGTGCAGCCTGTCGTGATGCACGGTTGAGCGACATAGGTCAAAGGAAGTGCTGCACAATTGGTTGCACAGTCGATAGGAAATTGTGAAGTGTGGCAACGACTTCAAAAGTAAAACTGCGCTAACATCCGAAAATTCCGGGCCGGCTTTCCCGTCGGCCCTTTTTGATGACGTTTTTTGGTTGAAGGAACAGATTGATGACGCCCGAAAAGAGCATATTCAAGGCTTACGACATTCGCGGTATCGTGGGTAAGACCCTCACGCCGGAAGTGGTTTACGAAATCGGCCTCGTGCTCGGAACCTGGGCCCGCGAAAAGGGCATTGAAAGTTTCTGCGTGGGGCGTGACGGCCGCACGTCGGGGCCCGAACTCTCTGCGGCCCTGATGAAGGGCGTGGCTGCCGCCGGTACCCTCGTGATCGACATCGGTATGGTGCCTACGCCTGTTCTTTATTTCGCAACGAATTACTTTAAAAACGGCACCGGTGTGGCGGTGACGGGGTCGCACAATCCGCCCGAATACAACGGTCTCAAGATGATGATGGGCGGCATGACGTTGTTCGGCGACGGCATCACCGCCGTGCGCGACGCCATCATTGCCGGCACCTGCAAGCCCGTGGCGACGCCCGCCGCGATTGAAAAGCACGACGTGACGGAAGCCTATATCAAGACGATCACGAAGGACGTTAAGCTCGCTCGTCCGATGAAGGCCGCGTTTGACTGCGGCAACGGAGTGTCGGGTGACGTCGTGCGCCGCGTCTTTAAGGCGCTGGGCGTTGAGATGACGGAACTCTTTTTTGATGTGGACGGCACTTTCCCCAATCACCATCCCGATCCGAGTAAGCCAGCGAACCTTCAGGATATCATCCGTTGCGTCAAGACGACGGATGTGGAAGTGGGCCTTGCTTTTGACGGCGACGCCGACCGCTTGGGTGTGGTGACGAAGTCGGGTGAAATCATTTTCCCCGATCGTCAGATGATGCTCTTTGCCGACGACATTCTGAAGGCCAAACCCGGTTCCAAGATCATTTACGACGTGAAGTGCACGCGGCGCCTCGTGCCTTGGATCCGCGAACGCGGCGGTGAACCGGTGATCAGCTGCACGGGGCATTCCCTTGTTAAGGCGAAGCTGCGGGAAACCGGGGCGCCTTTTGCCGGGGAAATGTCTGGACACCTCTTCTTTAACGACGGTCGCTGGCCGGGATTTGACGACGGGGTGTACGCCGGGGCCCGTATGCTCGAGATTCTGAGCCGCTCGGAAAATCCGTCGGCGGTGTTGGAAGCGCTGCCCACTGCCGTGAACACGCCCGAATTGCAGATTCCGATGCAGGAAGGAGAAAACAAGACACTCATTGCGAAGCTGCAGGCAAAGGCGGACTTCCCGGATGCCGAAGACGTGATTCTGATTGACGGCGTGCGCGTTGAATTCGCAGACGGCTTTGCTTTGGCCCGTGCGTCGAACACGACCCCCGTGGTGGTGCTGCGCGTGGAAGGCGACAGTGAAGAAGCGCTGGAGCGCATCAAAAAGCGCTTCGGGGATTTCCTCTTAAGCGTGGATGCGTCTTTGAAGTTGCCGTTCTGAGAAGGAAAACATAAAAAACGGGAGTGCGGTGAAACGCCGGCTCCCGTTTTTTTAGTGTGTGATCAGACGGACTTCTAACGAACGGAATACAGATTTAGTTGTTTGTTTCCTCAAATGAAAACAGCCCGAAGGCGGTCTGAATCCCGAGAGGATTCAAGTCCGGTCATAAAACCCGGAGAGTTTCTCCAACACCGCGTAGGTGAGGAAATTCAGTTTCGGTGAGAACTGCGTTTTAAGGTGTTGCACCAGGTGATTTAAGTCCGCCTCGGTTCTGGAGCCGAGAGAGCTCTTTTCGACATGAAGAACTGCTTCATCCCGCTTTTGGGGATTCGGGAACCGCAGTCGGAATTTGAGCCCTCGTGCTTCGGGCTGCGCTTCGAGCCAGTCTTCCGCTTCGGCAATAAGGGAGAGCGTTCCCGCATTGGGCATCATGCCGTAGGGGAACCGCGTCAGCAGACAGGGTCTGGCGGCCTGATCCGGGTGCGCCATCCCCATCGTGCGCGCGATGCGGCGGATGTCGGGTTTCCCGATGCCGGCTTCGGCCAAGGGGGAATGAATGCCGAGTTCGGCGAGCGCCTTTCGTCCGGGACGGTAGACCGTGAGGTCGGAGGCGGTCGTGCCGTCGCAGAGTCGGCCGCCGGCGGCGTGTTTCAAGAGTTCGGTGAAGACGTGTCGCTTACAGACGTAGCAGCGGTTTTTGCCGGCTGCAGCCAGTTCCGTGATTCCCAAAGGGTTGGCGGTGATGACGGTAACCGTGAGACCCATGTTGCGGGCGTCCTTGACGGCTCCTTCGCTTTCGGAAGGAGCCATGTGGGGGCCGGCAACGTGCAGCAGCACCACGCGATAGCCTAATTTGGACGCTGCAAAAGCGAGGAACCGACTGTCGAGCCCGCCGGAGTAGGCAATCGTCACCGTGCCGTCAAACGAAGCTGCAGCGACGGCGTCCTTCAAAGCCTGCGGCAGAGCATCCGTATCCGTCATTAAATCGCCTCTCCCAGAGCAAAGAGCAGACCGTTGGGGGCTCCCGCAAACACTTTGCCGGGGGCATAGGCCGTAAGGTTCTTGCGCACGGTCATCGTGGGCCATGGGCCGAATTGGGTGCCGAGTCCCTTCAAAATTGCGAGCCCCGTGGGCGTCACGGCTTCGCCGGTGCCCGCAAAAGCGGTGACGGGGACGTCCTTCAACATCGCAAACAGCGAAGGTGCGGGGTTCGGCACCGCGCCGTGAGCACAGTACACGATGCCGTCCGTGAGCGGCACGGGACTCACGGCGAAGGTTTCCGGCGCGAGGGTATTAAAGAGTTCGGCGATGAGGCCGATCGCGACGACGTTGGCGGTGCGGCCCACTTCATGAAAATGCACGGTGTCGGGCGAGGCGTTGTGTACCGACGCTTCCGCTGAGGCCAGCACTGACCAAATGCGGTCGGCAACGGTGCGCGCTGCGGGCGTGAGCGTACTCTCGTCCATCATTCGGGCAATGTCGGGCATGGAACGGTGGATGTGTCCGGCGGGTTTCGGCGCGTCGATCGCGACAGTCAGCCCGGCGACGCCGTTGACGCTTGTGTCTTCCAAGCGAACGGCGGTATTTAACGCCGGAAATTTTTCAGTGGCAAGCGCCGTCAGGTCAAAAAACGGACTCTTCATGAGCCCGGCAAACCCCGCAAGAATCGAGGCGGCATTTACGCCAGCAAAAAGCCGAATCGTCAGAACCGGATGATTAAGTAACAACGACATAAGAGACCCCTTGAATCGTTTAAGCGGCTGCCGCCTTATCGAGGGCGCGCAGAACGCGGATCGCCGCGCAGGCCGCGCCGTACCCGTTGTCGATATTTAAGACCGCGACGCCCGGCGCGCAGGAGGCGAGCATGCTCGACATGGCCGTCATACCGCTTTGAGCGACGCCGTAGCCCACGGACGTGGGAACGGCAAAGAGGGGTTTCTCCGTGAGCCCTCCCAAGACGCTCGCCAATGCCGCATCAAGTCCCGCGACCACCACGACGCAGTCGCAGGCATTGATGGCGGGGAGCGCCGCTTCAATGCGCCAGAGACCGGCCACACCGCAGTCTTCGAAACGCTCAAAGGCACGTCCCGAAAATTCGAGCGTGCGCGTAATTTCCCGCGTCACGAACCCGTCGGCGGTGCCGGCGGAAACGACGGCCACTTTTTTGTCGGAAACGAGCGGGTTCTTTTTAAACCAAGCCGTGCGCGAGAGTGCGTCGTAATGGAGCGCCGAGCGCAGTTCCCGGCTTAAGGGCAACGCGTTGAGAACGTCTTCCGCGAGCCGCGTAAAAAGAATCGGCGCCGCCTCAGGGGTCGCGAAACGCTCAAGAAGCGTCACGAGCGCCCGGCGGGGTTTTCCTTCGCAGAAAACGGCTTCCGAGAGCCCGATGCGTTCAGTGCGATGGTCGTCAAAGCGGATGCAGGGTGAATCGGTCATAGTAAAACACACGAATGCGGCAAAAACAAAACGGCCGCCGTCGGGCATTGTGCCTGAAGCGGCGGCCGCAGAGAACCGTAAGCCCGATCGTTGCCGAAATCCGATAAGAATCGGCAACGATCGGAAGGATTTCCGGGTCAGCCTACGCGCGGAACCGTGAGGCTGCCTTCGGGCATCATAATCGTGGCAGGGGCGTCACCGACGTAGGTTTTGGCGAGCGCGAGCGCTTCTTCCACGGTGTCGACCGCAGCCGTAAAGAGCATGTCTTTCGCAAGCGTCTTATCCAAGGCCGTCACGAGGATGAACTTCGCCTTAGACAAGGGCCGCGTCACGGCAAACGCCTTGTTGGCACCGATCTTGAAGTTCTGTTCCAGTTCGTGTTTGATGGCGCAGGGAGTCTTTAAGCGGCGGAAAGTTTCTTCCAACACCTTGGAGCCCGAGCCTTCTTCGCATTCCGCGAGAAGAATGACGACGCCGCCTTCTCTTACGGCGCACGCCGCGTTGTCCATCGTCTTCTGCATCTGATAGACGTTGATGTCCTTGGGGTAGCCGCCGCAGGAGGCGATGACGAGATCGGCTTCCTTCGGAATGACGCAACCGTAGACTTCGTCCACAAAGCGGCAGGCATCATGATGCGCCGCAATGTAGTCGCCCGCGAACATCTTGAGGAACTGGTGCTTGGCGTTCAAAATCGCGTTAAAGAGGAAAAGTGAACGACCCTTGGCAAAAAGCGCCACGCCTTCCATCTGATCTTCGTAGCAGGGGTTGCCGGTGGTGAGACCGAGGCCCGCGTGTTTATCGAGCATGAAGCTGTGGTTCACGCGCACGGTTTCCATCGCGGCGCATCCGGGGAGAATTGCCTTGCGGCCGCCGCCGTAGCCCGAGAAGTAGTGATGCACGATGGTACCCGTCATGATGACGTGGTCTACGTGGCAGATATGTTTGTTGATCCACACGGGCGTGCCGCGGCTCGTGGTGCCGAAGTATTCAAAGTCTTCCTGCTTGGTGCAGGTGCTGTTGTACATCTTAAGGCGCGAGGCGACGTTTTCCCCGACGGCCTCCACCATTTCTTCGTGGGTCATGTCGCGGTGGGTGCCCAAAGAGAAGAGGATGTGCATGTCCTCGTCCTTGACGCCCAGCTTATTCATTTCGTCAACAAGCACCGGCATGAAGTCAAAGCTGTTGGCGACGCGGGTGGGATCGTTGCAGATGAAGGCCACGGTGTCGCCGGGCTTCACGATTTCATTGATGGGCTTACTGCCGATCGGATGGTAGATGGCGTCCAAAACGCCTGCCTTCACATCTTCCATCACCGGAAATTCTTCAGTGCGGACTTCCTTGATGACGAGGTTTTCATCATAATCAAACGTCTTGCGGCCGTGCCCGTAGGCGAAATCGTAGGTCTTCACAGCGGTAACCCTCTTGTCGTTGGTTGCGGACGGCTTACGTCGTCCCTGTATCTCTCCCGAGTCTGAAAAACACGCGGCGGTGAAAAGGACGTCTTTACCGTACGGGTGCTCGCCAGACTGCGGCGCTGATTATAAAAGCGTGGACGGAGCAATTCTGAGGGAAGGTGCTTACAAGGGCTGATTTTTGAGGGGCGCGGAGGCGGGATTTACAATGCGGTAATTGATTTCAGTGATCCGGCTCCGCTGAGTCGGGATTAAGGTGATTTTTCATGATAGTTCTCGGCATTGAAAGTTCGTGTGATGAAACCGGGGCAGCGGTGGTCGACAGCGAAAAAGGGCTTCTCTCTCAGGCGATTCACACCCAGATCGACATGCATCGGGCCTACGGCGGCGTGGTGCCGGAATTGGCAAGCCGCGACCATATCCGTCGCTCGATTGCTCTGATTGATCAGGTAGTGCGTGATGCCGGGATCACGAAAAAAGATATTTCCGCAGTGGCCGTCACCGAAGGTCCCGGGTTGGCCGGTGCCCTTTTGGTAGGCGCGGGTACGGCGCACGCGATCGGGATGGCGCTGGGGGTGCCCGTGATCGGCGTACATCATTTGGAAGGGCATCTCATGGCGGCTTTGTTGTCGCCTGAAAAACCGGAATTTCCCTTTTTGGCCCTCTTGGTTTCAGGGGGCCACACGCAGTTTATGAAGGTGACGGCGTTCGGCGAGTACGAACTCTTGGGTGAAACCTTGGACGATGCGGCGGGCGAAGCGTTTGATAAGACGGCACAGCTTTTGGGGGAATGTTATCCGGGCGGGCCTGCCGTCTCGCGGTTGGCGGACGAGGGGCGGCCCGGCGCGGTGGAGTTGCCGCGGCCCATGCTGCATTCGCCGGACTTGAATCTGAGTTTTGCGGGGCTTAAGACGGCCGTGTTGACGGCGGTGCAGAAAGCGGCAAATCCCGAAGATCCGCAGTTTCGGCGTGACGTCGCCCGCGGGTTCGTGGATGCCGTCGTGGATGTGCTGACGGCAAAAGCCAAAAAGGCCATGAAGATGACGGGGATTAAGCGCCTTGTGGTCGCGGGCGGCGTTTCCGCCAATAAGCAGCTCAGAGCCGGGCTTGTTGCCGCCGCGCAGAAGCTGCACGGAAAAGTCTATTTTCCGCCGATGGCGCTTTGTACGGATAACGGCGCCATGATTGCGGTTGCGGGCATGATGCGGTTGAAATCGATGACGACGGCCGAAAGGGAGGAGTGCCTGCATCGGTTGGGATTTTCGGTGAAACCCCGCTGGAAACTCACGATGGCTTCGGCGCCTGACGCCGCTTAACTTTCAGACAACGACCGCCCGAGAGCCGGGCGGTTTTCTTTGGGTGGTCTACTGCGGAGCAAAAATCGCGAGAAGGTGCTTCATTTCCGCGACGTCAATTTGTCCGGGGGCGGATCCCGCATCCAAGGACGCAAACGTCGCGGCGGAACCGAAAAGAGCGCCTGCGGCGCGGGTAATGCGGCCCAACGCACCCATTGAAATTGCAATGACGGGTTTTTGGTGCTTTTCCCGGGCTTTCAAAGAAGCGGTCATGAGGCGCAGCACGTCTTCGGTCGTCTGCGGCATGACGGCGATTTTGAGAATGTCGCCGCCCGAGGCGGCCATCTCGGAAAAAAGTTCCGCCAACGTGCGGGTCGACGGCGTTTTTTCAAAATTGTGGTAACTCATCACCACCGGAAGTCCTGCTTCGTGAGCGGCGATGACGGACGCCGCCGCTCCGCGTCTGACTTCGAGGTCGATCGCGTCGGCAAATCCCGAGGCGGCAAAATAACGGGTGAGTTCCCCGTAGTCTTCGTCCGTAATGGAGAGTTCGCCGCCTTCTCGGGCAGTACGCAGCGTGAGAAGAATGGGTTTGACGGTGTGAGAGCGCAGCGCCATCGCGGCGGACGTGAGTCCCGCTTGGGTGGCGGTTTCAAAGTAGTCCGCGCGCCACTCGATGAGGTCGGTTTCGGACGTCTGAGCGGCGGTGAGTTCCTTTAGGAGTTCGGCTTCCGTGCGCCCGACGAGCGGGGTGATGACCTTGACGGGGCCGTCGCCCAAAATAACGTCGGCAATGCGGGCACAACTGACAGCAACGGACACGGAGAACTCCGGGGAAAAAAGAAAACCCGAGCATTGTACCTGTCGTCCGTGCAGCCATCTCAGATATTTGCCGAAGGAAAGGTACAATAACCGGACGGCGCACCGGGCGCCGTTTTTTGTCGGCTGTCTTTTTCGGAGTTGTCATGGCTGCTGAACCGCTCGCAAGTATCCGTATCAATAAATGGCTTTGGGCTGCGCGTTTTTTTAAAACGCGGTCGCTCGCGCAGGAAGCGGTGGAATTGGGGCGGGTGCGGTTGGCCGGACAGCGCTTGAAGCCGTCGCGCGACGTGAAGCCCGGGGATCGGCTGACGGTGGAGCGCGGCGAAGAGCGTTTTGAAATCTTCGTTGAAAAGATTTCGGCGGTACGGGGCCCCGCCCCTGTGGCGCAGACGCTTTATCGGGAAACGGATGAGTCTCGGGAAAAGCGGGAGCGTGCCTCCGAAATGCGCAAAATTGCGATGGAACCCGCCTCAACGATTGCGAAGGGCCGTCCCACCAAGCGCGACGCCCGTCTGATCCGGCGCGTGCAGTCGGGATGGGCGTAAACGGCCGTCAACAAAAAGGCCGGTACGCCCGACGAGCGACCGGCCTCAAAGAAAAACGCCCGATTATTCGGCCGTGAGTGCGGCAAGAGCGGCCTTTACCGCGTCTTCAGTGACGCCGTCGGCCAATTGGGCGTCCGTCAGGGCTGAGAGGTCACCCTTTTTAAGAGCGCCTACAGCCTGACCCGCACTGCGTCCGTCGTCAAAACCGTGCGACGTGAGAAGAAGCGTGCCGTCGGCGGCGACGAACTTGAAGTAAAAACGTCCGTCCTTTTCGCGGTACTGCTTAAAGGTGGGGAGGGCGGCTTTTTCTTTCTTGGCAGCAGTCTTCTTTTCCGTGCCGGCCGCGGTCTTCACAAAGCTCTTCAAGCCCACGGCTTCCTTCAATGCCGCAAGGAACGGTACCGAGATCTTGCGGGCCTTCGCCGCACCTGCCTGCAGAATGTCTTCGAGTTCTGCGGCGTGCGACATGTAGTAGGCGTACTTTTCGCGCATCGGGCCGATTTCACCTTCAATGCAGTCGGCGACGACCTTCTTGGCGTCCCCCCAGCCCATACCGGCCTGAAGGTCAGCGCGGAACTGCGCTTTTTCTTCGTCGGTAGCGAAGGCGTCGAAAATCTGCGTGAGCGACGTGGAATCCGGATCCTTGGCTTCGCCCGGCAGCTTGCTGTCGGTGACGACGCGGCTGATGGCGTCCTTCAGCGCCTTGGCACCGCCTTCAAAAAGCGGGATGACGTTGTTGTAGCTCTTACTCATCTTGCGGCCGTCGAGCCCCGGCAGTACCGGGATGTCCTTTTCGATCTGCTCGTAGGGCATGCGGAAGAAATCCTTGCCGCGGCCGTAGAGGTTATTAAAGCGCGTCGCGATATCGCGAGCCATCTCAAGGTGCTGAATCTGATCCTTGCCGACGGGAACGCGGTCGGCGTTGAACATCAGAATGTCGGCCGCCATCAGAATGGGGTAGCAGTAAAGGCCCATCGAAACGCCGGCGTCCACGTCTTCACTTTGGGCGGCGTTGGCTTCAACAAACGCCTTGTAGGCGTGTGCGCGGTTCATGAGGCCTTTGGAGCAGACGCAGTTCAAAAGCCAGTTCAACTGCGGGATTTCCGGAATGTCGCTCTGACGGTAAAGCGTGACGTGATCGGGATCGAGCCCCGCAGCAAGCCAACTTGCCGCAATCTGCATGCGGCTTAATTCCACGCGCGCCGGGTCTTGGCACTTGATGAGCGCATGGAGGTCGGCCATGAAAAAGAAGCTGTCCGTGTCGGGGAGCCGCGAAGCGCGCACGCAGGGGCGGATGGCGCCGCAGTAATTCCCCAGATGCAGAGTACCGGTTGTATTGATACCGGTGAGAACACGTACCGTCATGGTGAAGTCAACCTTCCGAAAAAAACGACAAACCGCTACTGTAGCAAAGATTAAGGTGTCCGCCGCTTAAAAAAGCGGCAAAAAAACAGAGGAGAGCAGATATAAAAACCAACAAAAACAGTCGACAGATGCTAAAAGCTGACAAAATGGCTGTTGGGAAAACCGACAATTCGGCCGATTTTCAGCCGACAATTTGGCGCAACTTACGTCGGAAAGCGAAACCCGGCACAAAAAACGGACACCCCCCACGTAAGGAAGTGTCCGCTTGCAGACGCCAGTCAGTCTGACGATCAGAGACCGGCCGCAGCACGCAGGGCTTCGACCTTATCGGTCTTTTCCCAGGTGAATTCCGGTTCTTCACGACCGAAGTGACCGTAGGCCGCGGTCTTCGAGTAGATCGGACGGCGCAGGTCGAGCATCTGAATGATGCCGCCCGGACGCAGATCAAAGATCTTGCGGTCGCTCACGATTTCCGAAATGCGTTCGTCGGAAATGACGCCCGTGCCGTAAGTGTTCACGGTGATGTTCATGGGGTCAGCCACGCCGATGGCGTAGGAGACCTGGATTTGAGCGCGTGTCGCAAGACCCGCGGCGACGATGTTCTTTGCGACGTAACGGCAGGCATAGGCTGCGGAACGATCCACCTTCGTGGGATCCTTGCCGGAGAAAGCGCCGCCGCCGTGCGGGCAGGCGCCGCCGTAGGTGTCGACGATGATCTTGCGTCCCGTGAGGCCGCAGTCGCCCTGGGGGCCGCCCACCACGAAGCGTCCGGTGGGGTTCACGAGGAAGCGGGTGTTCTTCAGCCATTCGGCGGGCATCACCGGACGGATGATGTTTTCAACGACGGCTTCAACGAATTCGGGCTTCATCTTGTTGCCGTCGCTCCATTCGGGCGCGTGCTGCGTCGAGAGAACGATCGTGTCGGCGGCGACGGGCTTGCCGTCGACGTACCGCAACGTCACCTGGCTCTTCGCGTCGGGGCGCAGGTACGGCATCGTACCGTTGCGGCGGACGATGGACTGCTGCTGCACCAGGCGGTGTGCGTAGTAGATGGCAGCCGGCATATAGGTCGCCGTTTCGTCGCAGGCGTAACCGAACATCAGCCCCTGGTCGCCCGCGCCCTGCGTCAAGGGATCGTGGTTCTTTTCATCCACGCCCTGCTTGATGTCGGCGCTCTGTTTGTCGTAGCCCACGAGCACCGAGCAGCCGCGGTGATCAATCCCGTATTCGGAATTGTCGTAACCGATGCGTTTTAATACGTTGCGGGTGAGTTCAATGTAGTTAACCTGGGCGTTCGTCGTGATTTCGCCCGCGAGCACCACGAGCCCCGTGGTGCACATCGTTTCGGCCGCCACGCGGCTTAAGGGATCCTGCGAGAGGCAGGCGTCCAGAACCGCATCGGAAATCTGGTCAGCCACCTTGTCGGGATGACCTTCGCTCACGGATTCGGACGTAAAAAGAAAATCGCCGGCCATAGCCATGCTCCATTCTGCGTAATTGAGACGTATCAAAGCGTCTTCACAGAACGAGCCGGTTACGATACCAGCGACGTCGCGACAGACGCTTTAGCGGTATTGTTTTTGCTTCGCCCCGCAAGTTGTCTTTTTTAACTCGGCGAATTGATGCGCATAATACGCTGATTGTCTTAACTTTGCATGAGGAAATACACAATGCCGGAACTGCCGGAGGTGGAAGTGACGAGGCGGGCGCTTGCGCCTGCACTCGAAGGAAAAACGCTCACGAAAGTTCGTTTTTATTGTGTCAAACTGCGGCATCCGGTGCCCGATATGACGAACGCGGAAGGCGCTCGGCTGGTGGCGCTCTCGCGGCGCGCCAAATATCTTATTTGGCATTTTCAAAAAACGGACGGCTCGTCGCGGTACCTCTTGACGCACCTCGGAATGAGCGGTTCGTGGCGTCTGTGGCCTCGAAAGGCATTGCCTGAGGCCGGGCCCCACGACCGAGCGGATTTTGTGTTCGGGGGCACTGTCGCAAGGCTCACGGATACGCGGAAATTCTCGGACATCGTCCTGTCGGACGAGGATCCCGAAACCGTGCCGCCCCTGTCCGAACTCGGTGCGGAACCTTTGTCGGACGACTTTACGCCTCAGCGTCTTTTCGCAGGACTGCAGAAAACGCAGCGTGCCGTAAAACCCGTGTTGCTCGACGGAAAAATCGTGGTGGGCTGCGGCAACATTTACGCGAATGAAAGCTGCTTTGAAGCCGGTATCTCGCCGTTGCGGCCGGCGAACCGGGTGACGCGAGAGGAAGCGGAAAAATTATGGGCGGCGGTGAGGGACGTATTGTCGCGCGCCGTCGCCGCGGGCGGCACGACCCTGCGTGACTTTCACGGGGCGGACGGTAAGACGGGATGGTTTTCGCTGCAGTGCGCGGTCTACGGCCGTGAGGGAGCGACGTGTCCGCGGTGCGGCGGTGAAATTGAACGCATCGTGCAGAACGGTCGCTCGACGTTTTTTTGCGCAGGATGTCAGAAATGACGGGGGCCTTGGAAAATGCCGCCGCGTTTGCCGAAAACGTGGTGACGTGGCAGAAAGCGTACGGTCGGCAGGGACTGCCTTGGATGGTGAAGGATGCGTACTGTCGTTGGGTGTCGGAAATCATGCTGCAGCAGACGCAGGTGGTGACCGTGAAGGCCTATTACGGGCGGTTTACGGCGGCGTTTCCGGACGTGAAGGCGTTGGCAGCAGCGTCTGAAGACGACGTGATGCGGCTTTGGGCGGGATTGGGGTACTACTCGCGGGCGAGAAACTTACATGCCTGCGCCAAAGTCGTGACGGCGCGGTACGGCGGTGAATTTCCCCGAACGCCCGAAGCCCTCGCGGAACTCCCCGGGATCGGGCGCAGTACGGCCGCCGCGATTGCGTCGGCGGCGTACGGTGTCGTTGCTCCGATTTTGGACGGCAATGTGAAACGGGTGCTGACGCGGGTGCTGGCGGATCCGACGCCGCTCGGCACTTCGGCGTCGGAGAAAAGACTTTGGACAGCGGCCGACACGTTGGTGTCCCGCACGGATCCCGGAACTTATAACCAAGGCATGATGGATTTGGGAAACCTCGTCTGCACCCGCACGCAGCCCCAATGCGCCGAGTGTCCGATCAGGGCGTTTTGTGCGGCGCAGGCGGCGGGACGCGCAACCGAATTTCCGGTGAAAAAGCCGAAGGCACCGAGGCCCGTGCGCGAAGCGGACATGACGGTTTACGCGGACGTAAACGGGGTGTGGCTTGAAAAGCGGTGCGGAGCCGGTGTGTGGAAAGGTTTGTGGAGCCTGCCGGAAGTAAGAGGAAAAGGCAGTGCCCCCACGGGCGGTTTTGTGCACGACTTTTCGCATTACCGTTTGTCGGCGCATGTGTGGCGTGTTGAGGGGGCGCCGCCCGCGGCCTATCGGGAACTCGTTGAAATGCGGCAGATACCATGGGAGGCGGTGGCCGCAGAAGCGATCCCCGCGCCGGTGAAGACTTTTTTGGCGGCATTGCCCCGGTCGTGAACTCGGAGGCAAAGGAGGACGGCGTGCTCGGCCTCCTTTCTGCGGCGCAACGCTCCTAAAACACGACGACTTCGGACGTCAGATTTTTGAGAAGCGCCAGCACGCTCCACGCAGTGGAGGTGCTCGACTTCGGATTGGCGGGATCGGGCTTGGAGGCAATCGTGAGTTCCGCGTGCATCAGCGCGTTACGGATTTTGAGGCGATGCACATTTTCCGTTTTGCCCGGTACGGAATGAATCGTAACGACGGCGTCGGGGGCGGCCGCTGCGAGAGAAGCCGCGACGGCGACGTTCACATTTTTTGGGAACCCCGCGATGGCGTCTCGGACGCTGCCTGTGAAGACGGTTTCCTCGTCGGTCTCAGACAGCGTACGGCCCGCGAGGTAAGGGGCGCCGTTTAGGCTCTTGGGAGCTTTTTCATTTTCAATCGTCAGGTGCGCGCCGCCCATCAGTGCGTAGGTCTGCAGAAGATCGAGGCCGCCGACGGCACCGTTCGGAATAAAAAGTCGGGTGCCGCAGCGTTTTGCCGTCGCTTTGGCGCGATTGAAAAAGTTGGGATCCGCCCAGGCACCGACGGACGCCGTGATGAGGTTCGTTTTTTCGAGGATGGTTTCTGCGGAGGTTCTGACGGCGCCGCCCCCCGCAAATTCCACGACGTAATCGGGGTTGAGCGTGAGGAGTTCCTCAAGCGATGTTGCGGCACGGCAACCGAAATTCTCGGCAAACGTGCGGCAGGCGTCGGGCGTGCGGCAATAAGCACCGACGAGCGTCACGCTCCCGTGAAACACGTTGTTGAGATTCTGAGCAAAGACGCGGGCGAGTGCTCCGCATCCTAAAAGACAAACGGTGGTCATACAAAAAATCCTCAGGCAGTTTGCTGCAGTGACGCTTCGACTTCTTTCATGCGAGCGACCTGACGGTGTCGGACGACGACGCCTGCCACATCGTGAAAGCGATCGGCCAAAGTCTGCGCGACGTAGACGCTGCGGTGTTGTCCGCCGGTGCAGCCGATGGCGACCGTCAGGTAATGGCGGTTTTGGGCTTCGTACGAAGGAAGCCAACGACGGATAAAGCGTTCGATGTCGTCGATCATCGCGGAGGCTTCAGGTTGCTTTTCCATAAAGTCGATGATGGGTTGATCGAGTCCCGTGAAGGGACGCAGCGCCGGGTCGTAGTAGGGATTAGGCAGGTTTCTCACGTCAAATAAGAGATCCGCGGCGACGGGAATCCCCTTTTTGAATGCAAAACTTTCGAAAGCGAGCGTCATGGAGGTGGCGGGAGACTCGATAAAACGCCGCACCCAGTCTCGAAGCGTATTGGGCGAGAGGTTCGAAGTGTCGATCACCTGCGCGTAGGGTTCTGCAGGTGCCAAAAGTTCCCGCTCTTTTTTGACGGCTTCGGAAAGGGTGAAGCCTGCCGCTCCGGCTTCCGTCGGAATCGTGAGGGGGTGACGCCGCCGGGTTTCCGAAAAGCGCTGAATGAGCGTGGTGACGGACGCGGTGAGAAAAAGGCTCTTCACGTCGACGCCCGCTTTCTGCAGGGCTTCCAAATGATCCCGCAGTTCCTCAAGATTCATGCGGCTTCTGGCGTCGATCGCCATCGCGACGCGTTGGTAACCGTGTTGTTTCAGGTCGAGTGCCACTTCTTCAATGAAGGGAACGGGGAGATTGTCGACGCAGTAGTACCCCGAGTCTTCCAACTGACGGATGGCGACGGATTTTCCGGCGCCGGAAAGTCCGGTGACGATGACTAAACGCATGCTTGACATAGCCGCTTCAGAAAAAAGGATAAAGAAAGACACCCCGTATCTCAACAAATTTTGGCAGCAGTGTCATCGGGGATTGTGCTCACGACGAGGTCATTCTTTTGATTTCATCCGTCGCCGCAATGATTTCGGCGCAATATTTTCTGCTTCGCGGTATTTAGCGACGGTGCGTCGGGCGATTTCGATGCCTTCGACGGTTAGCTGCCGGGCAATGGCTTCGTCCGAGAGCGGCGCCTTCGGATCCTCCGCGTCAATAAGTTCCCGGATGCGGCGTCGGGCCGTGAGGGCGGAAACGGCGCCGGCGGTACCGCCCGTGAGAGCCGATGTGAAGAAGAATTTGAGTTCAAACGTGCCGCGGTCCGTCTGCAGGTATTTGCCGACTGTCGCCCGGCTCACCGTACTTTCCGAAAGATTTAACCGCTGCGCGACGTCCCGCAGCACCATGGGGCGCAGAGCCGTAAGACCTTCTGTAAAAAAAGCGTGCTGAGCGTCAACGATTGTCTGCGCTACTGCGGTGACGGTGGAAAAACGCTGTTCAAGTGCTCGGATAAAGGTTTTGGCGTCCTGCGAGCGGGTTTTCCACTGTGCGGCTTCATCGCCCGAAAGTTTGGCTTTCGTAAGAAGCTGAAAGTATTCGTCGTTAAACCGCAGCGCCGGTACGACCCGGGGATTTAACCGCACCTTGAGTCCTGCCTCCGTACGGTAGAGGATAACGTCCGGAATGACGGCGGCAGACTGCCGGGGATCGGCAAAATCAGCGGCAGGGCGCGGCGTGAGTTTTCGGACGGCGCTGATTGCGGCTGCGACGACGGATTCCGGCTGCTTAAACGTTCGGGCGGCTTTGGCGGTCGTCAGTTTGACGAGACGCTCGGGACCTGCGGCAAGAAGCGCTTCGGCGGTTTGTCGGACGTCGTCGGCGAGATCCGTGCGGGCTTTTATCTGCAGTAAAAGGGATTCCGTGAGGTTTAGGGCGGCCACTCCCGCGGGGTCAAAGCTCTGCAGGAGTCGGAGTGCTGCGCGCCACACCGCGTCGTCTGCCGCAAAGGGGGCCGATGCCGCGCAGTCTTCCAGCGGATCGGCGAGAAAACCGTTGTCGTCAAGGCAACCCACGAGCCACTCGGCGCAGGCCTTAAGTTCCGGGTCAGCTGCTGAACACCCCAGTTGTTTTAAAAGGTGTTCGGTGAGTGTTTCTTCCCGGGCGACGAGCTCCCCTGCTTCGGGACTCTCGTCTTCATTTTCCGTGCGGCGGGCGGTCTGTGACCAAGTAATGAGCGCTTCGCTTCTCTCAAAGTTGCTTTCAACGCCCACGGGGCGGTCAAACGGCACGGGGGCGGCAGCGGGGGCCGGGGGTTCGCCGTGATCGAACGTCGGGTCAAACCCGTCGGCGTCCGTTTCGATGAGGGGGTTCGCGGCGGCTTTTTCCGCAACGGCTTCTGCCAGATCCTGCGTACTCATCTGCAGCACCTGCAGCGCCTCTTTCAACTGCGGCGTGAGCGCCAGTTTTTGCTGAGCGGCAAGATGCAGGTCTGTGGATAAGCTGGACACAGCGGGACTCCCTACATACGGAAATTTTCGCCCAAATAGATACGACGCACTTTTTCGTTGGCGACGATGTCGTCGGGGGCGCCGCTGGCGAGCACTTCGCCTTCGTTGATGATGTAGGCGTGGTCACAGATGCCGAGGGTTTCCCGGACGTTGTGGTCGGTGATGAGAACGCCGATGCCGCGATCTTTCAAGAATCGCACGATGCGCTGAATTTCAATGACGGCAATCGGATCGACGCCTGCGAAGGGTTCGTCAAGCAGGATAAAGCGAGGGTTGGTCGCTAAGGCGCGTGCAATTTCCGTACGGCGGCGCTCGCCGCCGGAAAGCGAAAGCGCCATGTTGGTGCGGATGTGCGTAATCTGCAGTTCCTCAAGAAGACGGTTGAGACGTGTTTCGATTTCTTTTTTGGAAATCGCGCGGCCTTTCTCATCGGTCTGCAGTTCAAGCACCGCACGGATGTTGTCTTCAACCGACAGACGTCGAAAGACGCTCGCTTCCTGCGGCAGATAACTCACCCCGAGCCGCGCGCGACGGAAAATGGGGAGGTGAGTAATGTCGATGCCGTTTAATTCGATCTTGCCGCCGTTCGGGGGAACGAGGCCCACTATCATGTAGAAACTCGTGGTTTTCCCGGCGCCGTTGGGTCCCAGAAGGCCTACGACTTCACCGCTTTTGACGGCGACGGAGACATCCTTCACCACGCAGCGGCTGCCGTAGCGCTTCATAAGGCCCGAGGCGGACAAAGTCTGTACCGGTTCCTCATTTTTACGGGGTTCGGTTGCCGGAAGGTTGCGTTCGGCTTCTTCTGCGGCCTGCAGGGCTTCTTTTAAAACGTCCGCCGGAACGGCGGGCGCTGTTTCGGGGGCTAGATTTTTATCCGTCACGCTCATTACTCCAACCGAGAGGATCCCGTCATGGGAGCCGGTGTCGCGCGGCGGGGGGCGGGCTGGGTCGTGCCGTTTTTAGCGCGGGGCGCCAAAACCGTGGAGACGCGGGTCTTCTGACCGTTCACCGTTTCGCCTTCGACGCGGCTCTTGGCGTTCAAAAGATCGTAGGTAATGCGGGCGCCGGCGGCGGAATCCTTGACGAGACCGTTTTCACTGCGGGCCAATTTGGCGGAATCCGTGAAAATGATCTTGTCGTTCTTTTCATCGTACACGGCCTTGAGGGCGCTCGCGTGCACCCATTCGTCCACGCCCTTCACCTTGGGGTCGCGCCGCTCCTTCATGCGTACGGGGGCTCCGACGACCGTCATCGTGCGGTAGCCTTCGGGCGACACCGTGATCGTCAGTTTGTCGCCGAGAATCTCAAGCGTTCCCTGATGGACTTCGACGGCGCCGGTGTAAATCGCCACCTGTTGAATTTCGTCGCCCGAAAAATTATGGGCATTCACTTCGATGGGTTTGGTACGGTCGGCGGTTTCGGCCGAAGCGCCGGCGGCGAAGACCGAGAAAAGGGCGCCGGCAAAAAGCAGTGTTTTAACGTTCATAACAAACAATCAATCAGTGGTTGTCCCGATGCGAGAGCGTCACGGTGTCGCCTTTGGGGAGCACCACGGTACGCACGTCAGAGAGAATTTGAACGGTTCTGTCGACATTGTCAAATGTCATGCCGCGGCCGGTGGTGACGTCCGTGCCGCTTTCAAGCCGTACGAAGGCATCGGTTTCCATGCGGCTGTCGTCCGGATACACCGTAAGGTGATCCGTCGTAAAGCGCATGGGGGCGTGCGTTAAGTCGCCCGCGCGGGTGACGACGACGTTGCCGGCGAAGACGGCGGTTTCGCCGGCGTCAAGGCTTGTGCCGGTGTCGGACGACGCTTTGACCTGAGGCTTATCGGCAAAGAGCGTCGCCATTCGGGGTTTGCGGGTAATGAGACGTCCGTCGCCGTAGTGTTCGGCGTAGTCTGCGAAAACGCGACGAACCGCGACGCCGTCCTCGCGAAATTCCGTGACGGCAATGTCGTGGGCGACGTAGTCCGGAATGTCGGATTTCGCCCGCTGGCGCAGATTGTCGATTTCACCCTGAAGCGCGTAGTAGTAGCTCGCGAGCACCATGACGGAAAGAAGACCGATGCCGAGCAGCGCCGTAAAACGGTCGCGTAAATGCAGTTTCATCGCAACGCCTCATCCCGGACATAGTGGCGGAAAATGAGGTCGTCCCACTTAGCCTGCGCTTTGAGAATGAGTTCGGCGAGGCTTCTCACGGCGCCGTTGCCGCCCGTTTTGGGGGACTGCCAGTGCGCCAGGGGTTTCACTTCATCCGAAGCATCGGCAGGTACCGCGGCAAGCCCCGCGGTTTTCAGCACCGGAATATCCGGCACGTCGTCCCCCATGTAGGCCGTTTCTTCCGGTGTTACCCCGACTTCGGCAATAAGTTCCCGGAAGGCGTTCGTTTTGAATTGTTTCCCCTGCTTCACAAGCGTAATGCCGAGCTCGGCCGCGCGTGCCGCGGTCTGCGCAGAAAGCCGTCCCGTGAGAATGGCAACGGGAATGCCGGTCGATTGCAGCATTTTGATGCCGAGGCCGTCGCGGGTATAAAAGCGCTTGACGAGTTCGCCGTCGGCTCCCGTCCAGATGGAGCCGTCCGTTAAGACGCCGTCCACGTCGAGAACGACGAGACGGATGCGGCGGGCACGTGCGTTGACGGTGGTGTAGTCGGTCATTAAATCACCTTGGCGCTCATTAAGTCATGAAGATGCAGAGCGCCCGTTAAGCGGCCTTCGTCATCCGTCACGAGGAGTTGGTTGACGAGGCTTTCTTCGAGAATTCGAGCGGCAGCAGCAGCCATGGCGTCGGCTTTGACGGTCTTCGGCGTCTTCGTCATCACGTCGCGGATGACGATGGCGCGGATGTCGCCGCGGGCCTCGATGAGGCGCCTCAGATCGCCTTCGGTGAAAACGCCGGTAACGCGGTTTTCGCTGTCGGTCACCGCCGTCATGCCGATGTGTTTGGCCGTGATTTCCCGTACGGCCTCAAGGACCGAAGCGTCTTCGCGCACGACGGGAACACGGTCTCCCGTGCGCATGACGTCGCGCACGTGCGTGAGGAGCCGCCGCCCTAAGGCGCCGCCCGGATGGCTTCGGGCGAAGTCTTCTTTCGTAAAGCCTTTGGCGTGCATCGCGGCGATGGCAAGGGCGTCACCCATCGCGAGCGTGGCCGTCGTGGAAGTGGTGGGCGCGAGGTTTAAGGGGCAGGCTTCCGACGTTACGTGTACGTCGAGATTCACGTCGGCATTCTTGGCAAGCGTACTCGTGGGATTCCCCGTAATCGTGATGAGGGGCGTTCCTTCGCGCTTGATGACAGGGACGATGGTGAGGAGTTCCCCGGTTTCCCCTGAGTAGGAAATGCCGATGACGACGTCATCCTTGGTAATCATGCCGAGGTCGCCGTGGGCGGCTTCGGCGGCATGGACGAAAAAGGCAGGCGTTCCGGTAGAAGCGAGGGTCGCTGCCACCTTGCGGCCGATGTGGCCGGATTTGCCGACGCCGCTTACGACGACGCGGCCGCGGCAGGCAAGAATGAGTTCCACGGCCCGCGCAAAATGATCGCGGTCAAGCGTTTTTGCCATGTCGGCGACGGCGGCGGCTTCGCGCGCGAGGACTTCGCGCCCGAGTTCAATGGCACCCTCTGCGGAAAATTGAATCGGCATAGAAATTCCGTCGGAAAACGGTGGTTAATGGGGAAACGATTATTCTACCTGTGAGGGGGCGGATGAAGCGAAATTTTTGTTAAGAAAATGCAGGCGGTACGGTAAGAAAAAGAAGTGTGTTTTGTGAAGCGACGAACGACAAACTAAGAAACTCCGGAAATAGGCTAAGAAACAAAAGTTTTTTAGAATGGTTTTCGGGATAGCCACATGTTTGCGGCAGGCGCAGCGGCCGAAGAGAAATGCAGTTAGCCGAAATGCCCGTTCACATAGTCTCGGGTTTTGTCGTTTGTCGGATGGTTGAAGATCGTGTCCGTTTTATCAAATTCGATCAAGCGACCCATGAAGAAAAACGCGGTTTTGTCCGAGACGCGCGCCGCCTGCTGCATGTTGTGCGTCACGATGATGACGGCCAGGCTCTTTTTGAGTTCGAGAATGCTTTCTTCCAGGCGCTGCGTGGCTATCGGATCCAAGGCGGAGCACGGCTCGTCCATGAGGAGTACTTCGGGTTCTACCGCAAGCGCCCGCGCAATGCAGAGGCGCTGCTGCTGGCCGCCCGAAAGCCCGAGAGCACTTTCTGAAAGCCGATCTTTGACTTCGTCCCAGAGTGCGGCGCGCTTTAAGCTTTCCTCTACCGTGTCGTCAATGAGGTGGTGATCTGAGACACCCGCGACTCTGAGGCCGTAGGCAACGTTTTCAAAAATGGACTTCGGAAACGGCGTCGGACGCTGAAAGACCATGCCCACGCGCTGCCGAAGGGCGACGACGTCAAAGTCCGGCGCGTACACATCATCCCCGTCCAACGTGATGCGGCCCGTGAGCCGGGTGCCGGGGATGAGTTCGTTCATGCGCGAGAGCGTTCTCAGGAAGGTGGATTTACCGCAGCCCGAGGGGCCGATGAGGGCGGTGACTTCTTTATCGCGGAACGCGAGATTGACGTCAAAGAGCGTCTGTTTGCTGCCGTAGAAAAAGTCGATATGTTCGGCGCGGATTTTGTAATCGGAATCGTTCATGGAAAAGCGTCAAAAGAAAAGCGGCCGGAAACGGTGTGCCGCAGTGTCGCGGATCGTAAGGCGGGTTTGTGACGAAACGCCCCGTGGTTTGTGTCGTGTTTGTGACGCCTTTATGACGTTTTCGTGACGGAGGATATGTCACTTTTTCGTCATAAATTCAATACATAACCGTCACAAACACCGAGCATGATGCCGCCCTGAAATGATTCAGAGACAGGCGGAGAAACGTAAGGGTGACGGCCGCCGGACTCCTCACAAATCAGTGAACGTCCCCTTTTTTCGAAAGGAAAGAATTCCATGTTGGTGAAAAAGTTGGCGGCCGCGGCCGCAGCGGCGGTGGTGATGTCGACGGCGGGTTTCGGAGCGAGCGCCGCGGAGATCGTGGTGAACGGTTCGACGACCGTGCTTCCCATTGTGCAGAAGGCGCTCGAAGGGTATTCGCATGAAGCGGGTGCTGCCGCGATTTCGCTTTCGGGCGGCGGTTCCGGCAACGGCATCAAGGCCTTGATTGACGGGCTTACCGATGTCGCCATGAGTTCGCGCGACATCAAGACGAGCGAAACGAATCTGGCCAAGTCGCGCGGCGTGACGCCCTACCGCATTCCGGTTGCGGTGGATGCGATCGTGCCGGTCGTCAATAACGCCAATCCCGTGAAGAACGTGACGCTTGCGACGTTGAAAGCTATTTATGAAGGCAAGATCCGTAATTGGAAGGACGTGGGCGGGAAGAATGCGCCGATCGTGGTGGTGAGCCGCGATTCGTCGTCCGGCACGTTTGAAACATGGGAAGAACTTGTGATGAAGAAGGCCCGTGTGACGCCGAGAGCGCTTCTGCAGGCTTCCAACGGTACCGTCGTTCAGACCGTGGCGCAGAACACGAATGCCATCGGTTACATCGGTTTGGGGTACGTTGACCGCCAGACAAAGGCGCTGACGATCGACGGTAAGACAGCGACGGCTGCCGCTGCGAAAACGAAGGCGTGGCCCCTTTCTCGAGAACTCTATTTCTTCACCAACGGCGAACCTAAGGCCGCAGTGAAGCACTTCACGGACTTCATGCTCGATGCGAAGAAGGGGCAGAAGCTTGTGAAGGAAACGGGCTTTGTGCCGTTGTCGGAATAAATCGTCGGGCTTTGCGGTCGGAACCGCTGTCGGGGACCGAGGAGAGACACTCGGTAATAAGGGTTCCGGCCGTTTTTATTTTGAGTGACGCACGATGATGAACAAACGTTGTCGGGAAACGGCGGTCCGCGGGGGACTCACCCTCCTGGCGCTGACGGCGCTCGCGGTGTTGGCGGGGATCGTTTTCTATCTTTTTAAGGAAGGGCTGCCGGTTTTTAAGTTTATCGGTCCCCTGCGTTTTATTTTCGGGACGGATTGGTATCCCGTGGGGGATGCGCCCGATTTTGAAATCGGCTCCCTCATCGCGGGGTCGCTCGCGGTGACGGTACTGGCGAGCGTGATTGCGGTACCGTTGGGGATTGCGACGGCGGCCTATTTGTCCGAAGTGGCGTCGGTGAACGTCCGGAGAGTGGTAAAGCCCTTTATTGAACTTTTGGCGGCACTGCCTTCCGTCGTCATCGGCTTTATCGGCATGGTACTTGTGGCACCCTGGCTGCAGAAGACGCTGGGTATTGCGACGGGGTTAAATCTTTTTAATGCGGCGCTGATGCTCGCCTTTATGGCCGTGCCCACCATTTGTTCGGTTTCTGAAGATGCGCTTCATGCCGTGCCGCGGGCGCTGAAGGATGCGTCGCTCGCGTTGGGGGCGACGCCGTGGGAAACGTTGAAACTCGTGACGGTGCCTTATGCCTTGTCCGGCATCGGAACGGCCGTGATTCTCGGCATGAGCCGGGCGTTGGGGGAAACGATGGTGGTGCTGATGGTTGCGGGGGGTGCGGCGATCGTGCCGGAATCCGTGTTTGATCCCATTCGGCCGATGCCTGCGAGCATTGCGGCGGAAATGGCGGAAGCGCCTTTCGGAAGTCCTCACTATCACGCGCTTTTTGCGACCGGTATGGCGCTTTTTATTCTCACCTTTCTTTTTAATGCCGTCGCGTTTCGGCTCGCGCAGCGCTATAAGACGCCGGCGGTGTAGGACGACTCCATGACTTCTTCAAAAAGTCTTTGTGCTCGGGCGCAGGAAAAATCCCGTCCCCGGCGTTTTATGACGCAGGTACTTGCCTTTGCCGGTCTTCGGGTGGCGGCGTACTTAAATTGTGCGGCATTGGTCGCGGCCTGCGTGTTTCTTCTTGTCGAGGGAAGCGGCGCCTTGACCTGGGACTTCATCGTCGATGCGCCGCAGAAAATGATGACCGAAGGCGGCGTCTTCCCGTGTCTGGTGGGAACGTTCCTTTTGGCGGCGGGCGCCATTGCGATGGCGCTTCCTTTCGGCGTGGCGTGCGCCGTGTGGTTAAACGAATACAGCCGGGATTCGTTTCTAAAGGACGTGGTGCGGCTCTCGGTTGCCAACTTGGCGGGCGTTCCCTCGATCGTCTTCGGGCTCTTCGGACTGGCGTTCTTTGTGACGGCGCTGGGGTTCAAGGTGAGCCTTTTGTCGGGCGTGCTGACGCTTGCGGTATTGACTTTACCCATTATCATCAATACGACGGAAGAGGCCCTTAAACAGGTGCCGGGCGCCTGGCGTGAGGCGAGTCTCGCGCTGGGAGCGACGAAAAGTCAGACGATCGGACGCGTGGTGCTGCCGGCGGCCCTTCCCGGGATTCTCACCGGAGCAATTCTGGCCGTGGCACGCGCTGCGGGTGAAACGAGCGCCGTGATGTTTACGGCGGCGGTCTTTTACACGCCGAAGCTGCCGGAATCCGTTTTCAGCAGCGTGATGGCGCTTCCCTACCACATGTACGTTTTGGCGACGTCGGGAACCGAAATCGAAAAAACACGTCCGATGCAGTACAGCACGGGTCTTCTGTTGGTGCTCTTGGTTTTTGCGATGAATCTCGCGGCGATTCTGATTCGGGATCGGCTGCAGAAAAAACCGGCGGTATGACCGAAAAAAACGCCGCTCCGAATTGTCGGAACGGCGTTTTGTCTGATCCCCGGAACGCGGTTAGACGTTAAAGAGGAATTCCATCACGTCGCCGTCTTTGACGACGTAGTCTTTGCCTTCGGCGCGCATCTTGCCCGCTTCCTGAGCGCCCTTTTCACCCTTATAAGTGACGTAGTCGTCGTAGGCGATCGTCTGAGCGCGGATGAAGCCGCGTTCAAAGTCGGTGTGAATGACGCCGGCGGCCTTGGGTGCCGTGTCGCCCTTGTGGATCGTCCAGGCGCGCACTTCCTTGACGCCTGCGGTGAAGTAGGTCTGAAGGCCCAGAAGTTCGTAACCCGCGCGGATCACGCGGTCAAGCCCCGGTTCGGTCATCCCCATGTCTTCGAGGAACATTTCCTTGTCGGCTTCGTCAAGATCGGCGATGTCGGCTTCCGTTTTGGCGCACACGGCGACGACGGGGGCATTTTCTTGCGCGGCAAACGCCTTCACTTTGTCAAGGAGTGGGTTGTTTTCAAAGCCGTGATCGTCGACGTTGGCAACGTACATGACGGGCTTCATCGTGAGCAGGAAAAGCGGACGGATGACGGCCTTTTCTTCGTCGGTGAGCTTCACGCTGCGGGCGGGTTTGCCTTCATCGAGGGCGGGTTTGATCTTTTCCAAGGCCGTCACGAGCTTAAGGGCTTCCTTGTCGCCGCCTGAGTGCGCCTGTTTGATGTTTTTCTGAATCTGCTTATCGACGGACGCGAGGTCGGCAAGCGCCAATTCCGTGTTGATGACTTCGATGTCTTCGATGGGGTTCACGTGACCGGCAACGTGAACCACGTTTTCGTCGTTGAAGCAACGAACGATGTGCGCAATGGCATCGCACTCACGGATGTTCGCGAGGAACTGGTTGCCGAGGCCTTCGCCTTTGCTCGCGCCGGCAACGAGACCGGCGATGTCCACAAATTCCACAGCGGCGGGCACGATGCGTTCGGGCTTCACGATCTCAGCCAAGGCCTTTAAGCGCGGATCGGGGACTTCCACGATGCCGACGTTGGGTTCGATGGTGCAGAAGGGGTAGTTTTCCGCCGCAATGCCGGCTTTGGTGAGTGCATTGAAGATAGTCGACTTGCCGACGTTGGGCAGGCCGACGATGCCGCATTTAAGTCCCATTTCTTGTTTTTTCCTAAAACGAATCTGCTGCCGGCACGGTACTGCGCCGGCAACTTTTTGAAAATAGCGTGTAATTATAGAGGGGGCGGGGCGGCTAAATGACGTTTCGGATGTGAATTTTGAGCAAAAACGGGCAGTAAAAATCCGCTGATCTCTAAGAGGAATGTTGAGTTTTTTAGCTTCTTGCGAGCACAGAGCAACGACGGCGACAACCTCTTCGAGGATGGGTCGGGCTTGGGTACGGTCGAGAAAATATAAGTCGCAAGCGTTGAAGCGTAGGTTCAGGTCCGTATTTCAGTACCGACGCGCGAAAATTGGCGGACAGCACGGTTTTCAGGATCCGCTGACAGAAAAATCGGCGGATGTTTTCGTAACCATTGCGGCCCAAACTCAAATGAGTATTTGGCAACTCCGCGGAGTACCTCCCGTCGAAGCGTTCTTTCGCGGAAGATGAGTCTATATGGCGGCTTCGGACATGGCAGAAAGTCAGGCAAACGGAAGTTTGCTGAACTTAATGACAGTTGTTGGAAAAAAACGCGGACTGCCGGAAATCGGCGGCCGCGTTTTTTCAGAAACGGAGTCTTAAGACTGCACGGGCTGCAGTGCCATCTTGGCGGCGGCCGCTTCTTCGCGGGCGGCGTCTGCGCGCCGGAAAACCCACAAAGAGCCGAAGACCCCCGCAAGAAGAATCGTGTAGCCCACGACCATGGTGACGGTCGGCCATTCACCGCGCCACATCATGGCGTAGACGACGGACGAAATGGATTCAAAGACGATGAGCTGACCTCCGAGAGCCGACGGCAGGCGCTGACTCATGGCGTTCCAGAAGTACATGGCGACCCAGGAGCAGAGCAGCCCGATCATCAGAGCGGTCGCGAGGAACCGCCAGGGGGCGGGCCCCAGAATCGTGACGCTCGTATCGAGCCACCCCACGGGGTAAGCGACGATGATGAAAAGAACCAATACGACGGGAAGCACGGTGACGCCCTGAAGCGCCGTCCACGCCGCCGAACTGTGCCGCGGGTGTGCGAGCAGCCATTCGCCGTTCACGATCGAGAACCACGTCCAATCGATGACGGCGGCGACGCCGAACGCGACGCCGATCCAGAATTCAGCGGGGGATTCTGCGGCGGCCGTCATGTATTTAAATTCCGACCAGTTGGCGATCACGAGGCCCACGAGAATGACGATGAGGGGCGGGGTGATGGCACTCCAGGAAAGCGCCCGGTCGGAACCGCGACACAGAAAGTTGGACGAAACGGCCACGAGAACCGGGATGACGGCCATGAACATGCCGGCCAACGGTGCGCCGGCGAGGCGAATGCATATGGTGATGAGGCTGTAGAAGACGACGTTGCCTAAAAACGGCAGTCGGAAGGCTTCCCAAACGTCCGCGCGGGAAAATTTCTTCAGATCCCGACGCAGGATGTAAATAAACGGCAACGACACGAAGCCGAACATAATGAAGCGGCTCAAAGCCACGAGAACCGGGTTGTATTCCGGCACCATCAACGGGGCGATATAAATCAACCCCCAGAGCGCGCCCGCGAGCACGCCCTGCAGTACACCAATCCACATGTTGTTGAAACGATCTCAAGCTCCCGCCTTTCACCCGGGGGCGTTGCGATGCGGACGGCTTGATAAGTGAAAGCCCGCGTAAAACGGGTGCCGTCCGACGCCGGTTGACGAACGCGCAACGTCCGACAGCCGACCGAGGTTCTACCGAAAAAAAAGCGTTGTACAGGTTTTTCAAGAAACACCGAACAACGCCGATTTCGTGAAGGCCCTGATACTAACAGGGATGCTCCGGTTAAGCCATAGACTGTAGGGGTAAACCCGACGTAAAACAGATGGTTACTTCGGAAATTATCGAGTGAGGCGCGCCGCTCGTTCAATGAGGCGCTCCGCGTCGTCTTCGTCCATGACGCGGATGCCGTGCCGTTCCAGAAGTTGTGCCGTAACGCCGCGCCCCGGGATCAATTGCCCGGAGAACGTGCCGTCGTAGACGTCGGACGAACTGCAGGAGGGGCTTTTCGCCTTAAGGATCGCGAGTTTCACGTTATGCTCCCGGCAAAGCGTGAGAGTGTCTTGAGCGCCCTTCACGTAAGCCTCGGTGACGTCCGTTCCGTCCGCGGTAAGAACGCGTCCCAACCCCGCCAGAACTTCCGCCGCGGTGCGGCCGGGTTCAATTTCGGCGGGTGGGCGCGGCGTAGAAAGGCCGCCCGCGCACTCCGGGCAGCAGAGGATTTTCGTCAGCCCCTTTTCTTCGAGAACGGTGATGAGGGCTTCGCAGCCCGAACCCGCGGGTTTGGACTTGCCGTCGTAGCGGCAGGCGCGGCCTGCGAGGCACGCGCTCACTAAAAAGGCAGGGCTAGACGGCATCGGTTTTCGCGGGTTTGGGAAGACTTCCGAATTTTTTCAGAGTCCGTTCGATGCGGGCCGTATCACCGGTGATCCACCAGGGCACGGTCTTAAGCGCTTCGGCAATCATCGGGCGGATGGCGCTTTCGTGTTCGGAAGATGGGCAGCCCAACACCCAGTCGTACACCTGTTGCTGCGGACAGTAGACGCGCGGGTGACCGATCCCGATCCGAAGGCGCCAAAAGTTCGGCGTGGAGAGTTTCGCGGTAATGTCCTTTAAACCGTTGTGACCGGCGTTGCCGCCGCCCAACTTCACTTTGAGGCACCCCGGTGCGATGTCGAGTTCATCGTGCACGACGAGAATTTCTTCGGGTTTGATTTTGTAATAGGCGGCAAGCGCCTGCACGGCCGAGCCCGACGCATTCATGTAGGTCGTGGGTTTTAAGAGCCACACGTCGCCTTCGGGCGTCGTGAGCCGCGCCGTATCCCCGAAGAAGCGGGCATCGGACGAAAAACGGACGCCCTTTTCTCGGGCGAGTTCATCCAGAAACCAGAACCCCATGTTGTGACGGGTACTGCGGTATTCGTCACCGGGATTGCCGAGGCCGACGATCAGACGAATCGGCGTCAGTTTGGCGGGCATGATTTATTCCTCTTCAAAACGGGATTTCTTGGCGCGCTTTTTAGCGCCGTCTCCCAAGTCGCCGAAGCGGTCGCGTTTCGGCGTTTTATTCTTAAAGTCGCGCTTGGCGGGGCGGCTGCCCTCGTCCTGTCGGGGTTCGCGGTAGCCTGCGGCGCGCTTGGGTTGATCCCTGCGCACCGTCACCGTGCGCCCCTTGATGGTGGTGCCACGGAGCGCCGTGACGACGGCTTGTGCGACGGGCGAATCCACTTCCACCAACGTGAAGCGGTCTGCGATGTCGATGGCGCCGATGCGGCGGCTCGCGATGCCGGCTTCGTTCGCAATTGCGCCCACGATGTCCGAAGGACGGATGCCCATTTCGCGGCCCGCTCCGATAAAAAGACGCGTCATGCCTTCTTCAGGGGCCTTATTAAAGAGCCCCGTGTCCGGTCGGCGTTCGCGCGGTTCCCGGCGCTTCTTTTCAAAAGGCGTGACGGCAGGAATTTCTTCTTCGTCTTCGGTGTTGCCGGCGAGTTTGTCGGCGTAAGCAAGCGCTGCGGCCGCCACTTCAAAAGGATCGGCATCTTCGCAGAGCTGTTCGGCGACGACGCGGTACTTTTCAAAGCGTCCCGACAGGAGTTCTTCCTTCACGGCACCGCGCGTCACTTCCATGCGCTTGGCGCGTACGTCGGTGACGGTGGGAACGGTGAGAAGCTCGATTTTCGCCTTCGTGATGCCTTCAAGCGCCCGCAGGCGGCGATGTTCGCGCGGTTCTAGTACCGTAATCGCAACTCCGGTGCGGCCTGCGCGGCCCGTGCGGCCGATGCGGTGTACGTAGGTTTCAAGCGACGCCGGAATGCCGAAGTTGATGACGTGAGTGACGTTTTCAAGATCAATGCCGCGGGCTGCGACGTCGGTTGCGACGATGACTTCGCAGTTGCCGGTTTTCGCGCGCTTCATCACGCGATCGCGGGAATCCTGATCAAGCCCCCCGTGCAGCGCCTCGACGGCAAACCCGCGGGTGCGCAGCGCTTCGGTCACTTCGTCCACTTCATTGCGGGTACGCGCAAACACAATCGCGAGTTCCGCGGCCTCCACGTCAAGAATGCGCCCTAACGCGGCCAAGCGGTGCGCATGCCCCACCATGTAGGCTTTCTGAGGAACGCGGGGTGTTTCGCCGTCGGCGGTTTTCTCGCGGGCGATGACGATTTTCTGCGGATCCTTTAAGTGCGACTCCGCAATGCGGCGGATGCGTTCGGGGAGCGTAGCGGAGAAAAGCGCCGTCTGACGTTCGGGCGGAAGTTCCGCGAGGATCGCTTCCAATTCGTCGGCAAAGCCCATGTCGAGCATTTCGTCGGCTTCGTCCATGACGAGCGCCTTGATGGCGGAAAGATCGAGCGTTCCCTTTTTGATGTGGTCAAGTGCGCGTCCCGGGGTGGCTACGACGACGTGTACGCCGCGGTTCAAAAGTCGGATCTGGCGTCCGTATTCCTGTCCGCCGTAGATGGGAGCAACGACGATGCCTGTTTTTTTGCCGAAGTTATTAAAGGCTTCGGCAACCTGCAGACAGAGTTCACGGGTAGGGGTCAAAACGAGAACGGCCGGCAGCCCTTTTTCCTGCTCCACGACATATTTTTCAATGAGGGGGAGCGCAAAGGCGGCGGTTTTCCCCGTCCCCGTCGCGGCTTGTCCCAGCACGTCTTTTCCTGTGAGGAGCACGGGGATCGCCGCGGTCTGAATGGGCGTCGGTTCTTCAAAGCCCATCTCGGCGAGGGCACTCGTAATGGTGTCGGAAAGTCCGAGAGCGGAAAAGGCGTTATCCATGGGAAAAGTCCAAAAATTCGGTTCAAAAAAGAACCGCGGACCGCTTCGCGGGCGTGAGCCGCATCGAAGGTATCCGCGGTGTCGTCACCGGCGTTGCCGCCGGTGCGTGATTTGGGCGAAGAATTACTTCGCAGCCGGAGCGGCGGCAGCAGGAGCCGCGGCAGCAGCCGGGGCCGCAGCATCGGCGGCAGCGGGAGCAGCGGGAGCAGCAGCCGTATCTTCGGCGATCACGGTCACGGTGGCGATCGGGGTTTCCGGAGCGATCGCACGCACGCCTTCGGGAAGCTTCACGTCGGCAACGCGCATCGTCGTCTGGCTCGTCATGCCGGAGAGATCCACTTCGATGAATTCGGGCAGGGCCTTGGGCATGGCGGCCACTTCCACGAAGCTCGTGAGGTGGCTGATGAAGCCCTTATCGATCTTGACGGCCGGGCTGTTTTCAGCGCCGAAGAAGTGCAGCGGCACGCGCATCGTCACTTCAGAGTTCGGGTCAACGCGCTGGAAGTCGCAGTGCATGACCTGGGGCTTGTAGGGGTGCATCTGGAACGCACGCAGAATGACGAGTTCTTCCTTGCCGTCCAATTCCATATCGAGAATGGAAGCGTGGAACTTTTCCTTCTGCAGGTTGTAGAAGAGTTCGTTGTGATCGAGCGCGATGGGCGTAGCTTCAACATTGTTCCCGTAGACGATGCCCGGGACCTTGTTTTCGCGACGCAGGCGGCGGCTCGCACTCGTTCCCTGCTCTTTACGCGTGACAGCAGTGAATTTCATGATTTAACTCCGAATAGTAGGGGTTTTAAAAGTGAAAAAATTGTCCGCAGCCGCGACCAGCTGCGGAACGCTCGAATGACCGAAAACGCGTCTTATTCGTTAAAAAGCGCGCTTACGGAATCTTCCCGCGCGATGCGGGAAATGGTTTCGCCCACGAGATGCGCGCAGGAGAGCTGGCGGATCTTGGAGCACTGTTCGGCTTCGGGGCGCAGGGGGATCGTATCCGTGATCACCACTTCGTCCAAGGCGGAATTGGCAATGCGTTCGATGGCGTTGCCGGAGAAAACGGGGTGGGCGGCGTAAGCGAGAACGCGCTTGGCGCCGCGTTCCTTCAAGGCGCCCGCGGCGTTGCAGAGGGTGCCCGCGGTGTCGACGATGTCGTCGGTGATGACGCAGGTACGACCCTTCACGTCGCCGATGATGTTCATGATTTCCGCGACGTTGGCACGCGGACGGCGCTTATCGATGATGGCGAGATCAACGCCCAGTTCTTTGGCCATCGCACGGGCACGGACCACGCCGCCCACGTCCGGGCTCACCACCATAAGATCCGGGTACTGGTGAGCGAGGATGTCGTTCAGAAGCACCGGGGTGGAATAGATGTTGTCCACGGGCACGTCAAAGAAGCCCTGAATCTGGTCGGCGTGCAGATCCATCGTGAGGACGCGGTTCACGCCCACGCTCTGGAGCATGTTCGCCACGACCTTGGCGGAAATGGCCACACGGGCGGAACGAGGACGGCGATCCTGACGGGCATAACCGTAGTAGGGCATCACGGCGGTGATGCGGCGCGCAGAGGCGCGGCGCAGAGCGTCCGTCATGATCATGAGTTCCATCAGATTATCGTTGGTGGGGGCGCAGGTGCTCTGCAGCACGAAGACGTCGCTGCCGCGGACATTTTCGTTGATTTCCACCATCACTTCCCCGTCGGAGAAGCGGTTGACCGTCGCACGGCCGAGCGGAATGTTGAGGTACTGCGTTACCGCGTGCGCAAGCTTGGGGTTGGCGTTGCCCGAGAAAACCTTCAGGCTGTCAGGAACGACAGGAACCATGGTAATTTGCTCTTATCTGTATGAAATTAAACGGGAATGTCCGACGATGAAACGTCAGTCAAGTATGGAGCCGCCGGCTCCGATTTCGCGGCGCAGTGCCTCGAAAAACGCAAGATTTTAACATCCGCCCTCAGCAAAATCAATGAACTTTCCGCAGCGGATATGATTTCCGGCAATAAAAAAACCCGTCCGGTCATACACCGACGGGTCTTCTGTGCTCTCGCCCTCAGCAACGACTCCGGGGCATCACCGTCTGCGTATAGGTTGTTATCCTGTCTGCGCAGAAACTCTCTTTCGATGATTTAAGCGGGGCGAATTATGCGGATGGCGCGGGGTGATGTCAAGACGGCCTGAGGCCCTTTTACATTTGTTTACAATGTTGTCGTCGGTGTCGAGTTCTTTTTCCTAGGTGGAAATCTGACGGTTTAGCCCGGAAGGCATGGGGTTTAAAAAACTATTATGTACGGAAGCGAAGGTCGTAGACTTCAGGTCATCTTTTTTCAGGGAGACCGAGATGCTCAACTTTGCCTGCGACTATTTGGATGGCGCGCACCCCAAGGTGTTTGAAGCGCTGGAAGCCTGCAACTATTTGAAAACCGGCTGCTACGGTGTGGGAGACGCCGTAAGCGACGCGGCACGCGCGAAAATCCGTGAAGCCTGCGGGGCCCCGGAGGCGGAAATCTATCTTCTTTCCGGTGGTACGCAGACGAACAAGGTGGTGCTGAGTACGCTGCTCAAACCTTGGCAGTCCGTCATTGCAGCCAAGACCGGACACATTGCCGTGCATGAAGCGGGTGCCATTGAGGCGTCCGGGCACAAGGTGGTGGAGTTGTCGGGGACCGACGGTAAGCTGTCGGCGGAGCAGGTTGAAAACGTGTTTATCGCTTGGGAGAAAGACGACAATCGGGAACACATGCCGCAGCCTGGGGCCGTCTATGTGACGCAGCCTACGGAATACGGCACGCTCTACAGCCTTAAGGAACTCACGGCGATTTCCGAATGCTGCCGTCGTCACGGCGCGGTACTTTATTTGGACGGGGCTCGGCTCTTTTACGGTCTTGCGGCGGAAGGTAACGACGTGACGCTCGCCGACATTGCGCGGCTCTGCGACGCGTTTTACATCGGCGGCACGAAGTGCGGTCTTTTGTTCGGCGAAGCCGTGGTGTTCCCGAAAGCAGGGACAGTGCCGCATTTCTTTACGCTGACCAAGCAGTACGGCGCTTTGATGGCGAAAAGCAAGGTGCTCGGTGCGCAGTTTGATGCGCTTTTTACCGACGGCCTCGGTATGGAAATGGCGCGGCATGCAGACAGTGAAGCCGACCGCATTCGGGATGCCTTGGTGAAGAAGGGCTACACGGTGCTTTTCGGCGGGCGTACAAATCAGATTTTCGTGTTGCTCACGAACGCGGCGGCGGAAAAACTGCAGCAGTCTGTGGCGATGGGCTTTTGGGAGCGGCCGGATGCGGATCATGTGATCGAACGCATTGCGACGTCGTGGTCGACGGATCCGAAAGAGACGGATGCGCTGATTGCGGTGCTCTGAAATCACGGAGACGGAAGCCGTTGTTCTTTGCTGGAATAAACGACTTCCGTCAGAGAAATTCTCCGCCGCGGCGTGGGCTGAAATTCTGCAGTTCGTGCTGATTTTAAACGGTAATCCGAGAAACCAGTACACGAAGGTCGTAGATGTGCGGCGCTTTGGTGTCCGGCGTTTTGCAGGGTGTCGGATGTGAAAATCGTGTGTCAGGTGATTTGGGGCAATGGGACTGTGATTTGTTCATGATCCGTTGATCAAAAAAGAGACAGCTGTTCAGCACTCGATTTGTGATCCAGCACCTTCCGGATGTTGTAGGACACCAGGATTTTTCCTGCGGAGAGAGTTTGCACGGTTTCCAGTTCCACCTTCAGAAGGTCGCCTCTTCCGAAGCGCTCGCTGCCGTTGTCGATGCGCTGCAGAAAATCCTCATCGGTGATGACGGCAAAAAAGGAAGAACCTTCACCCATCTTGAAACGCCATTTGGCTTGGTCTTTGTAGAGAGCCGCCGTTTCCAACATCACGATGCGGAGCACGGTATCCTGCGAAAGAATTTTGTCGTCGGGAAAGGTCTGAAATGCCTGCAGATCCGCTTTGTTGACGGTTTCGATACGAGTGGTGTCTGACACCGAAACACTGTCGATGCCGTCCGTACGGAGCGGCTCGGCGATTTTTGCCAGATGTGATTGGAATTCGTGGTTTTGGTACGCGACGTAGACGTTTTCCGAGACCGTGATTTGGGTGTTGTTCACCTGAAGCGTTACCTGTCGGTTGGTCTTGTCGGGAATCACTAAATCCGGTGTCCGGCCGTTGAGCCATTTTTTAAGGAAAATGACTTCCAACAAGGTGTGTACCAGTGTGTCGGCGTTGCAGAGGGCGGACACACCGGTGCCGGCGAGAACGTTGCCGATCTGAGACAGAAAATCTTGCGCAAGCTGTAAGTCAATGCCGAAGCTGCCGGCTTTGAAGGCCTTAACGGAAAGGGAAACCTTCACATCGCGATTGTTCAGCAGTCCGTTGAGACTCGTGAGCGCCGCGCTCATTTCGACCAGGGCAGGTGCTAACTGATCAATGTTCATGACATTGTTTTTGAGCACTACTCCTTCGTATCGCAGAAGGAAACTGGTTTGATTATTTTCCATGGAGCTCTCTTGATTTTAAAAAAGAAGCAGTAGGATAAATGACGAGAAGTCGAAAGATGGTTAAGTTTCTGATCTGGCGTGTAAATATAATTTGTTCAGCGGAGCGACCATTGGCGTTGAAAAGAATTACAGAACCTTCGAATACCGGATTGAACCACTCATAAAACTGCTATGAGTTTCTCAACGACCGACTGTCCGCTTTCCTTGTGGTTCTGCAGTCATGAGGTTGCAGTTTACGGCAAGGTGTCCCGGAAACAGTACGCTGAGTTTGAGAAGAACCGCTTGTCCGTTGAACCTTCAGCGCATCGACGGTAGGTTCCTTCGTGAGTCGCGATAGGGCAGTTGCCCAATCTTGATCGCTACGCGGTTGAAATGTTTTCACCAGACCGCCTTCTCTGAGCAGCGGTTCTGCAGCCCCAAAAGCTTTGACAGCTTTTGATCGGTCTGGTGAGTTTCCTATAGTTGCAAAAGCCAGTAAAGCGCTTTTTATGTCACGTTGAATGATGGTGTTTTCTAACCCCCAACGAACCCATCGTTGATGTAACGGGGGCTTGATGTAGTTGCCGGTTATCGGGTCAAACTGAGACAAGCGAAGCGCAAAGGCATCCAGTTCTATGACTTCTACATCAGCCCGTGAGGCCAAACGATGAAGGCTTTCAACCAGTAGACCAGGCGCTCGGAGGCTTGCTATGGATCCGAACCGACGTTGTAAAGCTCGGTAGGAATTGCGTTCTATACGGAAAGTACCGGCCATGCCGGCGAGTTTATTGGTGATGGTGCCGATATCACGGTGACGAGTTTCTTTTTCCCGACGGTTAATTTCTCTGAGTTTTTGTCGCAACCGTAAGTAATTTTTTGAGAAAGTCCACTTATGATGTCCCGGAAGACATGTTTTTGTCGTAACGTCAAAATTTGAAGGATTCAACGCCCGACGAGAACGATCCATTTTACGGCTGAGCTTAACTTTTAAAACTTGGAAGTTAACAATGTTGGGGGCAAGGGTTTGTAATCCTGCTTTTTCAGAGGTAAAAAATGCAAATTTTGAAAGGCCGGGATCAATTCCCATAACGGAATTTTTAGGTGCAACGGCATGTAAGTTTGGAGCCTGTCCTTCGATTGTCAGCAGCGCACTGTAGCGAAGGTGGGGGC
>UQUM01000010.1 GCA_900544255.1 uncultured Sutterella sp.
CGTTCAACTCGACGTTTCTCTTCAGTGCGGGAATGTGCAATCGTCTCCAGCATGGTTCGCTCGTCGGTTGTGAGCTCCTTTGCAAATTTTCTCGGCCGTCCCGCCATATCTCCTCCCTTTACCAGCTTTGGGAAGATTATATGGTGGCTACCAGCAATTAGTCAATGTATTTTACGAACGATGTACTAGTCTATGTCGCAGCTAAACTGGTGCGCATAGCTACGGCTCTCCTCAAATACGGAGAGAAGTTCAGCTTCGAAAAAGCTGGCATATCGAAGGCGGTTCTGAAGCAGTGGGAGCTTGAACAAGCCAAAGCCGCATAAGCCTTCGCCGCTGAAAGAGAACAGTCCGACCTCAAGCAAGATTGATTCATGAGATGCCTCAAAGGCGCCGTCAAACAGCCATTCCAGCCTAATTACAGTACTTGTACTTGTATTTGCCTTTTTCTGGCACTGACGGCTTCCTGTAGTTCATGGCGGGCATGGAGTTCCGAACGGAATCCCGACAGCCCTGAGAGATTGGTGGATGGGCCTCTCGCGTGAAGAGAATCTGCTTGATCTGACTCCGCATGACCACGGAATGGAATGCGGATCAGGGAGGCTTTTTGCCTTCGTTGCGCTCCGAGCCTGGAGGGAGAGTGCACTGAATTATGGAGCTCCACGCACTAAGTCCCGTTGGCTAACAGCTACATACTTTGGCTAGTGCTGCCAATTCCCGTCTTATCAATCCACGACTTGTCCACCGTCCGATCGGGCTACGGCCCACTCATGAAGGTGAGCGCCCGATCAGCCGGTGGACAAGTCTGCATCCTTCACTTAGCGAGATTCAACGATTTTCCAGGCGCAAAAATAGTTGCCATTGAACCAGTGCAAAAAACTAAACCCCGAGAAAAGATGGTCTATTTTTCACTGACCGCAAAATTCGAATGGCTTACTTTAGTACGGCCCGCGGCCACTGCGAGAGCGCATTCGCGCTCCCGCAACGCCTTCGGCGAAGAAACCTTAACATCTTGCTTGACAAGAGTGGGTGGTCCAGAGATTAGGCTGGGGAGTACGTCAACGGGGTTTTTCGTTGGGGGGGCAGATGGGTGCTTGCAAATCCTCGGTTAGATCTGCCAAACCGAATGCGCAGTCACGCCTTCAGCGAGTCCGTAGGGAGCCTCGGCCGTGCAAATGACCGCACCGTGCCCAATGTCTTCCGGAAGTTCTTCAAGAACGGAGAAGTTCTTTATGGCGTCTTTCTTCGGGTGACTACCGAGTTTGATTTCGACGGGGTAAAGCTTGCCGTCGGAACGAATCAACAAGTCAATTTCTTTCTGACTCTTTGAATCCCGATAGAAGAAGAACTCAGGTTGCAGGCCGTTGTGCACCCAGCCCTTCAAGATTTCCATGATGACGAACGTTTCGAAGAAAGCGCCGGCGGTCGTGTACTCGGCCATCTTTTCCGGCGACGTGAACCCGATCAGATAAGCAGCGAGCCCCGTGTCCGTGAAATAGACCTTCGGGGACTTCACAAACTGTTTTCCGATGTTGGCGTAGTACGGACGCAGCAGATAAATCAACCCGGAATTCTCTGCCAGGGACAACCAACCTTTGATCGTCCGATCCATAACCCCGACTGTTTTGGCGAGATCACCAATTCGTAGTTCTTGACCCGTACGAAGTGCCAATTCCCGCAAAAAATTACGGTATTCCGCTAATTTTTCTACTCCGGCTTCCATGCGGACATCTCTTTCCAGATAGGTCTGCACCAACCCGTTGTAGAAGAATCCCCTCTGCCGAGGCGTCATATCAATGACTCGAGGCCATGCTCCCTGCCATATCGTCTTCCACAACTCCTCTTTGGCCCCGGTTTCTAAAATTTTTGAAGGCTCCTCACTCGGTATGTAGGGTTTCTGTTCTAATCCTTTACCTACACGTTCATAAATGCTCAAAGGCATCAGATCCAAAGGACAAATACGGCCGGCCAGGGAATCTGCCACCCCCTTCATCAGAGCAAATTTCTGAGAACCGGAGGCCCACACCTGTCCATAGCTCTTCATCTCATCAACTTTGGCCTTGATTTGCAGGAAAAGATTCGGTGCACGTTGAATTTCGTCAATGAACACCGGGAACTTATGGTGTACCAAAAATTGATCCGCCGATTCTTTGGCTTCGGTTAAGAGAATTTCATCGTCAAGGTTCAGTCGCTCGCGTTGTGCATCATCAGCAAGGTGTTCCATGCAGGTGCTTTTGCCACACTGGCGTGATCCTGTCAGAAGAACCACTTTAAAAATCTCGGAGGTTTCCTTAATGACAGGTTCAATTGTTCTAGGGAGATAAGTCATAACAGTCATTGATTTTGCTTGGATATCCCCGATGATACTATCGATAAAATCAGTAGTCAACTACCGATAAAATCGGTAGTGTAGTACTGATAATACCGGTAGTATTCTTGAAGCCACGCCCACTGATCGTCAATCAAATCAATAAGCGTAAGCACCCTATGCACTTGGTTTCCCGAGGAAAGCAAGTGCATAGGGTGCTTACTTTCAATCGTGTTGCACGGCAACTTTCAGGGTGCACCGACTTGGTTGTACAAGGAGATTGCCTAGTGGAGAAAGCTACGGGTGTGATCCTGGCAAAAATCTCAGAATTCTCCCCTAAGCCAAGGTCTGAACCGAATGTAATTGAAGTTATAGAACCCAGTTAAGAAACCTCTTGCGCCGGCCCAAAGGAGCTTTTCGAACCTGTTGCCAGAGGCGATAGGGGACTTTTTGTCTTGTCCCCAAAATCCCTTTCATGAAAAAACGCCCCGCAACACGAAGCTCGGGGCGTTCATTTCAGTGGGTTATCCGCTGATGTAGACAGTGGATCACTTCAGGATCTTCGGCAGAACGTGCGTCCAGAGTTCGAGGGATTTGTCGAGATCCTTTTCGTTGATGTCGAAGAGTGCGCTGTGGTGGCCGCTCGGACGATCCGACCCCCAGACGAAGAACGCAGCCTTGCCGCCGTGCGACTGTACGCGGCGGGCAAGAATCGTGGCGTCTTCGGAACCGCCGAAGTTAAGAGGCTTATCGAGAACTTTGAGCCCAACTTCGCGGCCGCTTTCATTCAAGATGTCGACGAGTTCGCGGTCGGCCGTAAGGTCGACGGCTTCGCCCATCTTGCTGATGTCGTACGTGACGGAGAAGCTCTTGGCGATGCCTTCGCAGATGTTGGTTACCTGTTCGCACATATAGTTGTTGATTTCCATCGTTTCGCCGCGAACTTCCAGTTTCATCACGGCCTTGGACGGAATCACGTTGCGGCCTTCGCCGGCAATCAGCTGGCCGACGTTCACGCGCGTCATGCCGCCGCCGTGGCGGGAAATCCCCAACAGCTGTACAGTGGCGTTCGCAGCCGCTGCGAGGGCGTTGCGACCTTCCTGCGGGGAAACACCGGCGTGAGAAGCGCGGCCGTGGAAGGTGACGTCATACTTCGTCGTGCAGAGGAAGCCGTAGAGGTCGGTAGCGAGTTCGCCGGATTTGGCGAGCATGGCGACGTGAGACGAGAGGAAGTAGTCCACGTCGTCCAAAATGCCGCTTGCGGCTACAGCCGCTGCACCGCGCACACCTTCTTCGGCGGGCTGGAAGATGATCTTCACCTTACCGGCAAGCTTATCCTTGTTGTCCATGATCCAGTGCGCGACGGCAAGGCCCATCGACATATGAGCATCGTGACCGCAGGCGTGCATGAAGCCGGGATTGTGGGAGGCAAAGCCCAATTTGTTGGGCAGGTGATCGGGCGAATCGCTTTCCTGAACCGGCACACAGTCGATGTCAAAGCGCACGGCGAACACGGGGCCGGGACGGCCGGTGTCGAGAACGGCGCAGCACCCCGTCAACTCCTGCATTTCATTGAGCAAGTCTTCGGAAACGCCGTTCTTGCGGGCGCGCTCAATCCCGGCTTCAACGACCTTCATGCTGCGGCCGAGGCAGGCATCGGGGTTAACGACCTTACGTCCCAAGAGTACTTCGTAGCCGTAGCCGCGGAGCGTATTGACGAGGAACGCCGTCGTCGTAAATTCCGACCAGCCTTCTTCCGGATTCTTATGCAGTTCGCGGCGGATATTGACCAGCTGATCGTGATAGCAGCAGCAACCCATGACATCTCTCCTATTGAGCATTTGAGTTGGATGAACCGCGGGACGTTGGGGAAATCAGCCGTCGGCCGCGGAACATCAGGATTTTTACTTAGATCCATTTTAAAGCGAATTCATCGGTTCGGCAGTTTGGCGCTGTCTACGGAAATGTTATTTTCCGGGGGCTCATGAGACTTGGATCAAAGTTTGTGCCCATAAAAGAAGGTACCTGAGATAAAAGCGTGGATAATGCTTTGGATGTATGCCGATGTACCTGCAAAGAGGTAGGTCGGGGGGATTGAGTGTTTTTGAAGCGAGGAAACGTTATGACCGGTTGTGCCCGTGAGGAAGCGCAGCAGTTCTGTGCCAAGATTTTTGACGATATTCGTGCGCTCAGTAAAGACGGCTTGGGAGTAACTCGTCAGGGGTACGGGCCCGTGGAAACGGCGACGCTTGATTACCTCAAAGCGATTGGGCGGGAGCTCGCACTTGAGATTACGGAAGATGCAGCGGGCAACGTCTGGATGCGTTTGCCCGGTAAGGATCGTACGCTTCCTGCGGTGGTCGCGGGGAGCCATGCCGACAGTGTGCCGCAGGGCGGCAATTACGATGGTCTCGCAGGCATCGTGGCGGCTTTGAATGCCGCCCGCGTGATGCGGGAGACGCACTTTACGCCCGCGCGTGATTTTGTCGTTTTGATGATGCGTTGCGAGGAATCGAGTTTCTACGGAAAGTCCTACATCGGATCGCTCGCGTTTACGGGGCGGCTCACGAAGGATGAAACCGCTCTTCTCGATCGCGAAAAGAAGGCGACGTTGGGTGAGCATATGGCGTCCTGCGGTATTGATCCGGAAGCTGTGACTCAGGGTAAACCTCTGGTGGATCTCTCAAAGATCGCAGCGTTCCTGGAACTTCACATCGAACAGGGGCCGACGCTGACGAGTTCGGAGACCGTCCGTACGGGGGTGGTTACCGGGATCCGCGGCAATTTGCGTCATAAGCAGGTGAAAATCATCGGGGAGACGGCGCATTCCGGAGCGGTTGACAAAGAATATCGGCATGACGCGGTGCTTGCGTGTGCGGAATTTCTTTCCCGTATGGATCGGGCTTGGGATGAGATGCTCGCGGCAGGGCATGACCTCGTCTTTACGGTGGGGGTGCTCAAAACGGCGCCGACGGCGGCCATTTCCGTAATTCCGGGTGAAGTGACGTTTACGGTGGACATGCGCAGCCTTTCCTTGGAAACGGCGGAAGCCTTCCACGCGAAGATGCTTGAAGTGGCGGAGGACGTGGCGAAAAAGCGCGGCGTCAAGTTTGAATTTGATAAGAAACTGACGACGCAGCCCGCAAAGGTGAACGAAGCCCTCAAGAATCGCCTCGTCGCCGAAGCAAAACGGATGGGGCTGCCCGCCCGAGAACTTGCTTCGGGCGCCGGGCACGACGCCGCCGTCATCGGGGCGGCCGGTATTCCGGTGGCGATGATTTTCGTCGCGAATCAGAACGGCTCGCACAATCCGCATGAAGCGATGCAGCTGGAAGACTTCATGCGCGGGGCCGAACTGCTTTCGGAGACCGTCAGACATTTTGACGATTAATTCAAAAAAAACGATAACAATAAGAACACTGACATGGAGACTGACGTAACTTGGGCGGCGCAACCGCCGCGTATTGTGGTTTTTGACCTTTGTCCGCTCTTTCGGGAGGCATTAGCCGGGGCTCTCGTGCAGGCGGGGGCGTTTTCGGTGACGGCGACGGAGCCCAAAGCGGTGACGCATGCCATTGTCGAAGACGGCGTCAACTGTGCTCTCATTGATTTGGACGCCGGTACGGCGGCGTTGGAACTTTTGGAACGCATCAAGAATCATCATCCGCAGTGCCGTTGCGCGATGATGACGACGGATGGTTCTCAGCCGGAACTGATGGCCGCCATCCGGATGCAGGCTGACGGCTTTGTCACCAAGCGGTTGGAAACGAAGGACCTCGTCGGCGAAATTCTCCGTATTGCCGACGGCGAAATGGTGATCAGTGATTCGCTTACGAGTGCGTTGGCCGTCACGCTGCGTAATGTCCCGTATCTGGATAGTACGCGGGATATTTCGGACTTAAGTCCTCGAGAGCTTGAGGTTCTGAAATGCATTGCCAACGGGATGAGCAACAAACTTATTTCGGAGAAGCTCGCGATTTCCGACGGAACCGTCAAGGTGCATGTGAAGCATCTCTTGAAGAAGCTGCACTTTACGACGCGTGTGGAAGCGGCGCTCTGGGCGAGCGAACACGGTCATCGGTGACGGATTGCGAATAGAAACGAAAGCCCGGCGGGAAAACTCGACCGGGCTTTCGTTTTGCAAAGAGAAGCATCAGAGGTCGGCGGCAAAGAGGTCGCCCGTCGCCGGGTGTTGCGCCGGAGGCGTCAATCCGAAATGCCGGTAGGCGAGCGCCGTGGCCATACGGCCCCGGACGGTGCGTTGCACGAGTCCCTGCTGAATGAGGTAGGGTTCGACGACGTCTTCGAGCGTTTCGCGGTCTTCACCCAAGGCGCTTGCGAGGTTGTCGATGCCGACGGGGCCGCCTGCGAATTTCTCCATGATGGTCGTCATGAAGCGGCGGTCGATGGTGTCAAGTCCGATGACGTCCACATCCAGCAGTTTCAACGCCGCCTGTGCGACTTCGGCGGTGATTTTCCCGTCATGGCGCACTTGAGCAAAGTCGCGCACGCGTCGCAGCAGGCGGTTGGCGATTCTGGGAGTTCCGCGGGAGCGGCGGGCGATTTCGTCGGCACCGGCTTTGTCAATGGGGACGTTTAAAAGTCCCGCCGAACGCGTGACGATGAAACTTAAGTCTTCCGCGTTGTAAAACTGCAGCTGGTTCACGATCCCGAAGCGGGCGCGCAGGGGATTCGTGAGTGACCCCGCCCGGGTCGTTGCGCCGATCAATGTGAAGGGCGGCAGATCGAGTTTGATGGAACGTGCGGCCGGTCCTTCGCCGATCATGATGTCGATCTGATAGTCCTCAAGCGCCGGGTAAAGAATTTCTTCCACGACAGGACTCAGACGATGAATTTCATCGATGAAGAGAACGTCGTTTTTCTCAAGGTTCGTGAGGATGGCCGCTAAGTCGCCGGGCCGCTCCAAGACGGGGCCCGAGGTCTGCCGCAGGTTGACCCCCATTTCGTTGGCGACGATGTGTGCGAGCGTGGTTTTGCCCAACCCCGGCGGGCCGAAAACCAAGAGGTGATCGAGCGGTTCGCCGCGTTTTTTGGCGGCGGCGATGAAGATTTCCAGCTGTTCGCAAACTTTTTTCTGCCCCACGTAGTCTTTGAGGAGCGTCGGCCGCAGGGCGCGGTCGATGTTTTCTTCGTTGGGGCTTTCGGCGTCGGCCGATACCACGCGTTCGATGGTGTCCATGGCTCGTATTCTTTACTTAATGCCTTTGAGGGCTTCGCGGATACCGTCGGAGACGGAAATGTCGTCCGGCAATTTTCGCACGGCGGCCGCGGCTTCGCGTTCGGAGTAACCGAGAGCGATCAGGGCCGAAATCACGTCGGACTTGGCGGAAGAGGCGCCGGCCGTGGAAACAAGGCCGCCCAAATCCGCACCGAGTTTACCTTTGAGTTCAAGAACGAGGCGTTCCGCCGTTTTTTTACCGATGCCGGGCACGCGGGTTAATGCGGCGGTATCCTGCTGCGTCACGGCTTGGCAAAGGGCGTCCACGGAAAGGCCGGACAAGACGGACAGCGCCGTGCGGGCGCCGATGCCGGATACTTTGATGAGTTCGCGGAAGGCGCTGCGTTCGGCTGCGGTGAGAAAGCCGTAAAGGAGCTGCGCGTCTTCCCGCACGACGAAATGCGTGAGGAGAACGACGTTTTTCCCGGCGTCCGGCAGGTTGTAGAACGTCGACATCGGTACGGAAATTTCGTAGCCCACGCCGTGTACGTCCACCAGAATAAGCGGCGGATTTTTTTCCAGAAGTTTGCCTTCAATGCGTCCGATCATAGATTTATTTTCCTTCCAAACGACGGGTGGCAAGCTGCGTCCAAGCGCTTCGTTTGCTGCGTCCCGATTTTAGGGAGAGCAGCCCCGTGCGGGCCTGTACTTTACCTGAGTTCACGACGTCCGAAAGCCTCAGATGGTGGGCACACGTGACGGCGCACGCCAGGGCGTCCGCGGCATCGGCCTGCAGATCGTCCGTGATCTTAAGAAGCTGTCGCATCATCATCTGCACCTGGCTTTTGTCGGCATGCCCGGTACCGACGGCTGACTGCTTGATTTCCGACGGGGTGTATTCGTGCACCTTCAGGTGATGGACGGCGGCGCAGGTAAGTGCCGCACCACGGGCCTGCCCCAAAAGCAGGGTGGAACGGGGGTTGATGTTGACAAAAATGATTTCCGCTGCGGCGACCGTGGGGTGCGTTTCGGCAATGACGCTTTCAAGTCCTCGGTAAATGACGGCTAAGCGTTCGGCGAGGTCGCCGGGCGGTACGTGAATGCAGCCTGCGGTGACTAAGGTAAGTTTGTCGCCGGCGGCGTCGATGACGCCGAAGCCGGTGTGGTTGAGGCCGGGGTCAATGCCGAGAATGCGGTGCGTTGTCACGGTGGAGACGGGCAAAAGAAGCAGATACAAAAAAAGCACCCCGAAGGATGCTCATTTTCTCTCGACTGAGTAAAGGATGGTGCGCGATACTGGTTTCGAACCAGTGACCCCCGCCGTGTGAAGGCGATGCTCTACCGCTGAGCTAACCGCGCGTCCCGAATCAATCAAGACTGCGCATTCTATAGAGGGAAAATAGTTTTGTAAAGAGGTTTTTTCGTTTTTTGTTGATGATGGTGGTTTATTTATTTTTTGACATTGAAAATAAATAAATCTTTTTTGAAGTATCTGATGGAGACAGATGTATATGTTTGTGGAATGGATCCCTAAAAAGGAAGTTTTCCGGCACGTTTGTTCTGGGTGCACGGTGTGCCATAGTGATTTCTTGCGCACTCTGCGTGGGGGCGCCATTGCCGACTAGACACAAAAAAACCTTACATCCTCGGTTAATCAAAAGGCTTCCATGTTGAGAAGTCTGACCACATAGCGGCCATAGGTAGAGCGAAGCAGCCGCGACCGCCGGAGCGGACTTGGTTGCCGGAATAAAGGATGATGCCGGTGAAATGGTCTTCTCCGAGCAGTTCCTGCATCCAGTGAAGATGTTGGAAGTCGTCGGAAGCAACGCTTTCGCCGGCTTTCACCTCAATACCGAGGACATGACCTTTTTCGTTAGTGATGAGAAAGTCAATTTCATGGCGGCGTGACCTGAAATGGTGAATATTCCATGGCGCATGCAGATCGACTTCGGGAGCAAGTTGGTTGTAGACCCACGTTTCGACGAGTTTGCCGCCTTCGTTTTGGGACTTTTCGTTGTTGTTGAGAATATCGTCCGGGCTGTAGATGTGAAGAAGGTGCGCCATCAGTCCGGAATCCGTCATAAAAGGTTTGGGAGTTAGTCCCGGTTTGTCGTAGTCTTTTTTCGCCCATCCCGGCACCATATCGACCAGGTACATGGCTTCAATGGCAGAAAAATAAGTGTCCAGCGTTTTCCAGGCAATATTGAAATCGGCAGCCAGAGTGGCCTTTACCATTTCACGACTGGAGAAAATAGCGGCGGCCTTCAGAACTTCCTCAATGGTGTTTTTTTTCCTGACGCCCCATTGTTCTCTCATATCCAGCAGGACTTGGTTGGAGAGGTAGTCAGCGAACCAGCTTGTTCTGCTGTCAACGTCAGAGAGCGTCAGAAGTTCGGGAAAGCCGCCGTGAATGGCGGTGGAGAGTACCAGTGGTTTGCTGCATTCAAAATTTTTGTCCGAGGGAAACTTTTTCTCAAAGAGACTTTGAAGAAAACCCGGTGCGCAGCCGCGCTGTTCGGCTTCACAGAAGGTTCGTACCCGCACGAAGCCGGCACGTCCGGCGAGTGACTCATTGGCCTGCGGGAGTTTGCGGTAATCCGACGAACCGGAAATGATGTACTGCCCCTTGTCGGGATTACGGTCTACGCGATACTTGATTTCGCCGATTAGCTGAGGGACTTTTTGAATTTCATCAATGATGAGCGTGGTGGGACTCTGGCGGCGGACGAAGAACGACGGATCCGATTTTGCTTCGTCGAAAGTCGCCTGGGTATCCAGTGATAGAAAGCGTGTGTGCTGCAATGGCGCATTGAGCAGCAGTGTGGTTTTACCGGATTGCCGGCAGCCGACAACAGAAACAACGCGGTTGGTCGACAGTTTGGTCAGAAGCTCCGTGTTAGCCCAGCGTTCGATCAGCATATAGTGCCTTTTGGAAATGGATTTGGGAAAAATTCTAAACTAGGAATGGGAATTTTTCTAAAGTAGAAATGGGTATTTTTATAAATTAGAAATGGATAAAATCATAAACTATGTACTCTATTATATTGAATCATCGTGATTTTTAACGTTGTTGTTGATACGCGCAGGTAAAGGCTTTGCCGCGGGCATCGGCGAGGGATAAAGGCTGAGAGAAATTTCGTGGCGACCGATGAGGGGAATAATTTCGGCGCCAAGAATTTTGTGAGAGACGCTGTCAATCGTTTCCGAGTGGGGTTCTGAGGAAAAGCCCCTGAAAAAATAAAAAGGCTGAAGCCCTGGAAATATTGGTGTAGACACGGTTTTCGGTAGTTCCTGAAGCAAGAGTTTGTCACACTCGCGGAAGTCACCAAAATAGAGACAATTTTGGCTAAAAATCGTCGAACACCGGGGTGGACGTCGGTGGATGACCATGGACGAATTTCAGGGCTAAATCTTTGAAAGACAATAAAAAAACCCGAGTTGTCATGGACAACCCGGGACATATTCCTGGTGGAGGTGGCGGGAATTGAACCCGCGTCCGAAGCGATTTTTCTGCCGGCTCTACATGTGTAGTCAGACTATTTGAATCTCGCCGAAGTCCCTGCCGACTGACAGGCCGAACTTCGACCAGCCGCTTGATCTTGATACCTGTGTCGCGGCACCACAAGTATCCAGTCCCTGTAAATGACGATGCTGCCGGTTACCCGACCTGAACCAGAGACCATTCAGTGCATCGCCCGCGGCCCTTAGGCGGCGAGAGCGAAACGCTCGTTGTTGGCGTTTATAAGTTTCTAGCGGTTTAACGAGGTGACTAGACCTCGACATGCACCGTGCAGCGTCCTACACCCCGTCGAAACCGGAGCACCCCCACACGTGAGGAGTGCATCATAAAGCGTTTTTTGCCGAAACGTGTGATTTTTCTCAGAGATTTTGCAGTTAGAAGCAGAAAAGCACCAAAATAGTGCGTTATGATCCCTGATTGTGCAGTCGGGTTGCTTCGGCAACGGCAGAAGAAGCGAATTTCTGTGAAATTTCGTTTTGGCACGGTTTTTGCTTATAAGTAGGCATCACCGCGCCCGGCTCGGCTGAGACGCGATCCGAATACCTAGAACCCAACCGGTTTTTTCCAATTGAGGAGAAAAATTATGACGTCCCCCGCTGACGTTTTGCAGATGGTCAAAGACAACGACGTGAAGTACGTCGACTACCGTTTGACGGATACCCGTGGCCGCGAACAGCACATGACGGTGCCCGTGCATCAGCTGACGGAAGATACGTTTGAAGACGGGCAGGCGTTTGACGGCTCTTCGATGGCCGGTTGGCGAGGCATCGAAGCGAGCGACATGATCCTCATGCCGGATCCGGAAACGGCGCATATGGATCCGTTCCGCGAACAGAACACGCTCATCATGACCTGCGACGTCGCCGAACCCGATACGGGTAAGGGCTACGCCCGCGATCCCCGTTCGATCGCCAAGCGCGCCGAAGCCTATCTGAAGTCCACCGGTATCGGTGATCAGGCGTTCTTCGGCCCCGAACCCGAATTCTTTATTTTTGACGGCGTCACTTGGGATTGCTCGCCGGAGCACACCTTCTTCAAGATCCTTTCCGAAGAAGCCCCGTGGTCTTCGAAGATTGAATACGAAGGCGGCAACCTCGCGCACCGTGCCCCGTTTAAGGGCGGTTACTTCCCGGTGCCCCCGGTGGATAGCTTGACCGACATCCGTGCCGAAATGGTGACGCTTTTGGAGCAGCAGGGCGTTCCCTGTGAAATCCATCACCACGAAGTGGGCGCTGCCGGTCAGTGCGAAATCGGTACGCGTTTCTCCACCTTGGTTCAGCGCGCCGACTGGACGCAGATCCTGAAGTACACGGTTTGGAACGTTGCCGCGGCCTACGGCAAGACTGCGACCTTCATGCCGAAGCCCATGACGTGCGACAACGGTTCCGGCATGCACGTTCACCAGTCCATCTGGAAGGACGGTCAGAACCTTTTCGCCGGCAACGGTTACGCGGGTCTCTCTGAGCTCGCTCTCTACTACATCGGCGGTGTGATTAAGCACGCTCGTGCTTTGAACGCCATTACGAACCCGACGACGAACTCCTACAAGCGTTTGGTGCCGGGCTTTGAAGCGCCGGTGAAGTTGGCGTATTCGTCCTGCAACCGTTCGGCGTCGCTGCGTATTCCTCATGTGCTGAGCCCCAAGGCCCGCCGTGTGGAAGTACGCTTCCCCGATCCGATGGCTAACCCCTACCTCGCGTTCTCTGCCCTTTTGATGGCAGGTCTCGACGGGATTCAGAACAAGATTCATCCGGGCGACGCCGCCGATAAGAACCTGTACGATCTGCCGCCCGAAGAAAACGCGAAGATCCCGACGGTGTGCTCGAGCCTTGATATGGCGCTCGATTACCTCGACCGCGACCGTGAATTCCTCACCCGCGGCGGTGTGTTCAGCGACGACATGATCGATGCGTACATTGCGCTCAAAATGCAGGAAGTGACGCGTTACCGTGCGTCGGTGGAACCCTGCGAATACGACATGTACTACGCCGGCTGATTGACGGAGTGACTTACGCCTTCTTTTCGAAAAGGCGGAAAATGAGGCATACCGGGCGCCGCAGCGGAAAGAGAGGTTTTCTGCTGACGGCGCCCTTTTGTTTTCAGGGTTCGTGTATGACGCTTTCTGCGACTTTTGACAAACGGTTTGCCGCGGCGGCGGATTGGCTTTCCACGGCGGTTTTGGCGGTGGATCGCTTTGGCAGTATTGTCTGGTGCAACAGCGCTGCGGAGGTGCTGCTCGGGTGCTCCCGGCGGAACTTGCGGGGAACCGACTTGGGACTCTTGGCCCCGCAGGCCCGCGAGTGGGTGATGCGGTTTAAGGACGATGAGAAACTCACGCATTTCGGCGCCATGACGCTTCTGCAGCGACCTTTGACCGAACCCGAGACGGTGTATGCCGTCGTAAGTCCTTTTGCCGGAAGTGACGGGATTTTCCTGCTGGAAATTGCGGCAGTGGATCATGCGTTGAAATTCGCCCGGGAAGAACAGGAAGCGGGGTTGAGCGCCGCGACCAAAGTACTTTTACGAAACCTCGCGCACGAAATCAAAAACCCTTTGGGCGGCATCCGCGGCGCCGCGCAACTGTTGGAAAGCGAGTTGGCAAGTGCCGAAGAACGGGAATTCACGGAAGTCATCATCAGTGAAGCCGACCGTCTGCAGAGTTTGGTCGACCGCATTCTGGCGCCCTATCGACGCGAGCGTCGCATCGGCGAAGTGAATGTTCTGGAAGTGTTGGAGCGGGTGAGAAATTTGCTCTCGGCCGAATTTCCGAAGGGGCTCACGATTCTTCGCGACTATGACGTGAGCGCACCGCCCATTGAAGGGGATAAGGAGCAGCTTATCCAGGTGTTTCTCAACCTCATGAAAAATGCGGCGCAGGCAATGGCGCATCTCATCCGAGCAGAGCGGGCGGAAATTACGCTGAAAACCCGTATTGCGCGCCAGGTGACGATTCAGCGTCAGATCTGCCGCACGGCGCTTAGGGTGGACGTGATTGACAACGGGCCCGGCATCCCCGAGGCGATTCGCGAAAAGGTGTTTTACCCCTTGGTGACCGGACGCGAAGAAGGGACGGGGCTGGGGTTGTCGCTTGTTAAAAACTACGTCGAACAAAACGGCGGCGCGATAGAGGTGGAAAGTGGACCGGGACGCACGGATTTTGCGCTTTTTTTCCCGTTGGGCAAGCATTAACGACAAGGATTTTGAATGAAACCGATTTGGGTAGTGGACGATGATCGTTCGATTCGTTGGGTGCTGGAAAAAGCCCTGCAGCGCGCCGAGATGCCCTGCCGGCTTTTTAAGGAAGCCGAAGAAGTCGTTGAGGCTCTGAAGACGGAAACGCCGTCGGTGCTTTTAAGCGACATTCGTATGCACGATATGACGGGGGTGGAGCTTCTTAATCATGTGAAGACCGTGCACCCGGAAATCCCCGTCATCATCATGACGGCTTTCGGGGATCTGGACAGCGCCGTGAGTGCGTTTCAAGGCGGGGCCTATGAGTATCTTGCGAAGCCTTTTGACATCAACCGAGCGGTCGAACTTTTGCGCCGCGCCTGCGAAGAGCGGGCTGCTGCAGAACCTGCGGAAGAAGCCAAGGCTGAAACATCCGACATCGTCGGACAGTCGCGGGCCATGCAGGAAGTGTTCCGCGCGATCGGGCGGCTCTCTCAGAGTAATGTGACGGTGTTGATTACCGGAGAATCCGGCACCGGCAAAGAAGTGGTGGCGCGGGCCCTGCATCAGCATTCGCCGCGAAAGCACGCGCCCTATGTGGCGATCAATACGGCCGCCATTCCGCGGGAACTCTTGGAAAGCGAACTTTTCGGGCATGAACGCGGGGCGTTTACGGGCGCAAACAGCCTTCAGTACGGCCGGTTTGAACAAGCCAAAGGCGGCACCCTCTTTTTGGACGAAATCGGCGACATGCCGATGGAAATGCAGACGCGCCTGCTGCGGGTGTTGTCCGACGGCAGTTTCTACCGCGTGGGCGGCTGTCAGTTGATTAAGGCGGATGTGCGGGTCATTGCCGCAACGAACCAAAATCTTGAGGAACGCGTGAAGGAAGGGCTTTTTCGTGAAGACCTCTTTCATCGTCTGAACGTGATTCGGCTGCGGCTGCCGCCTTTGAGAGAGCGCCCGGAGGATATCCCCGCGTTGGCGGAGCATTTTCTCGCGCGGGCGGCGGAAAACCTGAAAACGGAACGAAAGCGTCTTGCTCCCGACGCCGCAGAATTCATTTCGCGCTTTCCGTTCCCGGGAAACGTCCGGCAGTTGGAAAACCTCTGCAATTGGTTGACCGTGATGGCCCCGAGTCAGACGATCCGCAAAGAGGATCTCCCGGCGGAAATTCGGGAGGGCGGCAGCGAAAGTACTGCAGCTGCGGGCGGCCGTTGGCAGGAAGCGCTGGAGCGCGAGGTAGCGGCGGCGCTCACTGAAGGGCGCCCCGACGTGATGGCGGACTTTGCCGCCGACTTTGAGAAGACCGTGTACCGTGCGGCGCTTGGCTTTACGCACGGACGCAAAGTGGAAGCCGCCGTGAAACTCGGGGTGGGGCGCAACACCATCACCCGCAAGATTCAGGAGTTGGGGCTTGAATAGAAAACGGCGGGCTTCTCTCGGGAAAAGTCCGCCTGAAGACTCAGCGGTTGCCGAAGTGAGCGGCCTTACGGGCCCGCACGACGCCTTCGGCCATTTCAAACCGGACGCTCTCCAAGCGCCGGCCCAGCACGGTGAGACTCGCCTTCAAGGCTTCGGCGGCGCTCACGGGGGACACAGCGCCCAAAAGGAGGTGCGACGCCGCGCCGGGCATCGTAGTGTAGGTGCCGTAAAAGCCCACGGGGCTCTTCATGTCCCGAAGCGGAATGTCGCTGCGGCTCGTGGCGTTGATGCCGGCCTGACGCATGCCGTCTTCCAGACAAAGCGCGAGCATGCTGTTGTCCCAGCGGCTTGCGGCAATCAGGGCGCCTGAGCCCACCGTACGGTCAAACACGCAGCGGAAAACCGGCAGATCGGCAATGGGTGACAACGTTCCCGCGGTTTTGGTGCCTTTTTGGCACGTGTAGACAAGACGCGTCGGCTGAGAATCTTTGAGAATCAGCGTCGTGCAACGTACGGCTGTTTTCGCGGCGTTTTCTTCAATCTCACCGCCCAACTGCTGCCAACGCGCAATAAAAACATCAGCGTTGAGTTCGTCGGGAAGCGCTTCGGGTTCCATGCCCGCCAATAAAAGGAACGTGCGGGGCAGGGGATCGGCACCGACGGAAAAATTACCGGAACTTTCAATTACGGCTCGGGGGCGGGGAAGAGCGGAATGCGGCGGGGTACTGGTCATATCTCTGTTCTGTTACGATCGGGAGACGATGGGGGAAAATCATCTCGTAATCCTTTAATTGTGCGCTATATCGATGACGAAAACAAAATTTTTGGTATTCTGAACTCATTGGCTTTGTTTTAAGACGGAAAATTTCCAAGGCCAAGGTGACATCCGCAAAAGGACGATGCTGTGAAAAAGACAGTGTCCCCTATAATTCCCCTTTCTTTTTCAAAGCATACGACTTATTTATGGCGCAGGGCACCTCTTTATCGTATTTCACCGACAAAATGACGGCGCTCGGGGCGTCACCGAAACACATCCATCGCGTCTACCGGGCATGGCTCGGTTTGGGAAGTTGGGAAGCGAAGTCCGACTGCCGGTACCCGGCAGCCTTGGAAAAAGAAATTCCTGCCATTCGCCGGGAATTGGAGGGACTCTCCCGGGTGTTGCCGGTGCAGAGCGCTCAGGCGGAAACCGTCAAACTCATCGTGGGGTTGGCTGACGGTGAATGCGTGGAAAGTGTGCTGTTGCCTCGGCGTGCGCTCTGCATCTCCACTCAGGTGGGCTGCGCCGTCGGATGCCGCTTCTGCATGACGGGAAGAGGGGGCCTGACGCGCCAATTAGGAAGTGCGGAAATTGTGGCGCAGGTCGTGCAAGCCCGCAAGATTCGGCCTGATTTGAAAAAAGTGGTGTTCATGGGGATGGGCGAACCCAGTCACAACCTGCGGGAAGTGATGGAAGCGGTAAAGTTCCTCGGCTGCACGCTGGGGCTGGCGCATAAGGAAATTGTGGTTTCTACCGTGGGGGACAAACGGTTGTTTGACGCCTTGCGGCAAAGCGACGTCCGTCCGGCGATTGCTTTGTCGCTGCACACGACGGACAACGCGAAACGCCGGAAACTTCTTACCAATGCGCCGAAACTCACCGTGGAAGAGGTGCTTGAAATGACGTTGTCCTATGCCGAGGAAACGAAGTATCCGGCGCAGATTGAATGGACGCTGATCCGAGGTGTGAACGACAGTGAAGCGGAAGTGGCGCGGTTGGCGGAACTTCTTAAAGGGCGCTATGCGATGGTGAACTTCATTGCCGTGAACCCCGTGGAAGGTACGGGGTTTGAACGGCCGGAGCGCAGCCATATGGAAGACCTCATCACCATTTTGCGTAAAAACGGCACCGTGGCTACCATCCGCGACAGTGCCGCACAGGATATCGAGGGCGGCTGCGGGCAACTAAGAAGCCGCGTCATCAGCATGAAGGAGGCCGTATGCAGCGCCGACCGGTAAAAATGGGCAGGGCCCGAGCTCGCACGGGTTGGCTTTTGTGGCTCGCTTGGGGCATCTTCGGTTCGATTTTTCTTTTTGAAGATAACGCGGGCGGCTCGCTGACGTTGTCGTTTCTCCTGACGTCGCCCTTGTGGTGTCTCTTTGCGGCTTGGCCGTTTTTATGGCTGTGGCGGGTGCTGCAGAAGGATTCGGCGATGGTGACGGTGGACGACGACATCGTCGTGGGGGACGTGAAGGCGAGGCTCGTGGAAAAAGACGGCATTCGTTACGTCGAAGCTGCGCCTTTCTGTGAAGCTTTTCAGTGCGAGCGTCCGCCCGCTGCCGCTGTGACATTGGCGGGCGGGGATGAGCAATTCCTGCCGCTCGAGGCTTTCCGAGGGGCGGCAAAGAAAAACGAAGCGCTCGCCGCGTGGTTGGAAACGGCGGACGGTATCGGCCGTTAAAGGCCGGTACGTCGGTTCACCGCAGTTTTATGAGAAAAAAATCCCTGCCGCATCGGGCAGGGACTGAGGACTACTTGGAATCCACCGGATCAAAGAGAATCTGCATTCGTCTCGGAATGGGGGAGCCGTCCGACGGCCTCGGAAACTGTCGGCAGCGTGTGATGGCGCGATCTACGGCGGCGTCAAAGGCGGCGAGTCCCGAACTTTTCACCATGGTTTTTCCGGCCAATTCCCCGTTGGGGAGCAGGTTCACTTCGAACGTGGCGACATTGCGGCCGCGCTGTGCGTTGGGGGGTACGTTGTAGGCAATGTACGGGCGGATGCACGCAATGACCCACGCCGTATAGGCGGCGGTGAGCGACCCCCGCAGGTTCTGACGAACGGCCGAAGGATCGCCCTTCGTCGTACCTACGCGGCCGGTTTCCACGGTGCGGGCGCCGGTGATGCGGGCCAATTCCGCCTGACGCATTTGTTCGGCGATCCGGGCCTGACGGGCCTTTTCCTGCGCAATACGTTTCTGGCGGGCTGCTTCTTCCTTACGGGCCTTTTCTTCGGCAATCCGTTTTTCTTCCGCAAGCCGCTTTTCTTCCGCGAGGCGTTTCTCTTCGGCTAAGCGTTCTTCTTCAAGGCGTTTTTCCTCAGCGAGGCGCTCCTCTTCCAAGCGCTTTTCCTCCGCAAGCCGTTCGGCTTCCCGGCGGGCCTCTTCTTGCGCTAAGCGCTTCGCGGCTTCGGCTTCGGCTTTTTCTTTGGCAAGACGCGCTTCTTCGGCTCGCTGTCGGGCGAGTTTGATTTCCGCTTCCCGCGCGAGTTCTTCCGCGGTGGGGCCAGGATTCGGTTCGGGTTCCGGTTCCTTCACGGCCGGGGGCGGCGCAGTCTTCACGGGTTCGGGCGCAGGCGTCGGTTGGGGTTCGGGAACCGGCTGCTCTTCCGGCGTCGGAAGCGGTTCTTCTTTCGCCGCCAATTCCGGCGCCTGGTTCATTTCGGGCTCGGGCGGCATCTCGTCCGTCGTTTCGGATGACTGCCCCTGCACGTTGCGCCCCGAGGCGTCTTCCGGTGCCCAGAGTTCGGCGTAGACGGTTTCGCTGTCCGTATTCCACTGAAACACGTAAAAAAGGGCGAAAAAGAGCGCTACATGCACCGCGGCCGCCGCGATGAGCCCCAGCGGCGCATCAAAGAAACGGCTGTTTTTGGGTGCGAGTTTTTCCACTGGCATGACGTCGCTCATTTTGAACGCTCGATCTTGAGCGCGAGTCCCACGCGTTCGACCTTGGCGTCCTGCAGACTCTTCATGACGTTGACGACGGTTTCGTAGCGTACGTCGCGGTCAGCGGAAATGACGACGGGGGTAGCGGCTTCCCCTTGAGCTGCGCGCACGTTCGCGATCAAAGCCGGCATATCCACCGTATGCAGCCCGTTTTTCGCCTTCACGGCAAGGTGCCCGTCGGCGTAGACCACGACCTCCACGGGATCCGCGGGGGCGGCGGACGCCTTGGAAACGGAGGGGAGATTCACCACCGACGGATTCACGAAGGGCGCCGCCACCATGAGGATGACGACGAGGACGAGCATGACGTCGATGTAGGGAACGACGTTCATGTCGCTCATCATGCGCCGTTTGGGGCGCGCACCGGAACGCAGGGACATGACGCCTCCTTAGTGCTGACGCGCGAGGATGTTGAGGAACTCTTCGCTGAAGCTGTCAAAACGGTTGGTGACGCGTTCGAGGCGGTTCGCAAAGTAGTTGTAGGCAGCCGTTGCCGGAATGGCTGCAAAAAGGCCGATCGCCGTCGCGACGAGCGCTTCGGCAATGCCGGGGGCGACGACGGCGAGGGAGACGTTGTCCAACGTGGAAAGCCCCGTGAAGGCATTCATGATGCCCCAGACCGTGCCGAAAAGGCCGACGTAGGGAGAAACGGAACCGATGGACGCCAAAAGAGGAAGCCCTTTTTCAAGGTCGTCCACTTCCCGCTGAAACGCCGCCGTCATGCCGCGGCGTACGCCGGACAATTGTTCGGCTTCGGGTTTGCCGGAAAGCTTCACGAATTCGGACATACCGGCGACGAAAATTCGTTCTTCGGCCCCCGTGCGGTCGCTGCGGCTCGTGGCGGTTTCAAAGAGTTTCGCAAGATCGGTGCCGGACCAGAAGCGCCCTTCGAATTCGTCCGTCTGGCGCACGGCGCGCGACAAAACGATCATTTTGGAAAAGATGGTGGTCCAGCTCAGGAGCGAAGCGAGTACCAGAAGCCCCAGAACGCACTGCACCACGACGGAGGCGTTCATGACGAGAGTGATGATGGAAAGATCGGCGGACGAATTCATGATGAGTTATCGGGCAGAGTCGTCGGAAAGGGTTTGAGAAAAAAGCGAGCGGAGCGCTTCGGGGATCACGACCGGAATGCCGCGCGTCTTGTCGACGGCTGCACAGCGGATTTCGCCCGTGACGAGAAGCGTCTCCCCGCGGAAGATCTTTTGTTCGAAGACGACCGAGGCGCTGCGCATGAGTTTGATGCGGGTGCGGACGGTGAGCAGGTCGTCCAACTTGGCGGGACGGTGAAATTTGAGCGACGCATCCGCCACAACGATGACGGGTTCGCCCGAGGCCTGCATCCGGTGCTGTTCGTAGCCTAAGTCCCGCAGCATTTCGCCGCGGGCCCGCTCCATGTACCGGAGGTAATTGGCGTGATAAACAATGCCGCCCGCGTCGGTATCTTCCCAATAGATCCGCACGGGGAGCGAAAATTCTCGCTGGGTCATGAAAAAAACGAAAGGAATACGCTCTGCTGCCGAGGAAAATTTCGGTTGAATCGTTCAGAATCCGAAACTGAGGGCGGGCAGAAGCGCAACAATTTTCTGTAAACCCGCAAGTATATTTGTTTTTCCTTCGGTTTTCGGGGTGACGCATTGAATTATCGGGTGAAAAAATTCGCGGGGATCCTTTTGGCCGGAGGGCTGACGGCTTTGATGGGGTGTACGGACCCCGTGAATGCCCCGCGTCCTTTGGCAGACTACGCCGGCAATACGATTTTCAGTGCCTTTTCCGGGCGCAGCCCCAAGACGCTCGATCCTCAGGTCTCCTATTCGAATGACGAGTCCTTCTACACCTACGCGGTTTACGAACCGCTTTTGGGGTACCACTATCTCAAGCGTCCTTACGAAATCGTTCCCAAAACGGTGACGGAAATACCGACGCCTGAGGTGCTTCCCGACGGTCGTACCCGTTACCGTTTTACGCTGCGGGACGATATTCGCTACGCGCCGCACCCGGCGTTTGCGAAAGATGCCGAAGGCCGCTATCGGTACCACCGGCTGTCGGACGCCGTGGCGAGGGACTTAAAAAATCCCCTGGATCTGCCGGAAAAAGCTACGCGGACCCTTTCGGCCGAGGACTATGTCTACGGCATCAAGCGTCTCGCGGATCCTCGTGTGGTGAGTCCCGTGCTCTCCGTCGTGTCGGACTATCTGCCGGGACTGAAAATCCTGAATGCCGCTCTGCGGCGGGATATTGAGGCGGCAAAGGCGGCGGGACGACCGGCGCCGGATTTGCGCGATTATGCGTTGGAAGGCGTAGCGGCGCCGGATGCGAAGACGCTTGAAATTACGGTTCAAGGCCGGTACCCGGCGTTTTTAAATTGGCTCACGATGGCTTTTTTTGCGCCGGTGCCGTGGGAAGCCGCGGCGTTTTATGACGCTAATCCCCTCCTCAAGACGAACGGCGTGACGCTCGCGGCTTGGCCCGTGGGTACCGGCCCCTATCAACTCACGGTCTCGCGCACGAATCGGGAGCATGTTCTTGAAAGAAATCCCTTCTATCACCGGGTGACGTATCCGTGTGAAGGGGCGCCGGGCGACCGGGAAAAAGGACTCCTTGAAGACTGCGGTAAGCCTCTGCCTTTCGTGGATCGCTACGTGATGACGATGGAAAAAGAAGCGGTGCCCGTGACGAGCAAATTCCTGCAGGGGTATTACGACAGTCCGCAGATTGCGCGCGTGGATACCGGTCAGGGCTTTTTGGTGGCGGCTGCCGACAGTGCGGACAAACGGACGCTTTACGAAGAGAGGGAACTCGTTTTCCCGGAAACCGTGGAAGCGAACTTGTGGTACCTGGGATTTAATTGGCTCGATCCCGTGGTGGGGGAAGGCAAGACGCCCGAAGAAAAAATCCGTCACCGGAAACTGCGGCAGGCGATTTCGATTGCCGTCGATTGGGAAGAAGAAATCGCTATTTTCGAAAAAGAGCAGGGCGCAGCATCGCACGGTCCCCTGCCGCCGGGACTCTTCGGCTATCGTGAGGACGGCCCCGCGGCGTTTAATCCGGTGGTGTACCGTAAGGACGAGCGGGGGCGCGTCGTGAGGCGCTCCGTCAATGACGCCAAGCGCCTCTTGGCCGAAGCGGGGTATCCCGGAGGCAGGGATCAGGCGACGGGACGCCCCTTGGTGCTTTATTTTGACTGGCAGGGGGCGGCCGCGAACGCCAAATCATTTTTGGAGTGGTTTGCCCGGCAGTTTGCCAAGATCGGCATTCAGCTTGAAATCCGCGGGTCGGACTACAACCGCTTTCAGGATAAGATGAACCGCGGGGCGGCTCAGATTTATTACTGGGGTTGGATTGCGGACTATCCGGATCCGGAGAATTTTCTTGCGCTTCTTTATGGTCCCAACCGCAAGGCGGAAGGTAATGGCGGCGAAAATGCGAGCAACTACCGTAACCCCCGCTATGACGCTCTTTTCGAAGCGATGAGGGTACTGCCCGAAGGAAAAGAAAAAGCGGCTTTGATTGACGAAATGATCCGCACGGTGCAAAACGATGCGCCGTGGAGTTTCGGTTATTCCCCGAAGGAAGCGGCGGCACTGCACCGCTGGGTGAAGAACGCCAAACCCACGGCGACGGTGAGAGACAGTCTTCAGTACTTCAAGGTGGATGCCGCGGAGCGAAGTAACCGAATTCGTCGTTGGAACCGGCCGGTGCTGTGGCCGGCTTTCTTGCTCGCAGCGGTTGTGGTGTTGCTCGCGGGGGCGGCCGTACGGTTTCACGGGCGGCGCCGGAAACTTACGGGACGGGAGACGATGACATGATCGGGTACCTTCTGAGGCGCCTCGTTTACGGCGTGTCGGTGTTGTTGGGGGTGAATTTTCTCACCTTTGTCCTCTTTTTTGCCGTTAATACGCCGGACGATATGGCGAGGCTCAACTTGGGCGGACGCTACGTGACGGCAGAGGCCGTCGCGGATTGGAAAACTGCGCACGGGTACGATCAGCCGCTTTTTTACAATGTCGCCGAAAAGGGTACCGGTAAGATCACGAAGACGCTTTTTTGGTCGAAGTCCGTTCCGCTTCTGACCGGCGACCTAGGGATGACGGACGCGGGGCGCAGCATCAACGAGGACGTCAGGGAGCGGGCGCCGGCCTCCCTGGCGCTGGCCGTCCCGACCTTCGTGCTGGGGGTGGCGGTAATGCTCGTTTTTTCATTGCTTCTCGTGTGGGTGCGGCGCACCGGTTGGGAGACGGCGGGGGTGGTGACGAGCATCGGCATCATGAGCGTATCGTCCCTTTTTTACATCATTCTCGGTCAGTGGCTCTTTGCCAAGACGCTGCGCTGGGTACCGGTTTCGGGGTTTGCCGACGGCATCGGCATGGTGCATTTTTTGTTCCTTCCCGTGGCGATTGCGTTGTTTTCCCGCTTAGGGGGTGACGCACTGCTTTATCGGGCGCTCTTTTTGGAAGAAATCGGCAAGGACTACGTGAGAACGGCACGCGCCAAAGGGGCGGGTGAACTGCAGGTGCTTTTCGGACACGTGCTGCGAAACGCGATGCTTCCGATTCTGACGAGTACGGTGGCGGCGATCCCGATGCTTTTCATGGGGTCGCTCATCATGGAAAACTTTTTCGGCATTCCGGGGTTGGGCGCCTATACGATCGATGCCATCAACGCACAGGATTTTTCCGTGGTGCGTTCGATGGTGTTTTTGGGAACGGCGGCTTACGTGGCGGGGCTGATTTTGACGGATTTTGCGTATGCGGCGGCTGATCCCCGCATCCGGTTGCAATGAAAGGAAACGAAAGAATGTGGGTGGTGCTTTATACCGACGTCGTCATGTGGCTTCTTGCGGCGCTTTTGCTGGGGACGGCGTGGTACGTGTCGCGGGTGCCGGATTTGCGGGCAAAATGGAAGGCGGTGTTTCTGCGGCCGGCGGCGCAGGCTTCGGCCGCGGTGCTTCTTTTGTTTTTCCTGACGGCGTTTGCCGACAGCGTGCATTGGCGGCCGGCGCTATCCGCAGCGGATTCGGGCGCGGCAGTCGTTTATGACGTGAAGACCGTGTCGCTTTTGGATGCGGTGCTTAAAAATCGGACGGCGGCGCAGGAGCGGAGTTACTCGGCGCCGTTTGCCCTGCGGGACTTTGACAAGACGACGGCGGTGCAGGAAGACGGCACTGCGGTGCGGGATTATCAGCGGCTAAAAGGCGTCTCGGCGGACGTACCCGAAGAACACGCGTCGGTCATGCTGGGCAAACGCTTTTTTGCGTCGCTTTTGTCCGGCGTGATGCTGCTCACGGTTCTGTGGTTTGTGTTGGCCGGCCTTCACAAGGCGATGTTTAAGACGCCTTTTACCGTGAGCCTCACGCGGGTGACGGCACGCACCAATCCCGCGCGTCCGGCGATTCGGGTGCTGCAGTTGGCGCTGTTGGCGGCCGTGGTGTTGTCGTTTATTTGGCCCGTGCGGCACGTGTTGGGGACGGATGCCGTCGGAAACGACGTCTTGGTGTCTGCTTTTAAGTCCGTGCGTACGGCGGTCGTAATCGGCACCTTGGCAACGCTCTCGTCCTTACCCTTTGCCGTGGTGCTGGGGCTGGCGGCGGGTTACTTCCGCGGTTGGGTCGATGAGGCGGTGCAGTATGTGTACACCGTGATTTCGTCCATACCGTCGGTACTCCTGATTGCCGCGTCGGTGCTTCTCATTCAGGTCTTCATTGACCAGAACCCCCAGCTTTATGAAACGGGGCTGGAGCGGGCGGATCTGCGGCTCTTTCTTTTGGCCGTCATCATCGGCGTGACGAGTTGGGCGGGGTTGGCGCGTCTTCTGCGGGCGGAAACGATGAAGACGGCGGCGACGGACTTCGTGACGGCGGCAAAAGCGTTCGGGGTGCCGTCGTGGAAAATTCTGGCGCGGCACGTGCTGCCCAACGTCATCCATATCGTCCTCATTGTGGCGGTGCTCGATTTTTCGGGAATCGTGCTTTATGAAGCGGTTTTAAGTTACGTGGGCGTGGGCGTTGATCCGGTAATCCACAGCTTCGGTACGATGATCAATGCGGCTGCGGGCGAAATGAGCCGTTCGCCCGTCATTTGGTGGAATTTGGCGGCGGCCCTTCTTTTCATGGGGACGCTCGTCTTGGCGGCAAACCTCTTCGCGGCCGCCGTCCGCGAGGTGTTTGATCCGACAAGCCCCCGTCTCTTCGGACGGCCGGCGCGGAGAAAGTGATGCTTACCGTCACGAATCTCACCGTAGACATCGCCGGACCCGAGGGGGCACTTCGGGTCGTGAACGACGTCTCGTTTTCTCTTGCGGCCGGGGAGACGCTGGCGCTTGTGGGGGAATCGGGATGCGGCAAGAGCATGACGGCGCTGGCGCTGATGCGGCTCTTGCCTCAGGATGCGTTTGTCGCCGCGGGCGACGTGACGCTTGCCGGGGAGTCTCTCATTGACCTCACGGAAAGTGCGATGTGTGCCCGGCGAGGCCGCCGTATCGCCATGGTGTTTCAGGAAGCGTCGGGAAGTTTGAATCCGGTGCTGACGGTGGGTGAGCAGATTGACGAAGTCCTGCGTCTCAATACGGTACTCTCGCGCGAAGAACGGCGAAGCGAAGTCATTCGGTGGCTCGACCGCGTGGGGATTCCGGACCCCGAGAATCGGTTCGGGGCGTACCCCATGGAACTTTCGGGCGGGCAAAAGCAGCGCGTTTTGATTGCCATGGCTTTGGCGGGGCATCCCGACGTCGTCATCGCGGACGAGCCGACGACGGCGCTTGACGTGACGCTGCAGGCGCAGGTGATGACGCTTCTGAAGGAGCTGCAGCAGGAGCGGGGAACGGCACTGCTGCTCATTACGCACGATCTGGCGGTGGTGAAGCAGTACGCCGACCGCGTGGCTCTGATGTACGCCGGGGAAATCGTGGAAACAGCGCCGTGCCGGGACTTTTTTGCGTCGCCCCGGCACCCTTATGCCCGGGGACTTTTGGCGGCCGTGCCGACGCGGGACAAACGCGGGGCGGCGCTCGAGGGGATTCCGGGACGGGTGCCGACATTGTCGGAACTTACGCAGATGACGGGATGCCGCTTTGCACCGCGTTGTCCGGCCGCGCACGCGGCTTGCCGCCGTCAGGTGCCGCCGTGGCAAAAAGAAAATGAGCACGCCGTACGCTGTGTGGGACGATCGGCGGTGCTGTCCCCGTCGGCAGCGTCGACGTCGGCCGCGGCGGGGCAAAGTTCCTGCGTGCTCACCGTTGAGCGCCTCTCGGTGACGTATGAGCGGCGCCGCGGTTTTTGGCGGACGCCGGAAGGGATTCCTGCCGTGAAGAACGTGTCGTTCACGCTCTCAGAAGGCGAGACGCTCGCGTTGGTGGGGGAATCCGGTTCCGGCAAGACAACGTTGGGAAGAGCGCTCTTGGGGCTTGCGGGGGCCGGAGCCCGGGTGTCGGGCCGCGTAACGCTTGCCGGTGAACCGGTACTCGCGGGGACGGCGTTTGACGCCGCAGCGGTGCGCCGAACCATGCAGATGATTTTCCAGGATCCGTATGCGTCGCTCGATCCCCGGATGACGGTGGGGGAGACGATCGCGGAAGGCATGCGGGCTTTGTCGGTGGGCAGAGATGAAGCGCAGCGCCGCAAACGCGTCGAAGAGCTGCTGGATTGGGTGGAGCTGCCGCGAGACGCCGCCCGGAAACTACCGCATGAATTTTCGGGCGGACAGCGTCAGCGGATTGCCATTGCCCGGGCGCTTGCCGTCTCTCCGAAGGTTTTGATCTGCGACGAACCTACGAGTGCCCTGGACGTCTCGGTGCAGGCGCAGACCGTGAATCTTTTGAAACGACTGCAGGCGGCGACGAAAACGGCGTATCTTTTCATTACGCACAACTTTGCGGTAGTGGAATACTTTGCCGACCGCGTGGCCGTCATGAAGGCGGGGAGCATTCTGGAAACCGGGGTGACGGAAACGGTGCTTTCGCATCCGGAGAATGACTACACCCGAACTCTTTTGAATGCCGTTCCGAGGCTTTGACGTTATGGAAGCGGATATTCTCCATTACCTCATCATTTGTCCCCTCGTTTTTCTCGGGGGTTTCGTGGATGCCATTGCCGGAGGCGGCGGACTGATTTCGCTGCCGGCGTACTTTTTGGCAGGGATTCCGGCGCATTTGGCCCTGGGAACCAACAAACTCTCAAGCCTCATGGGAACGGCGATGGCGACGGGACGCCTCTGGCGGGCGGGGTGTATTGAAGGGAAGCGGGCGCTTCCCGCCGTCGTTGCGGCGTTGATCGGAAGTTCGTTGGGAGCGAGGATGGCGCTCCTTATCCCCGCGCAGTGGTTTCAACTTTTTTTGGCAGTGCTCCTTCCCATAGTGGCGTTTTTCGTCGTCTTTCGCCGGACGGCAATTCGGGCCGAAGAAGCGCCGATGCCGGAAAAACGGCGCCTGGTGATTCTCACGGCGTCGGCCTTGATCTGCGGAACGTACGACGGGTTTTACGGGCCGGGTTGCGGTACCTTTATGCTTCTCGCCTTTACGCTTTGGGCCAAACTCGATGTCCGGCGGGCCAACGGCGAAGTGAAGGCCGTGAATCTTGCGAGCAACACGGCGGCGTTCGTGACGTTTCTTCTCTCGGACAACGTGATGTGGACGTTGGGGGTGACGGCCGGGATTTTCGGCATCGTCGGCAACTACTTGGGCGCAGGATTGGTGCTCAATAAGGGGGCGAACGTCGTGCGTCCCATCATTGTGACGGTATTGGTACTTTTGTTGGTAAAGACCGGGTGGGATTTTCTGGTTTGACCAAAAGAGAAGCAGCGACCCTGTTCGTCTTGGCTAAAATAAAAAAATGTACTTTGATTTTCCTCAGTGGTGACGGCAGTGAAGAATGCGTCTTTGGATCTACGGCATATCAAAATTTTTCTGACGGTGGTGGAAAAAGCGGGGGTTCGTGCCGCTGCGGCGGCGCTCGGAATGTCGCCTGCTGCCGTGTCGCAGGCCGTGGCGGCTTTGGAAGCCAATCTTGCCGTGACGCTCTTTGAACGAGATACCCGCCCCTTGAAACTGACGGCTGCGGGACGCCGCCTATTGGAAGACGGTGAAGCACTTTTAAGAAGCGTACAGCGCATCCGCACTCGCGTGGTTTCCGAAGAAATGACCTTTCAGAAGCTGCGTCTCGGCATGGGGGAATCCGTGGCGACGACATCGAGTCCTTGGCTTTTAAACCGCCTTTTGAAACGGGTTGCCGGTTTGTCGGTTTGCACGGACTCCTATAAGCCCCTCGTGACGAAACTTCGTGACGACCAGTTGGACGTTATTCTCTGCGCCGGCGTGGATGATGACGATGAACGCTGGGTACGGGAAGAAGCATACCGTGAGGAACTCCTCTTGGTGACGTCCAAAGATTGCCCGGAAATTCGCTCGACGGCGGATCTGCAGAAAGCGGTGCGGGATCGGCCGGTGTTGACGGAAACCGACGGCAGCGCCGACCAGGAACGCGTGAAACGCATTCTGGGCGCGATGAATGCCTCGCCCGTACAGGAAATTGCCGTGAGTTCGAGTTACGCCTTTGTGGGACTCGTGGCGGAAGCGGGCGGTCTCGGGATTATGCCGCCCACGAGCCTTTGGTGCGGACGGCAGTTTTTGGAAGCCGTGCGGTTTCAGCCGCTGCCGGGCGGACTCCGGGCGCAGCGTTCGATGTGGGTGACGGGGAGCGCTGACCGCAGCTTGGAGCAGGTCGAACTCGTGCGTAAAGAACTGCAGAGCGTGATTCGGGAAAATATGCAGCCCGAGATGGAAAGAACGCTGTCCGGACTCTCGGGGTTTGTTTACGTGAGTGACTGAGCAAAGGGCTGTGCGGTAGCGGCGGGTGTTGAGACAGACTATCGCAAATCTCTTCGACAAAACACCGCAAATCTCTTCGGTAAAGACAATCAAACTTGGATCTAACGAGATTGATTATGGGGCAAAATATTTGATGAAGCTTGGGAATTTGGTGTGGGAAAATGCGACGGAAACTCAAGTGCCGCTGGCGTTGCCGACGTTGAAAATTGTGCTGACGGGAACTGAATACGGGTACCGTCGTGATGACGAGGTATTTGTCATTCCGTTAGGTTATCTTTGGGATTGACGAAAAAAACGACCGTCCGAAACGCATTCGGCGGTCGTTTTTGGTCTGGCGGGGCGACGCTTTATCGGGCGTCGCTCGCGCGGAATTTCTTTTCGAGCACGCTTACGATGCGGGTGATGGTGAGCGTCATCACGAGGTAGATGATGGCGACCGCGGACCAGATTTCAAGCGAGCCGTAAGTTTCGGCGATGATGAGCTGTCCGGAACGCGTCAGTTCTTCAAAGCCGATGACGGAGACGAGGGACGAGTCCTTCAGCATGGCGATGAATTCGTTCCCGAGCGGCGGAATGATGCGCTTAAAGGCCTGCGGCAGAATGATGTAGCGCATCGTCATCGTCCAATTCATGCCGAGGCTCAAGCCCGCACGCATCTGCCCGATGTCGATCGACTGAATGCCGGCGCGGAAGATTTCCGCGACGTACGCCCCGGAGTTGATGGAGCAGGCTGCGACCGCTGCGAAGAAGGGGTCAATGCGGTGCCCGATGACGACGGGAAGCGCAAAGTAAATGATGAAGATCTGAACGAGGAGCGGCGTGCCGCGGATGAAGTCCACGTAAACCTTCGCAGTGAGACGGAGCGGTGCGAACTTGGAGAGTTGTGCCAAGGCCGCCACCAAACCGAAAACCAGGCCGAGACCCACGGCAAGGGCAGTAATTTCCAGCGTTACGAGCGCGCCCTGCAGCAAAAGGGGCAACGAATCGGTAACGAGCGAAAGGTCAAATTCCATCGGGGCGACTCCGAAAATGCGTCAGTAGAAAGAAGTCGGAACAAACGGGTTCCGAACTGCGAATGATAAAGAATTCGAAAAGCAGAAAGAAGCGGGCGCCCGAAAGTTTTTGCTTTTCGGGCGCCGACCTGCATTTCAGAAACGATTATTTGCCGAAATATTTTTCGTAGAGCGCACGGTATTCACCGGACGCCTTGGCGTCTTCAAGCGCCTTATCAAGTGCTTTCGCGAGCTTCGGATTCTTCTTGGAGAGGCAGAAACCGAACTGTTCGGCGGTGAGCGTGAGGGGAAGGTGGTAGTAGGAACCGTCCGAGTCGCCCTTCGTCGCCATGAAGTAACCCGTGACGGGTTTGTCGGCTACGACGGCGCGGCAGCCCTTGTTCTTCAATTCGAGGTAGGCGTCAGGGAGTGCGTTGTAGCTCGTCACCTTGGCGCCCTTTACCTTTCCGGCGTAAATGGCACCCGAAGTACCGATCTGCACGCAGATCTTTTTGCCTTCGAGGTCTTTTTCGCTTCGGATGACGTTTTTGTCTTCCTTACGCACCAGGACGGAAAGCCCGGAATCGTAGTAGGGTTTGGTAAAGAGAACGCGCTTGGCGCGTTCGGGGGTAATCGTAAAGCCCGCGGCCCCGACGTCGATCGTTCCCGTAAGAATACCCGGGATGATGGCATCAAACCCCATGGCAGTGATCTCGGTGTCGTACCCGGCCTTCTTCGCGAGAAGTCGGATGAGATCGAGATCAAACCCTTCCAATTCATGGGTTTCGCTGTTGACGTATTCAAACGGAGCAAAAGCGGCTTCGGTCGCAACGCGCAGCGTGGCGGCCTGAGAGGCGCAGACCGCGGCACTAAGAGCGGCGGCTGCGAGGATTTTCGTTGTGGTCTTCATTGTTTTCCTTTTATTCATGAAGCCCGTCAGGCCCACCGAGGGGGAGGTCTGACGTAAGAAAGAAGGCGCCGCAGGAGAAAATCCGCGAAAGCATATCCGACGGCGTCTTCCGTGGCCGGGAATTACTTCCCGAAATACTTACTGTAAAGCGCCTGGTATTCGCCGTTTTCCTTGACGGCTTTGAGAGCGTCGTTCAACTGTTTCTGCAGTTCAGGGTGCTTTTTGGAGACGGCAAACCCGAACTGTTCGGCGTTGAGCGTAACGGGAAGATGGTAGTAGGAACCGTCCGCATCACCGTGTTCGGCCATAAAGAAGCCGTTGACGGGTTTGTCGGCAATGACGGCGGCGCAGCCCTTGTTTTTCAGTTCCAGATAGGCTTCGGGCATCGTGTTGAAGTTGCGGACGACGGTTCCCTTAATTTTTCCGGCACGCATGGCACCCGACGTACCGATCTGTACGCAGATCTTTTGGCCTTCGAGGGCGTTTTCGCTCGTGAACTTAGCTTTGTCGTCGCGGTGCACGATGATGGAAAGCCCTGCGTCATAGTAGGGATCGGTAAAGAGGACGCGTTTGGCGCGTTCCGGCGTAATCGTGATGCCGGCGGCACCCACGTCCGTCGTGCCCGTAATGAGCCCCGGCACGATGGCGTCAAAACCGACGGATTCAATCACCGGGGTGTAGCCCGCCTTTTTGGCGATCAGTCGGATCAAGTCCATGTCAAAGCCCACGTATTCATGCGTCTTCGTGTCCACGGATTCAAACGGCGGAAACGTGGGTTCGGTGGCGATCCGGAGCGTCGCGGCACCGGCGTTCACGGCAAAGGCCGCAGCAAGGGCAGCCAAAAGAAAACGGGACTTCATGGTGGGTGATCCTTTCATTGAAAAGCCGGTTGCCGGGTGTTCTTTTTCTGGGGCGACCGGGGTTCGGGGCGGAACGCGTTTCAACGGATTCCGCCGGGCACGGAGGCGAAGGATACTGCGAACCGACGGTAAGTGCTAAGGAAAAACGCTTGGGAAGAACAAAAAGCAGTTTGCAGAAATGAAAAACCTGAGTGAAACGCTCAACTATTCGGGTGAAATTCCTGTATGATTCCTGACCAATTCAGTCAGCTATTAAAAACACCCCGAAAAAAGCGGCTGAACGACGGAGATTTTTTGGAAATGAAACTCACCACACGCGGCCGCTTTGCGGTGACGAGCATGATCGATTTGGCGCTCTACGGCGAAAAAGGGCCGGTGCGTCTGTCGGACATTGCCAGGCGTCAGTCGATTTCGGTGGCGTACTTGGAGCAGATTTTCTGCAAGTTGCGGCGCGCCGAGTTGGTTACGAGTTCCCGAGGCCCCGGCGGCGGCTACCGTCTCGCGCGCGGTGCGGATGAAATCACGGCGGGCGAAATCGTCTCCGCTGTAGAGGAACAGGTGGACGCGACGCAGTGCAAAGGCGGCGCCACCTGCCGCGGCGGCGCCGAGTGCCTCGCACACGGTCTCTGGTCGGAATTAAACGTGAGGATGGCGCAGTTTCTGAATGCTCAGACGCTGGCCGACATCCGTGAACGCTACGAAGAACGAAGGGCCGCCCACGAAGCGGCCGCGAGGGCTCGGGAGGCCGTCATCAGACCGCCGGAACCCTTAAATTAAGTCACTTCCAACAAGAATTTTTTCCATTCTTTTTAACTAACGAAAGGCGCCGGCATTGCCCAACGTAAGCGGCCGGCGGTCAGAAAATGACGCTCAAACTGCCTGTGTATCTTGACTACTCCGCCACGACCCCTGTGGATCCCCGCGTGGCCGTGAAGATGTTCACGTACCTCTGCGACAAGTTCGGCAATCCCGCGAGCCGCTCGCACGCTTACGGTTGGGAAGCGGAAAAAGCGGTGGAAGAAGCGCGTGCCAACGTCGCCGCCTACATCAATGCCGATCCCCGCGAGATCGTGTGGACGTCGGGCGCGACGGAAGCCGACAACCTGGCAGTGAAGGGGGCGGCGCACTTTTATAAGGACAAAGGTAAGCACCTTATTACGGTCAAAACCGAACATAAGGCGATTTTGGATTCCATGCGGCACCTCGAAGAAGAAGGCTTTGAAGTGACGTATATGGACGTGCAGGAAAACGGGCTTCTCGACCTGAAGGCCCTCGAAGCCGCGATTCGTCCGGATACGACGTTGGTGTCCGTGATGGGCGTCAACAACGAAATCGGCGTGATTCAGGACATTGCCGCGATCGGCGAACTCTGCCGCAGCAAGGGCGTGATCTTCCACTGCGACGCGACGCAGGCCGTAGGGAAGATGGATCTCGATATGGAAAAGCTGAAGGTGGATCTGATGAGCCTTTCCGGTCACAAGGTCTACGGCCCCAAGGGAATCGGTGCGCTTTACGTGCGCCGTAAGCCCCGTGTGCGTCTCGAAGCCCAGATTCACGGTGGCGGCCACGAACGCGGCATGCGCTCCGGCACCTTGGCGACGCACCAGATCGTCGGCATGGGTGAAGCCTACCGCATCATGAAACTCGAACAGGCCGAAGAAATGAAGCGCGAACGCCGTCTGCGCGACCGGCTTCTTGAAGGCATTCGGAAGAACATTCCGGAAATCGTCATCAACGGCGACATGGAACACCGCGCCTGCACGAACCTCAACGTCTCTTTCAAATACATCGAAGGCGAAAGCCTCATGATGGCCGTCAAAGACCTGGCGGTGAGTTCGGGGTCGGCCTGCACGTCGGCGTCCCTTGAACCGAGCTACGTTCTGAAGGCCCTGGGACGCGACGACGAATTAGCGCACAGCTCTATCCGCTTTACGCTCGGGCGCTTCACGACGGAAGAAGAAATCGATTTTGCGATTGAAACGCTCACCCGCGAAGTAGCGCGTCTGCGTGAGATGTCACCCTTGTGGGAAATGCACAAGGAAGGGGTGAATCTCGCCGACGTGAAGTGGAGCGAACACTAAGAAACACCGAAGCTGTCGGACGCTTGTCGTCCGGCAGCGCCGACAACGGAGACAAAGAATGCCTTACAGCGAAAAATTGATGGATCACTACGAGCATCCCCGCAATGTGGGGACGCTTGATAAGGACGACAGCCAGGTCGGTACCGGCATGGTGGGCGCGCCCGCCTGCGGCGACGTGATGCGTCTGCAGATCAAGGTGAACGACAAGGGTGTCATTGAAGACGCGAAATTTAAAACCTACGGCTGCGGTTCCGCGATTGCCTCTTCGTCTTTGGTGACGGAATGGGTGAAGGGAAAGAGCCTTGATGACGCCGAAAAGATTACGAATTTGGCGATTGCCGAAGAATTGGCATTGCCCCCGGTGAAGATTCACTGTTCGATTCTTGCCGAAGATGCGGTGAAGGCCGCCATTGAAGACTACCGCAAGAAGCAGGCGACGAAGTAAGGAGATACTCGATGGCAGTAACGTTGACGGAAGCGGCCGCCCGGCACGTGGCGGCGTTTCTCGCGAAGCGCGGTAAGGGCTTGGGCCTCAGACTCGGCGTCAAGACGTCGGGGTGCTCCGGCATGGCTTATAAACTCGAATTTGCGGACGCTTTAAATGACGATGACCAGATGTGGGAAAGCCACGGCGTTAAGGTCATTGTGGACGCAAAGAGTCTTCCCTACATTGACGGCACCGAATTGGATTACGTGAAGCAGGGGCTGCAGGAAGGCTTCAAATACAACAACCCCAATGAAAAGGAACGCTGCGGCTGCGGCAAGTCCTTCCACGTCTGAGAAAAATCATGGCGCAGATGACAGCTTTTTCGCTGCTGGGACTTCCGGAAAAGTTCGCGATTACCGCAGACGAGGTGGAAGCCGCGTGGAAGAAGGCGATTGCGTTGGTGCATCCGGATCGATTTGCCGGACGTCCTGCCGCGGAGCGACGGGTGGCTGAACAGTGGGCAGGCCGTATCAACGAAGCGCGCGATGTGTTGGCGTCCGACGTGGGACGGGCGACGGAACTCTTGAAACTCAGAGGCGTCGACATCCGGACGGAAACTGATACCCGGATGGATTCCGCGTTTCTGATGCAGCAGATGGATTGGCGAGAACGGTTGGAAACCGCGGATGAGGCGGGGCGTGCTGCACTCGCCTCGGACGTCGCGGCCGCTAAAGACGCGGAAAAAGCCGTACTTACGAACGCGCTTGATGAGTCCTTTGACGCAGAAAAAGCGCGAAGCGCCGTGCGTCGCCTGATGTTTATTGAAAAAATGGCGGCCGCAGTTGCAGGCCTGCGGGAAACCTTATGACGGATTTTGATTCAATGGGGCTCATGCAGATTGCCGAGCCCGGTATGTCGGCGGCGCCGCACGAAGAGCGGCTTGCGGTCGGTATTGATTTGGGAACGACAAATTCTTTGGTGGCGTCCGTCATCAACGGCGCGGCCGAAGTGATTCCGGACGAAATGGGGCGGTCGCTTTTTCCGTCCGTCGTCCGGTTTTTTCCGGACGGATCGGTGCATACCGGCTGGGAAGCACTTGCGGAACAGACGTCCGACCCCTTAAATACGGTGAGCAGCGCGAAGCGCCTCATCGGCCGGGGGCTGAAGGACATCGCGGGCAACGTGACGCTCCCCTATCGGTTCGCAGACGGCGACGGTATGGTGCGCCTTGTGACGGCGGCAGGTGTGAAAAGTCCGGTGGAAGTTTCCGCCGAGGTTCTCAAAGCGCTTAAGGCTCGTGCCGAAGCGCGCTTGGGCGGCGAACTGGTGGGTGCGGTCATCACGGTGCCCGCGTATTTTGACGATGCACAGCGCCAGGCGACGAAGGACGCGGCAAAACTGGCCGGTCTCAACGTTCTGCGGCTTTTGAACGAACCGACGGCGGCAGCGCTTGCCTACGGGCTCGACAACGGTGCCGAAGGTCTGTACCTCATCTACGATTTGGGCGGCGGCACGTTCGACGTGTCGCTTTTGGAACTCACGAGGGGCGTTTTCGAAGTACTCGCGACGGGCGGTAATTCCGCCTTGGGCGGGGACGACTTCGATCACCGCGTGGTCTGCTGGGCTTTGGAGGGCTTTGCTGCGGACGGCGACGTACTTTCCGCGCAGGATAAAAGGCGTCTCACGCAGGCGGCGAAGACGGCACGCGAAGTGCTGACGGACTCTGGAGAAGCGGTGATCGACCTCACGCTCGCCGACGGTCGCAAGATTCACAAGACGCTTACCCGCACCGAATTCAACGCCATGGCCTGTCCCCTCATCAAAAAGACGACGGACGCCGTGGCGCAGGTTTTGAAGGACGCCAAAAAAACGGCTGCCGACATTAAGGGCGTGGTGCTCGTCGGGGGCGCCACGCGCATGCCCTGCGTCAGGGACGCGGTGGCGGACTATTTCGGCCGTGCGCCGTTGTCGGACATTGATCCCGATAAGGTGGTGGCCGTCGGTGCGTCGATGCAGGCCAATAAGCTCGCGGGCAACACCGCCTCGGGCGACGACTGGCTGCTTCTCGATGTGACGCCGCTTTCTCTGGGGCTTGAAACCATGGGCGGACTCGTTGAGAAAGTCATTCCCCGCAACACGGCGATTCCGACTGCGATGGCGCAGGACTTTACGACGTTCAAGGACGGTCAGACTGCGATGGCGATCCACGTGGTGCAGGGCGAACGCGAAGTGGTGGATGCCTGCCGTTCGCTCGCGCGCTTTGAACTGCGGGGGATTCCTCCGATGGCGGCGGGGGCGGCCCGCATTCGCGTGACGTTCCAGATTGATGCCGACGGGCTTCTCTCCGTGTCGGCCCGTGAGCAGACGACGGGGGTGGAAAGTTCGGTGCGCGTCAAACCTTCCTACGGTTTGTCCGACGACGACATCATCCATATGCTTCAGGACGGAAACGCTGCTGCAAAAGCCGATATGGCGGAACGGGAACTCCGAGAAAACCGCGTGGAAGCCGACCGCCTCATCGAATCGACGGATTCGGCGTTGGCCGAAGACGCAGATTTGCTTTCCGACGCGGAACGTGCTGCGATTGAAGTCGCCGAAGCGTCCCTCAGAAAAGCCGCGGCCGGAAGCGATGCCGCAGCGATTAAAAAAGAACTCGACCATCTGACCCAAGTCACGGGGGAATTTGCCGCGCGCCGTATGGACCGCAGCATCCGCCGGGCTTTGGCCGGTCAAAACATCAATACTATTTAAAAGGACTCCAACCATGCCTATCGTTACCGTATTGCCGAATGAAAAGATCTGTCCCGAAGGCGCTCAGGTCGAAGTAAAGACGGGGGAAAAGCTTGCCCAGGCATTGAACAAAGCCGGTGTGGCGCTGCCGCATGCCTGCGAATACAACTGCGCCTGCGCGACCTGCCACGTGATCGTGAAGAAGGGGTTTGAAAGTCTCGAGGAACCCTCAGACGACGAATACGACCATTTGGACAATGCGTTCGGTGTGACGGCACAGTCGCGCTTGGCGTGCCAGACCGTGATGGGCACCGAAGACATCACGATCGAAATTCCGGTTCGCAACCGCAACATCGTGACGGAATAGTCGCGCGCGAGTGAATCCCAAAGCCTGTCGCTCGGTAACGGACGACGGGCTTTTCTTTGGAGACAAAACCAATGACGCTCAAGTGGACGGATGCTCAGGCGATTGCCGAAGAACTTTATGACGCGAATCCGGATTTGGATCCCGTGACGCTCCGGATGACGGAACTTCACGCCATGATTCTGGCGCTTCCCGATTTTGACGATGATCCGCAAAAAAGTAACGAGGCGCGGCTCGAAGCAGTTTTGCAGGCGTGGCTCGACGAAAAAGATTGATTTGACGATGAGAATCGGCCTCCTCGTCAAGAAAAGGCGAGGAGGCCGCGCGGGGGCTTTCCTGAAAAGCTGAAAAAGCCGTAGGAGGCTGTTGCGGAAAGTATCAGCCGCAGGCAGCTTCAAGAGCGTCCTGCAGATCCGAAAGCATGAGCGTCATGCGATTGGCCTGCCGGCGCAGCTTTACGAGGAGACACTGACGGGTGAAGTCGTCGGCAGAGGTAAGCTTGTCAATGGCGCGCAGCATCGGCATCGGACAGGTGCCGAGGGCGGGATCGGGCTCCCAAAGCGCTTTTTCTACATACCCCAGCGCAACGAAGGTGCGGGAAGCGAGTTTCAGAGCGCGCCGGACTCGGTCGTCTGAAAGTCGTGCGGGGAGCTCTTCGGGGGTGACGAGCCGTGCCAGAGACGCTTTCGCGGCCTTGCAGGCTTGCAGAGCCGGCGAGAGATCAAGCGCTGCGCCGGCCTTTTCCTGCCAGCGGATGATCTCCTCTTCGACTTCCCGGGCTTCTGCGAGGAGGTCCACGGGCCAGGTCTTTGCCGTGACAGACTGCCAGAGCGCAGCCAGAAAGACGCGCACGTCGCGCTGAAGGTTCAGTGGATCGAGCTTGTCGGGGGTGTCTTCCGTCGTGTGCCACCACCAGCCGAAGCCGCCGCTCTTGCCGCCGCCGAAGAGAATCTTGAAGGCGTCAGCGGCGGCGCCCGTGGCGGGCGGTTGCTCGGAGACTTGAGAAAAGAGGCTCGGAACGCCGCAGCCCCAGAAGCTCTGGTCGCAACTGCGGTTAAATCGCGTGCCTTCCCAGTCTTCGACCGAGGCGCCCGCCTTGAGTGCAAAACGCGCAAGATCCGCGGTGCAGGCCATCGCCGGGCTTTGGGTGAGCACGGTGGCGCCCCGGCCGCCGAGACAGTCCGTGTTGATGTTGAGAAGGCCGTGTTGGGCGAGCTCCATGAAATGAGCGTCCTGATAGGCGGTGGATCCTGCGTAGCGGCCGTGGGAATGGCCGCCCCAGATAACGAAACGAATGGTGAGAAGCCGCTTTTCCCGGGGAACGGAGGCCATGAGGCGTGCGAGTTCAAGCTCGCAGGCGTTGCCGGAAGCGTTGTCAAGCGCTCCGAGTCCCCAGCTGTCGTTGTGTCCCGTCACCATCACGAAATCGTCCGAGACACCGGGAAGCGTCGCCGTCAGGGCGGGAATCGTCGTCCAGCGTGAATGAACTTCTGTGGCAAGACGGGCGCAGGCATTTTCTTTGGCGAGCGTCTTGAGGGAATTCCCCGTCGACAGCGAGGTGCTGGCAACGGGAATGCCCACGTAGTCATGACGCGTTTCCGGCGTGGGGGAGCCCCAAACGCGGGAGACGATCATGTTGTGCGTGAAGCGGCCGGTGATAAAGATGACGCCTCGGGCGCCGCGGGCTTCAAAGGCGCGGACGCGCGGCTCCATGGCGAGCCCTTCGGTGAGAACGATCGAGTCCGTCAGATCATTAGCCTCTGCGTCGTGCCCGGCGGCTACGTAGCGCAGGCGGCCTTCAACGGCCGCGGACGGCGTCATGGGGTGGGTGAGGCAGGCAAAGGCTTCACCGTTGACGCGAAGAGCCGCCTTTTCGGGGGTGCTCACGTAGCCCGGAAGCCATTCCATGGCGACTTCGCATCCGGCCTCCGCGAAGGCTTTTGCCAGGAACTCAAAGGACGCTTTTTCCGCAGCGTTCGAAAGCCGCTCGCCGGTGCAGATGGCGTCTACGTCTGACATGAGGCGCCGGTCGTCCACTTGGACGAGTAAGGCGTTCAATTCTGAGAGGTCTTTTTTCATCAGCGCACCTGTCTGCAGTTTCTACGCCCAGGTCTTCTCGGGCAGGGGAACCTTCGCGAAAGCGTCCACGAACCGGTTGATCCAGTCGGAGACGCCGTCCATCATCTCTTCGCCCCAGGCGACGGTGGCGTACTTCGATTCGAGTCCGCCGAGTCCTCCGGTGTTCACGGTGTCACGGATTTCGCGAATAATCTTCACCGGCGCGTCTTCAAAGAGCACGGTGTTGATGTGCACCTGCTTGAAGTCCGCAGAGGGCGGTGTCACGATGTTGTCAAGGAGGTATTCCTTCTTGATGAGGTCCGGCCGGAATGCAAGGATCGCCGCGACTTCCTGCGCATCGCCGTGCCCCGTGGGCCAGTCGGGATTCAATTTCGGCGCGATCGCCCACCAGTCGATCAAGGAGACGAGTCCGCCCCGACGGTAGATTTCAAGCGCCGCCTTCTCGATCGCGGGGTCGTTGCCGCCGTGGCCGTTCACGACCACAAAGCGCCGGGCGCCGTGCTTGAAGAGGCTTTCAAAGACATGCCCCATCACGTCGCACATCGTTTCGAGCCCCATGTCGATCGTGCCGGGGAAGTTGACGTGGTGCGTTGCGACGCCGAAGGGGATGACGGGCGTCACAATGAGGGGAGCCGTCGTCTTCATGCGGCGGCAGAATTCTTCGGGGATGAGCCAGTCGGTCCCGAGCGGCCCGACGCAGCCGTGCTGCTCCGTGGAGCCCACCGGGATGACGACGACGCTTTCGGGATTCTTAAGTGCTTTTTCGGCTTCCTGCCAGCACATTTCAGCGAGTTTCATATTCATGTTTTCCATAGCTTCGAGCGCTTGAAAACGCTCCTTGCCCCAAGGCGGTGCAGTTTCTGCTCCGTCTTGGGGCAAGGAAGGCGAGGCATTCAAAGCGCTTGTCAATGATCAGTCAAAGTGGCGGGCGAGCGTGGCGTCCGACGCGGGTTTCGTCACGAGACTCACGAGAACGAGAACCGCCACAGTGAAGATGAAGGCCACGATGAGGGGGTTGAACCCGCAGGCGATCCACTTGAAGTTCGTGAGCATGGCGATGTAGAAGATTTCGCCCGCGATCACGGAAATCCAGACGCCTGCGCGGCTCGTGCGCTTCCAGTACATTCCGACGACGATCGGAGCCGCCCAGATGCCGAGGCCGCCGAAGGCGAAGAGAATGATGGTGAAGATGGAGCCGGGTTTGAGGATGCCGATCGCAATCGCGATCACGCCGAGCACCGCCGTCACGATACGGGAGACCTTGAGCGTGTCTTCATCCGTCGCGTCGCGCTTCAGAATCCGTTGGTAGAGGTCGCGGGAGACGGCCGACGTGGAGGTGAGCAGCAGCGAGCTGATCGTGGACATGCCCGCCGAGAAGATGCCGGCGACCATGAGTGCGGAGACGACGGAGGGAAGGCCCGCCTGCAGGATGAGCGGCACTACGAAGTCGCTGTTCTTGCCGACGATGCCGGGGAAGCTCGCAGCACCCGTGACGCCGCACCACTCGATGAAGGAGGCGGAGAACCACATGCCGAGCGTGCCGAGGATCACGGCCTTGAACATCGTCGAGTAGTTCTTCATCGTGAAGAACTTCGTGAAGAGGTGAGGCTGACCGATGCAGAAGAAGGACCACATGACGATCATGGAGGCGTAGTTCTGCCAGGGGTAGCTGTTGTTGTGGCCCGGGAACTTCAGGTAGTTGGGGTCCATGGCGCCCAGCTTGGCGTTGATGGCTTCAAGTCCGCCGCCGAGCTTGAGGGACACGAAGAACGTCGTCACGGCCGTGAAGACCATCAGAACGCCTTGGATCACGTCCGTCATCATGACCGAGCGGATGCCGCCCGCCATGCAGTAGAGAATTACCGTGACGCCCATGACGACGATGCCCACCCACTGCGGTGCACCTGTGTAGGTCGTGAAGATGACGCCTGCGCCGATCGTCTGCGCGCCCATCATCGGAACGAGGAAGATGAGCATCAGAACGGCGAGAAGACCGCGCAGTCCCGTCGACTCATAGCGGTCGGCGAGGTAGTCTGCCATCGTGAGCATTCCGTAGCGGTGTCCGAGACGGATGAGCTTGCGGCCCACGAGGAGCGCCGGGATGATCATCGAAAACGCGATGCCGGGCACCGAGACGCTCATACCGGCGTAGCCCACGTGGTAGATCGAACCCGGCACGCCCATGAAGGTGGACATGGAGTATTGGGTGGAGAAGTACGCAAGACCCGCGAGAATCGCGCCTGCGGATCCCGACATCGTGAAGAAGTCCCGGAGGTTCTTGTTCTGGCGGTTGCCCCACCAGCCGATGACGGCAAGGAGCACAAAATAGGAAAGGGTGACGGCGAGAAATGGTCCCGTCGAGGTTTCAACCTGATACGGCATGATCATTCCTCCTCGTATTCATGGTATTCGGGGCGCTTCAGGCAGGCTCTCCACCACACGAAGATCGTGAAGATCACGAAGAGCCCGTAAGCGAGCCAGCAGAAGATAAACCGCGGCACGCCGAAGAACCACGGCGTGTAGTTCACGTCGTAGAAGAAAGGAAAAGGCAGAATGATGAACAGAATCTCCGCAAGGAAGATGATTGTCCATCGCCTTTCAAAAGCATTGTCCCATGCATTCATGGCGATTCTCCTTGAAACTCCGCCTCCCTTTTTAACGAGAGAAGACGAAGCGGAATGACTGATATGCGCAGCGAGAGCTTTCTGCGGCCCAAAATTAGAGGTCGTCCGCGCTCTGTTTTGTCGCAAGAACAGCTAAGCAAAAGTCGTGCCAATTGATGAGACGCGGCCGTGCCTTGCGGTCTGCGACTCCGGCGTACGTCCGTATTGGGGAAAGTCTGCCGGAGGTAACTCTATGAATACCGGAGGCGGTTTTGTCGGAGAGCGTCGGCTAAAGCAGCGTCATCACGACGGGGGCATGATCGCTCGGTTTTTCCGCCGCACGAGGCGCCGTGTCGATCGTTACGTCCGTAACGCGTTTTAACAGCGGGGCGGAACCCAGCATCAAGTCGATGCGGAGTCCGTGATTCTTTTCAAACCCCGATTGCCGGTAATCCCACCAGGAAAAGGTGTCTGGGGCATGAAGGCCGATTTCCCACGCGTCGGTAAGCCCCGCGCCCTTAAGGGCCGTCAGCGCACTTCGTTCGGGGACGGAGACCAGAATTTTGTCTTTCCAGTAGGTCGTATTCCAAACGTCGGCGTCCGTCGGGGCGATGTTGAAGTCGCCCGCGACCACAACCTGCCGGTCGTCGGCCGTTGCTTGTCGCGCCCATCGGGTGAGGGCGGCGAGCCAATCCAACTTATAAAGGTATTTTGCAGACGCGACTTCTTGACCGTTCGGAACGTAAACGCCGGCCACGGTGAGAACGCTACCGTCCTGCGTTGTGAGATCCGCTGCAATAAAACGCTTTTGATCATCGGGGTAACCGGGAATGCCGCGGGTGACGCGGGAAACCTCTGCGACGCCCTTTTTGACGGCCATCGCGACGCCGTTGTAGGTTTTCTGGCCGTCGAAAACGACATCGTAGCCGGCGGCTTCAAAAAGCGAAGCTGGGAAAGCGTCGTCGGTGGTTTTCGTTTCCTGCATGACGAGTACGTCGACGGCGGTACTTGTAAGCCAGGAGACGACCTGTTCGGCGCGCATTTTGATGCTGTTGACGTTCCAAGTCGCAATTTTCATGAGGCACTCACAAAAGATTTAATTGTCGCAGCGACGCTTCGGTGTCGCAGGTTAATTGTTCATCACGGGCAAGAAGCGGCAGTGCTTCAAGGGGGACGGCCTTAAATTCAGCGACTTCGCCGTCCCGGTTATGGGGAACGATGCCGTGAGCTGTTTCCGCCCGGTAAGTGTAGGTGATTTCGCTGAGAATGCCCTCGGGAACCTTCCGACAGGTATGGTGCAGGAGAGGCTGCGTCGCAAACCGGACGCCGGGTTCGGTGAGCCCCGCTTCTTCAAGGGTTTCCCGCCGCAGTGCGTTTTCCGGAGTTTCGCCAGCGGCGACGAGACCGCGCGCCAAGGTATCCCAAAGACCGGGATTGATGCGCTTTCGGTGGCTGCGGCGCCCGAGCCACACGCAGCGATCGGGCGTGAGGGCAACTGCTGCTATACAGCGCGTCGTAAGCCCCAAAAAGCGAAAGGCGCTGCGCTCCAACGTGAGTCCCGTCAGAATGCCCGTCGGGGTGACGACGTCGAGTCGTTCGCCGCGCCTGGGCGGCAGGTGTCCCTCAGCGTCCAGGCAGGTCACAAAGCGCGCGAGCCAATCGTCGGCTGCGGTGTTTTCGTCGGGGAGCATCAAGGTTACGGCGTCGTCGCCCCAAGAAAAAGCCCGGGCGAATTCTCCGGGCAATTTCCGAAGTGCCGCCAGGGAACTCGGTGAGAGTTCCCCGAGGACGGCACGTCGGAGGATGAGCGACCGGCCGGACGCAGCCGACCGGAGGTCTTCAGCCATCGTTTAGGCTTCCGGACGCAGCGTCGGGAAGAGCAGCACTTCGCGGATCGAAGCGGCGTTCGTCAAAAGCATCACGAAGCGGTCGATACCGATGCCGCAGCCCGCCGTCGGGGGCAGGCCGTATTCCAACGCGCGGATGAAGTCGCCGTCGTAGTACATGGCTTCATCGTCGCCGTGGCTTTTCGCGTCGGCCTGGGCCTGGAAGCGTTGCGCCTGGTCTTCCGGATCGTTCAATTCGGAGAAGCCATTGGCGAGTTCGCGGCCGTAGATGAAGAGTTCAAAGCGTTCCGTAAGGCCCGGACGCGTATCGGAAGCGCGGGCCAAGGGGCTGATTTCCACGGGGTAGTCGATGATGAACGTGGGTTCGATGAGTTTGCCTTCCGCAACGGCTTCAAAAAGGCCCATCACCAGGGCGCCCATGCCGACCCATTCGGGCTGCGGTTCGCCGAGGCGCTTCAATTCGGCGCGCAGGAACGCTTCGTCCTTGAGATTGGCTTCCGTGTACTGCGGCGCGTACTTGAGAATAGCCTCTTCAGGCGTCAACTTCGCAAAGGGCTTTTCGAGATCGATTTCGGTACCCTGGTAGTTGAACTTCATCGAGCCGATGGCCTTCTGAGCAACGGTGCGAAGGAGGTTTTCCGTGAATTCCATCTGATCGCGGTACGTCCAGTAGGTGGCGTAGAACTCGATCGTCGTGAATTCGGGATTGTGGCGCGTGTCAATGCCTTCGTTGCGGAAGCAGCGGTTGATTTCGAAGACGCGTTCGAAGCCGCCCACGACGAGGCGCTTCAGATAAAGTTCCGGCGCAATGCGAAGGAACAACTGCATGTCGAGCGCGTTGTGATGCGTTTCGAAGGGTTTGGCGTTGGCACCGCCCGGAATCGGGTTCAACATCGGCGTTTCCACTTCCATGAAGCGATGTGCGCCCATGAATTCACGCACGCCCGCAACGATCTTGCTGCGGGTTTCAAAGCGTTCGCGGCTTTCGTTGTTGACGATCAAGTCCACATAACGCTGGCGGCAGCACTGTTCGGGATCGCAGAGCCCCTTATGCTTGTCGGGGAGCGGGCGAATGGACTTCGTCATGAGGCGCAGCGTTTTCACGCGCACGGAGAGTTCGCCGCGGTTCGTGCGGAAAAGCGTCCCTTCGGCGGCGACGATGTCTCCCAAGTCCATGGTCTTAAACAGGGCGTAGGCTTCGTCACCGACTTCCGACGGGGTGATGAAGTACTGCATCGTGCCCGTGAAGTCGCGTACGGTGGCAAAGCTCGCCTTACCCATCATGCGCTTTAACATCATGCGGCCGGAGACGGCGACGGTGGGCGCTGCGGCTTCGAGGTCTTCTTTCGGGGTGTCGCCCCACTTTGCACGCAGGTCACCGAAAAGATCGGTGCGCTTGAAGTCGTTGGGGTAGGCAACGCCCGCGGCACGCAGCGCGGCCAATTTCGCACGGCGTTCCGCGATGATGTGGTTTTCGTCTTCGGCCGCGATCTCGGCCTGAGTCTGTTTCGTCTGTTCGGTCATGTTGTGATATCCGAAAAATAAAAGGGGTACGCCGGACGTTACACGCCCATCTTGAGGCTTGCCTGAATGAACTGATCCAAGTCACCGTCCAACACCGCGCCCGTGTTGCCGGTTTCGACGTTGGTGCGCAGGTCTTTCACGCGGCTCTGATCAAGAACGTAGCTGCGGATCTGATGACCCCAGCCGATGTCGCTCTTGGCTTCTTCAAGTTTTTCTTGTTCGGCCATGCGTTTACGAAGTTCCGCTTCGTAGAGTTTGGCCTTCAACTGGCGCATCGCCTGTTCGCGGTTGTTGTGCTGACTGCGGTCGTCCTGACAGACCGTCACGATCCCCGTGGGGATATGCGTGATTCGGACGGCGGATTCCGTCTTCTGAATGTGCTGGCCGCCCGCGCCCGAAGCACGGAAAACGTCCACGCGCAGGTCGGCGGGATTAATGGTGATTTCGATCGAGTCGTCCACTTCCGGGTAAATGTAGACGGAAGCAAAAGACGTGTGACGGCGAGCGTTCGCATCAAAGGGGCTCTTACGGACCAAGCGGTGAATGCCGGTTTCCGTGCGGAGCGTACCGTAGGCCCATTCGCCTTCGACGTAAATCGTGCAGCCCTTGATTCCGGCGACGTCGCCTTCGGTTTCTTCGGTGAGTTTTGCGGAGAAACCGGCGCGTTCCGTGTACCGCAGATACATGCGTTCCAGCATGCTCGCCCAGTCCTGAGCTTCGGTGCCGCCAGCGCCTGCCTGAATTTCGATGTAGCAGTTCGCCGAATCCATCGGCTGATTGAACATGCGTTTGAATTCGAGCTTTTCAACGTCTTTGGCGTAACCGTCGACCTCAGCGGCGATCGCTTCGGCGCCGGCTTCGTCTTCTTCCGCAAGACTCATGTCAAAGAGTTCTTTGGCGTCCGTGATGCCGGACGTAAGACGCGTGAAGCTGCCGACGAGATCGTCGAGCATCTTCTTTTCTTTGCTTACTTTCTGAGCGTGTTCCGGATCGTTCCAGAGATCCGGGTTTTCCATTTCCTGATTAACTTCTTCGAGCCGACGTTCCTTTTGGTCGACGTCAAAGATACCCCCTAAGCTCAACAAGACGGTGAGCCAGGTCTTCACAGGTGCGGTAAACGTAATTGATGCGTTCGGCGTCCATTGTGTCTGAAGATGATTTTGGTTAAAAAAAGAGGGCGCCGGAGGAAAACCCACGGCGCGATATGCGAACCCTCAATTATACGGAGAAGAAGAACGTTCAAGAAACTGAAAACGCGAAGGAAAAAGCCTTCAGAGGAATTCGTCGGCTGTTTGCCGTTAATCTTCGGAAAGTCGGTGCTGAGCGCGAATGCGGCGGAGGTTGAGGTCAGCGGCGACCTTTTCAGGATGCCGCTGATTTCTTTCGCAATAGAACGGTTCCGGTCTCTGCGGGGGATTGACCGTCTTCAGCGTCGTTTGACGGTCGTTCTTCGGCAGTGTTTTAGGTTGTGCCATGGAGGCTTGGGTATTTTTCAGATTTCAGCCGCTTCTACGACGAGCTGCACCGTCCGCCGTCCCTGAAACTCATTGATTTCCGGCCTATACGCCAGCCGGACTTTTTCCGGCAGCGGCGTGTTGTGACGGAAAAAGATGGCGTCAAAACGAGTTCCTGCTAAGTCCAAAAAGAGTTTCAGATGGGCGTCTTTTAAAACGCGTTGCGAGAGAACGGTGAAGTCGTTGGCGAACACTGGGGCTTCAAAACCCTGCCCCCAGATGCGCGAAGCGATCGCTTCCACCAGGGGAAACGAAATTTCTTCCGGGGACAAGGCGCCGTCCACCTTCACGATCCGATCAAAGACGCTCGGATCCGTCATGCGGTTTACGCACAATTCAAAAAGGCCGCTGAAACGACGCAGATTCTCTTTTTTAATCGTGAGTCCCGCCGCCAAAGCATGTCCTCCGAAGCGCTCGATGACGTCGGGCGCCATTTTGCTTACGGCGTCCAACGCGTCCCGCAGATGAACGCCTTCAATGGATCGCCCGGAGCCTTTTAGCGTATCGTCGCCGTCGTTTGCAAACGCAATCACCGGACGGTGAATCTTTTCCTTCACGCGGCTGGCGACGAGCCCCACGACTCCCTGATGCCACCCGCCGTCGTAAAGCGTGACGGTTGCCTTCGTGTGCCAGTCGATCTGAGCGACATAATCCGCGGCGTCGCTCTGCATGGCGTCTTCGAGGTCGCGCCGTTCCCGGTTGAGGTTATCAAGCTGCAGCGCCGTCTGCTGCGCGGTGTCCGTGTCGTCCGCCAAAAGGCAGCGGATGCCGACCCCCATGCCGGTCAAGCGCCCCGCGGCATTGATGCGGGGGGCGACCGCAAACGCGAAATCGCGCGCCGAGGCTTTTTCCCAATCGCGGCCGGCGGCGGCAAAAAGGGCGGAGACTCCGGGGTGTGCGAGCCCTCTGCGGATGCGGGAAAGGCCCTGAGAGACGAGAATCCGGTTGTTTTTGTCGAGTTTGACGACGTCGGCCACCGTCCCCAGGGCGACGAGGTCAATCAAGGTATCAAGCCGCGGCTGCGTTTGTGCCGTAAAAACGCCGCGGCGCCGCAGTTCCGCCCGAAGCGCCAAAAGGACGTAGTACATCACGCCGCACCCGGCGAGTGCCTTACTTGGGAAGACACTCGTTTTGAGGTTGGGATTGACGATGCAGTCGGCTTCGGGGAGCATTTCCGCCGGAAGGTGATGGTCGGTGATGAGAACGGCGAGCCCCAGCGCTTTGGCGTGGGCAACCCCTTCGACGCTTGCAATTCCGTTGTCGACCGTAATGATGAGATCCGGTTTCGGATCGGCCGCTGCGCAGAGATCCACGATTTCGGGCGACAAGCCGTACCCCAGTTTGAAGCGGTCGGGGACGACGTAGGAAACGGCAATGCCGAGCGCCGTAAGCCCCCGAACCGCGACGGCGCACGCCGTCGCACCGTCGCAGTCGTAGTCGGCGACGATGACCGCGCGGCCCTTCTTTTCGCGAAGATCGGCCAACAGCCGAGCGGCTTTTTCCGTGCCTTCGAGCGCTGCGGGCGGAAGCATCGCTTTCCAGTCTTCCCGAAGGTCTTCGGCACACGTGACGCCGCGGGCAGCGAGAGCCTGCGCAACGGGGCGCAGGACGCCTGAGGCCGTGAGGGATTCAAACGCCGTTTTGTCGTAAGAACGAATCTGAAACTGAGTAGCCATGACGCGTCGCCTATTCAAAGAGCCACGAAGCGGCGGGAAGGCGCTTTTGCGTGAGTCGGGCGAGAAGTCCCGATGCTGGCGCGGCCGGGGCGGTGAGCGTGACGGTATCCGTCATGCCGCAGGCAACGATGAGTGCCGTGGTGCAGTTTTTCTTCTTGGAGGCGGCAGCAAGCGTTTCAAACGCGTTCACCGCGTCCGGAAGGCGTTGTGACCAAAGCGTCCAGTTGCGGTTTAACCAAGGTTCGTAAAGCGCGTCGACAACGGCGACTACGTCCCCGGCCGGCGCGTCTTCCGGCCAGACGGTCGTGCCCGTCACGCGTCCCGTGCGGTGGTTGAGAATGCCGGATTCCTGGGCCCAGCTGCGGATAAAGGGCGTGTCCGCCAAGACGCTGCGGATTTTTGTGGGCGGGTTAAAGCGCTGTTGGCAGCCGCCCCCTGTGACGGCCAGTCCCGTAATCGGGCGGCCTTCGGCATCCGTGAGACGGGCGTCGGCAAGAAGCCGATTGAGTTCGTGCAGATCGTCGAGCGCTCCGGTGAGTACCGACGCGTCCGCTTCCGGGAGCGGCGCGAGGGAGTCGTAGGGCATGAGCCCCGCGCGGATCACCGGCCATTCGGGCGCGACGACGCCCCAGCCCGTTTGGCGCGTGAGGTAAAACGTTTTGTCCCAGCGCTGCAGCGTGAAGCCTCGTTCTTCCAAGGGACGCCGCAGCAGGACGGCGAGATTTTCTACGGTGTCGTCCGTAAGCGCGATGTCCGCAGGGCGGCCGTTTTCTGTGGTAAAACACGTGAGCGACCAAATTTCGCTCGTGAGATCAGGGCCGTCGTCAATCAGCCAAGCAAAGGGGGCGGACGAAAAGGGCAAGGGGCGGCGAGTCACGACCTGCCAAACCCACGCCAAATGCACGCTTCCGGTCAAGGGGCCTGCCACAAGCGTCTGCCGTACGACGTTGCCTTTGACGGCGGACGACAAACGGTTGGCGACGGCAAGCGTTTCGGTTGAGAGGTGAGGACGGGCTTCTTCCGGCAGCAGCAGTCCGGGAAAAAGAAAATAAGCTTGCGACATGACGATTCGGCCGATAACAAAACGCGGCGCAGAAACAAAGGCGCCGCGGCGAAAAAAACAAAGGAAAAGAGAAGACTCAAAGGCGTTCGCCCGAATCCATCACCACCCGCATCAGGTCGGCGACCGTTCCCGACGCGGTTTTATCCATGATGGAGGCGCGGTGCGCTTCCACGGTTTTAATCGAAATACCGAGGTCGTCCGCAATCTGCTTGTTAAGGCGCCCTGAGACGATGCGCTCGAGTACCTGGCGTTCGCGCGGCGTCAATTTCGCCATCTTCTGTCGGCCGATCAATTCCCGTTCATTTTGGCTGCGGCGCCGTACGGCTTCCACGAGCATTTTTTCGACGAGCTGCCGCAGGGCTGCATGGTCAAAGGGCTTTTCAATGAAGTCTACGGCACCCTTTTTGAGGGCGGTCACCGCCATCTGTACGTCGCCGTAGGCAGTGAGCATGATGATGGGAAGGTCGGACTTGCGGGCGATCAGGTGATCCTGCACCTCAAGGCCGCTCATGCCGTTCATGCGCACGTCAAGAAGCAGCACCCCCACTTGGTCGGGCTGATAGTGCGTCATGAAGCTTTCGCCGCTGTCAAAGAGCTCGACTTTGTAGTTGCTCGATTCAAGAAGCCAGCGGATGGAGTCGCGGACGGCTTCATCATCGTCCACTACGAAGACGGTGCCCAACGGTTGGGGTGAAGCAGTGAGGTAATCGGTAATAGACATGCAGCGACTCCGCAAAAAATATCGGCAGACGAACTTCGAAGGAAGTCGTCCGAAAGGTGGGGCGGATTTTAGCGCACCTAGGGAAAACTCGTAAGGGTTTTTTCGCCGTTGAGGTCAGTTGCCGGTCGGGATCGTGAAACGGGCGCAGAGTCGAGTACCGTCCGTTGAGAAGGTGAGCGGTGCGCCGTGGGCCTGCAGGATGCGTTTGGCGAGCAGCAGTCCGAGTCCCGTGCCGCCCGGCGAGCGGCTTATGGCAGGGGTGCGGAGGATTTTAAGGGCGGCCTCCGGGTCGGCGGCGGGGTTGCTCAGCGTAAATCGCACGCCGTCCGTCGTTGCCGAGAGCGTGAGGGCCACGGCGTCCGTCGGGCGGTCTTTTTGTGCTGCCAGAGCGTTTTCGATGAGATTGGTGAGGGCTTCCGTCAAAAGATCGGCATCGGCCCGAAGGGGCGAAAGAGACGACGTAATCGTGAGGGTAAAACGGTTGCCGAAGTCCCGGCGGAGGGTTTGGCAAAGGGTGACGGCATTCACGGGCGCTGATACCGGGTGCTCGGCGCGGAAAAGGCGCTTGAGGGCCGAGGCCGTTTTCTGCGCCCGTTCAGTTTCCCGCAGGATGCGCTGCAGGCCGTCCGCCGTTTTTTCCGGCGTGAGCGTCCCCGCTTTTAGGGCGGTTGCCATGGCGGCGGCGTAGTTACCGGCCGCGGTCACGGGGCTCAAAAGTTGGTGCGCCAGGGCGCTTACTTCATTTTCCGGAGACAACGTCGTCATTTTTTTGCGGCCTTCTGTCAGAATTACGGTTGAAAGGCGGGCGCTCGGACCCGTCGTCATTATCGGGGAAATTGTATGGATCAGAATGCCTTGAAGAAGGCGGTGGCGTACGCCGCGTTGGACTACGTGAAAGACGGTGAAGTGCTCGGCGTGGGTACGGGGTCGACGGTGGACTTTTTTATCGACGGCTTGGCAGAAACGGGAAAAAAGCCCTCAGCCTGCGTCTCAAGTTCCGTACGTTCGAGTGAAAAACTCAAAAAATGGGGGTTTAAGGTCATTGATCTTAATGAACTCACCGGCGACATTTCAGTTTACGTGGACGGCGCTGACGAAATCAACGGACAGTTTGAAATGGTGAAGGGCGGGGGCGGCGCGTTGACCCGTGAAAAGATTGTGGCAAGTGCGTCGACGACGTTCGTCTGCATTGCGGATGCAACGAAAAAAGTGGAAACCCTGGGCAAATTTCCCCTGCCTGTGGAAGTGATTCCGATGGCGGTGGGTCTCTTGGCGCGCCGCATCAAGGCGCGTTGGGGGGGAGACCCCGTGGAACGCGACTTCACGACGGACAACGGCAACCGCATTCTCGACGTGAAGGGGCTCTCGATTACGGAAGCGAAGGCGATGGAACTTGAGATGAGCGCGATGGCGGGGGTCGTCACCTGCGGGCTCTTTGCCGCACGCCCGGCAGACGTGCTTCTTTTGGGCACTGCGGACGGCGTGAAAAAATTCGTGCGTGAGTGACGGATAAAAAGAAACCGGCGGTCGCTGCAAAAGACGCCGCCGGTTTCGCCGAGCCCGAACGGTTATTCGACGGGTACGTGGTTCGGCACGGTCTCGACGCCCTTGCCGAAGAAATACTGTTCGCACTGGCTCATGAGATGCTGACGCACCTTGATGTCGGCGCAGTTGAGACCGTATTCGTTGATCATCATGGTCTGCAGTTTCTTCCAGTTTTCCCAGGCTTCTTTACTCACCTCGGCCCAGATGCGCTTGCCGAGTTCGCCCGGCACCGGCGGAAAATCGAGACCTTCGGCGTCTTTTTTGAGCTTAATGCAGTGAACGGTGCGTGCCATAATATTTCGTTCTCCTAAAAACGGGGGAGGCGTGCTTTTTTGAGGAGCGCGCCGCAGATGATCCCGATTGTAGACGCAGACGCCGCGGGCTGTCTGTGTTTTTCGTTTTTCTTTTGTTTGTTTTAATTGAGTGCCATGTCCGAAGCTGCGACGAGCCGACCTTTTGATACCCTGCGTCAGATGATGGAAAAAACGGTGAAAAAGGCCCCGGAGGCGCCTCAAAAAACCGTCGAACCGCCGAAGAAAACGCCGGCTGCCCTCGCGGTGCCGACGGTGAAGACCTTGCCAAAGAAAACGTTTCTCGCAACGACGGAAGGCCGTCCCGCGGTGAAGACGGGCGCAAAAGCGAAGGTCTTTGCCGGCCGCATGCCGACTAAGGTGAAAAAGCCCGCCGATAAAGCGACGGGAGATGCGGCCCCGCAGAAACGGACGTTTGCGGAAACCCGCACGCCGATTCCCCCTTTTACGCTGATGCCGGGACTTCCGGTTTCCGAGCGCGGCGACGAACTCGTGAAAGCCGTGAAGGCCAATCAGGTCATCATCGTCTGCGGCGAAACGGGGTCGGGGAAAACGACGCAGCTCCCGAAAATCTGTCTGATGGCCGGACGCGGCAAGACGGGGTTGATCGGGCACACGCAGCCGCGGCGCATTGCCGCAAGTTCCATCGCGAAGCGCCTGGCCGAAGAACTGCATACCGAGCCAGGGGAGGTCGTGGGCTACAAGGTGCGTTTTACGGATGAAACGGGCCCCGGGGCCACGATCAAACTCATGACGGACGGGATTCTTTTGGCGGAAACCCAGACTGATCCCCTTTTAAAGCGCTACGACACGATCATCATCGACGAAGCGCACGAACGTTCGATCAACATCGATTTTCTCTTGGGGTACCTCAAGAAGCTGTTGCCTCGACGCCCTGACCTCAAAGTGATCGTTACGTCGGCCACGATTGATGCCGAACGCTTTGCGAAGCATTTCGGGCGGGATGCCGAGCATCCGGCGCCGATCTTTACGATTTCCGGGCGCACCTATCCCGTGGAAATCCGTTGGCGTCCGGTGGAAGATGTGGACGAAGCGGACGATAAAACCGGGATGGAAGCGATTGCGGACGCCGTGGAGGAATTGGAAAGCGCCGGGCGCGGCGATATTCTCGTTTTCCTGCCGGGGGAACGGGAAATTCGGGAAGCGGCGGACGTCATCAGCCGGCGTCATCGTCCCGGAACGATCGACGTACTTCCCTTATTCGCCCGCTTGTCCGCGGCCGATCAGGAACGCGTCTTCCGACCGGGCGGCCTGCGGCGCGTGGTGTTGGCGACGAACGTCGCGGAAACGTCGTTGACGGTTCCCGGCATCCGTTTTGTGGTGGATACGGGGCTGGCCCGCGTCAAGCGTTACTCCTACCGCAATAAGGTGGAGCAGCTCCTGGTGGAGCCCGTGAGTCAGGCCTCCGCCAACCAGCGCGCCGGCCGCTGCGGCCGTGTCGCGGACGGCATCTGCATTCGGCTTTACGATGAAAATGACTGGGCTCGGCGTCCGGCTTTTACCGACCCTGAAATTTTGCGCAGTAATTTGGCGGCCGTCATTTTGAGGATGAAATCCCTCAAGTTGGGCGAGGTGCGGGATTTTCCGTTTGTGGAACCGCCGCCTGCGCGCGCGATTGCCGACGGCTACGCCGTCCTGACGGAATTGGGGGCGATTGATGAGCGAGGGGAACTCACGCCCGTGGGACGCCAACTAGCGAAACTTCCGGTGGATCCGAAGTTGTCCCGCATGCTCCTGGCGGCTTCGGAAAAAGGCGCTTTAACCGAAGCCCTCGTCATCGTTTCCGGGCTCTCCGTTCAGGATCCGCGCGAGCGGCCGTCGGACGCTCAGCAGGCGGCGGATACGGCGCACAAAGCCTTTAAGGACGAGCGCAGCGACTTCTTGAGCTACGTCAAGATGTGGCAGTGGTTTGAAAAAGCCCGGGCGGAAAAAGAAAGCAACAAAAAATTGACGGAAAGCGTGCGGCAGAAATTCCTGTCGCCGCGGCGCCTGCGCGAGTGGCGCGACGTCTATAAGCAGCTCTTGGAATTGACGAACGACATCGGTTGGAAAAGAAATACGGTACCCGCCGAATACGACGAGCTGCATCAGGCGCTCTTGACCGGGCTCTTGGGAAATTTGGGCTGCCGGCAGCTGGACGCGGATTTTCGCTCGCCCCCGTACTTGGGCGCCCGCGGCATTCACTTTTGGCTGTGGCCGGGAAGCGCCATTGCCAAAAAGGGGTGCCGCTGGGTGATGGCGGCCGAAATTGTGGAAACGAGCCGGCTTTTTGCGCGTTGCGCGGCGGACATCGAGCCGGAGTGGGTGGAAGCCGCCGCGGGGAGCCTCTTAAAGAAAAGCTGGTCGGAACCGCATTGGGAAAAGAAGCGCGGTGCGGTGACGGCGTTTGAACGAGGCACGCTCTACGGACTTCCCGTGTATCAGCAGCGGCGCGTTACCTACACGAAGCACGATTCGAAATTGTCCCGCGAACTCTTCATTCGTCAGGCATTGGTCGAAGGGGAATTTGAAAGCCGCGCGGCTTTCTTCCGCCACAACCAAGATCTCGTGAAAGAAATCCGCGACATTGAAAACAAAAGCCGCCGGCCGGACGTGTTGGTCGACGATGAATTGATCTACGCCTATTACGACGAACATATCGCGGCGGACGTGGCGGATCAGGCTTCCTTTGAAGCGTGGCTGAAGGAAGCGCAGAAAAAGAATCCCAAGATCCTTTTCCTCTCCCGCGAAGAACTGATGCGGCACGAGGCGCAGGGGGTGACGACGGACTACTTCCCGAAGAAACTCAAAATGGCCGGGGCCGACATGGCGGTCACGTACCACTTTGAACCGGGGGCGCCGAGAGACGGGGTGACGCTGACGGTGCCGCTTTTTGCGCTGAATCAGATCGATCCCGTGCGCTGCGATTGGTTGGTGCCGGGGATGGTCAAGGAAAAGGTGCAGAGTCTTTTAAAGAGTCTGCCGCAGAAACTACGCCGGCACTGCGTGCCCTTGACGGACTATGCGGCAGCGTTCTTCACGCGGACTCAGAACGGGACGCCCGTAGCCGGTAAAACCCTCATCGATGCACTGATCGACGACATTGCGGCGGAAACCGGCATCCGTTGCAATCGGGAAGACTTCAAGACGGAATTTCTCGCAAAGCACCTCGTCATGAATTTCAAGGTGGTGGACGAACACGGCCGGCAGCTTGCGATGGGTCGCAACTTGGCGGAATTGCGAAGTGAACTCGGGCAAGCCGCTCAGGAAAGTTTCCGGACGGTCGCCGAGGCCGACGAGAGCGTGGCGGAAGATTTGGCTGATCACATTACGGTGTGGAATTTCGGCGAGCTGCCGGAATTGATGGAAATCCGGCGCAAGAACGAAACGCTCATCGGACACCCTGCTCTCGTGGATCGGGGCGACTTCTGTTCGCTTGAAGTGTTTGACGATCCGCAGCAGGCGGAAAAAGAGCACCGTTCGGGACTGCGGCGGCTCTTCATGATTCAGATGAAGGAGCAGGTGAAGTTTCTTGAGAAAAATCTCAATTCGTTACACCGCGTGCAGATGATGGCAGGCGTCGTGGAACCCGCGGCCGCGGGGTTTGAGAGTTTCGAGGGACTCCGAGCCGACGTGGTGGCGTTGGCCGTTGAAATCTGCGCGATGGAAAAGCCTTGGCCCGTCAACGCAGCGGAATTCGGCGCCCGTAAAGATGCGGCCCGGGCGAAACTCTCCTTGATCGGTCAGGAAATTGCCCGTACGGTGGAAGCGGTGGCCGCCGAACTCTCGACGATTCCCAAGAAACTCCAGGCGGCCCGCGCGTACCCCGACACCGTGAAGGATATAACGCAGCAGTTAAAGCGCCTCTTTCCCAAACACTTCCTCTTGTCGGTGAATGAAGAGCGCCTGCGGCACTATGTGCGGTATGTGAAGGCGGTCAACGTGCGGTTGGACAAACTCAGAAATGATCCGGCGCGCGACGCGCAGAAGCTGCAGGAATGGAATCAGCTCGCGGTGCCTTACTATCGGGAACTGGCGGCACGACGCGGCCAGGCCGATGACCGTCTGACGGACTTCGGCTGGCTTCTGGAAGAGTTGCGCGTCTCGTTTTTTGCTCAGGAATTAAGAACGTCGGTCCCCGTGAGCGTCAAGCGTCTCATGCGCGTGTGGGAATCCATCCGGCGATTGTGATGCTTGAAAAAAATGTAAAAAAGCTGGAATACCCGGGAAAAACCACGTAACATCCGTCCGTTTTTACGTCTGAGGATTTTTTCCCGTGTCTTTCCGTGTTCATTGCCTGATGGCCGCCGCTTGCGCGGCGTTGGCTTTTTCGTCGCCGTCGTTTGCGGCAACGACGGAAGTGGCGTCGCTGCGTCCGGTGACGACGCAGCAGACGCAGGAACGTTCGGTGGCACCGAAGCGGGTTCGATCCTCCCTGCGCCGCAGGGGGCCGTCGGCGGCGATGTTGGCGGGGTTGCGCGACACGCCCGATCCTCTGGAACTTTCAAGTTCCGTCGCCTACATGGCCGATGAAGACACCGGAGAAGTCTTTTTTGAAAAGAACGCCGACGTGCCGTTGCCCATTGCGTCCGTCACGAAGTTGATGACGGCCTTGGTCATCATGGAAAGCGAACTGCCGATGACTGCCAAATTGACGGTGACGCGGGCGGACTACGTGAAGTGCAAGGCGGAAAGCCAGTTAAAGAGCGGCATGGTCTTGACGCGTGAGGCGACGTTGCGGGCGGCCCTTATGAGTTCGGACAACCGGGCGGCGCATATGCTGGCGCGCACGTATCCGGGGGGCGTGAAGGCCTTTGTGGCAACGATGAATGCGAAGGCGGCGGAATTGGGAATGGACGCGAGTCACTTCTCGGATCCGACGGGGCTCTCCAACGACAACGTGTCGACCGCCCGGGATTTGGGGTATCTTGCGGCTGCAGCACATCAGCATGAGATGATCCGTCGGGCATCGACGACGCCCGTCGCGGTGATTGATGCCGGGGTGAAGAAACTTCATATGCAGACGACGAATCGTTTGATCGGTGATCCCCGTTGGAAGGTGGGACTGCAGAAAACGGGCTTTACGACGGCGGCGGGACGCTGCATGGTCGTGCAGAGTGAATTTGCCGGGCACCGGCTGGTGATGGTGGTGCTTGATTCCGAAAATAACAGCCGCCGTGCCGACGACATGCTGCGGATGCGTCGGTGGCTTGAAGACGAAACGGAATTCCATACGGTGTTTGCCGAAGGAAAACCCTGGGAACTGATGTGATTCGGTACTGACGAAAAAGGCTGTCCGCTTCGGGCGGCCTTTTTTGATTTCGGAGACATCAAAATTGATAACGCTTTGTGCCGCTTAGTCGGCGTTCTGATATCCTTTCCCGATAACCACCGCAAACCGGCGGTTTGCGGTTTCGTCATCGTCAGGGCGGTTTTTTTGAAAAAGAGCCGCCTCAGTTGAGGAGAGCAGCAGAAATGAAGCGTATCGGTATTGTGGCAGGGGCTCACCCGGAACGGGCCGTGGCTCTGAAAGCAGCCATTTTGGCGCAGGACAAGACGGCGCGCGTCGCCATTGAAGAAACGGCGTTGCGGCAGGACGCACCCGATGACCGGATGAAGCTCGGGGATCGCAAGATTGAACTCTTCAACGCCGAAGAAGCGTTGGCGGAAAAAGGTTGGGCGGTGGTGGCCTTTACCTGTGCCTGCCCCCACAAGTGGTTCGGGGAACTCGTGCACGAAGCGACGGCGACCGTCGTGGACCCGTGTGACGACGCCGGCGAACTCCTTCCCGTGGAAAAGTACGCGGAAAAACTCTTGGCCGTCGCGGAAGAAATTCCCGCGAAGCCCTTTAAGATCGGCATGATCGGGGGGCTCGGGCCCGCCGCCACCGTGGATCTTTACGACAAGATCACAAAGGCGACCCCCGCAAAGAACGACCAGGAACACATCCGCGTGGTGATTGAACAGAATCCTCAGATTCCGGATCGCACGAAGTGCCTCCTGGACAACGGCGAAGATCCGACGCTCGCGCTTTATAACTGCGCGAAGCGCCTTGAAAAAGACGGGTGTGATGCGCTCATCATCCCGTGCAATACGGCGCATGCATTTGCCCCCTACATGGAACGGCATCTCTCCATTCCCTTTATCAACATGCAGAAAGCCTGCATGGATGAAATCGAGGCAAAATTCGGCGAAAAGGCCCGCGTGGGGCTGTTGGCGACGACGGGTACCGTGAAGACCGGCATCTACTCGAAGAAAGCCGAAGCGATGGGGATTGCCATGTTCGTGCCGGATGCGGAACATCAGGAACGCGTGATGGCGGCGATTTACGGCCCCAAGGGTGCGAAGGCCGGCTTTACGGACGGCGTCTGCCGCGATGATTTGGTGAGCGCCGCCGAATACATGGTGAAGACCTACGACTGTAACGTTCTCATCTTGGGCTGCACGGAACTGCCGCTCATTTTGGATGAAGGGGATATGGAAGTCGCGGGTAAGACCGTCTTCGTGATTGACCCGACGTCTGCGCTCGCGCGCCGCGTGGTGAAGACGGCCCTCGAAGCCAATAAGGAACGCGGGTTCTGATCGGCTTTCGTCAGGCTTTGAGAAAATGTCGGCCCGCTTTTTCCTCAGAGGGGGAAGAAGCGGGCCGAACCGTATCCTGCGTTATGAGAGCGTCGCCTGGCGTACGGGCGCTGCGGCAAGAAGGCGGCTTGCGTCGGCAGCGGCCTTCGTGATGAGATCGACGTATCGGGGTTTGTCTGCCATGTCGCCTTCGCTCATCAGCGTGATGGCCGCAATGATGCGTCCGGTTTCGTCACGGATCGGAGCCCCGACGCAACGGATGCCGTATTCGAGTTCTTCGTTGTCTTCGGACCAACCGCGTTCGCGTACTTTGTCAAGCGCCATGACGAGGCGCTCACGCGTCGCAATGGATTTATCCGTGCGGGCTTTGAGACCGGTGCGGGTGATGTAGCCCGCCAATTCGTCCGGCGTGAAGGCGCTCAGGAAAAGTTTGCCGCCTGAGGAGCAGTGCAGCGGCGCAAGTGCACCGATCTGACGGGAGAATCGGACGCCCGTGTCGGCGCGGTAGACGTGGTTGACATAGATGATGCTGTCGCCCGCGCGCATCGAGAGGTGAACGGCAAGCCCCGTTTTTTCAAAGAGCGACCGCATGATGTCGGCGGCTGCCGCCCGCACGGGGAGCGCCTTCATGACGCGGTTGCTGTACTCCAAAAACCGCAGACCGAGGTGCCAGGTGCCGTCTTCGCGGTGTTCCAAAAACCCCAAATCGGTTAAGGTCCAAAGCAGCCGATGCAGGCTCGAAGCATTGAGCCCCGTGGCTTTGGCGATTTCGTTGCTTGCGAGCGGCTGATCGCTGCCCGCAATGACGTCGAGCGCGTGCGCAGCGCGCTCGAGAACTTGAACGTTTTTGCCGGAAGATTCGATGGTTACGTTCATGATGAGTGAGTTAACGTTGACTGTCGGGAAGGCGGTCTGCGACGATTTCCGCAATGTCGCGGATCGCGAAAGGCGTATCGGATTTGGTCTGCGCGGCGGCACTTGTGAGCATCGTCATGCAGTGCGGACAGGACGAGACGGCGGTTGCAGCCGCAGTGTCCCGCAGCTCTTTTAAGCGGATGACGTTGAGGCGCGCCGGACGATCCATGAAGATCTGGCCGCCGCCCGCGCCGCAGCAATTCGTGGCTTCGCCGTGAGAAGCCGCTTCTTTGACGGGAACGCCGAGCGAGGCGAGGATGTCGCGCGGGGCTTCGGTAATGCCGTTCATGCGCGCGAGGTAGCAGGGGTCGTGGTAAACGACGGCGTCTGCGTCGGCCGAAGTTATGGTGAGGCGTCCGGTCTTTAAGAGTTCCGCAATGAAACTCGTGTGATCGATGACGTCAAACTGACCGCCCTCAAACTGCGGATATTCGTTTTTGAGCGTATTAAAGCAGTGGGGGCACGCGGCAAGCAGGCGCTTAAAGCGGTACTTTGAGAGATTTTCGATATTTTCCGCAGCGGCGGTTTGAAAGAGATACTCTTCACCGGCACGACGGGCAAAATCGCCGTGGCAGCGTTCTTCGGCCATGACGGCAAAACGGACGTCGGCGGCTCGGAGAATTTTCACCATGGCGCGGGCAATTTTCTGCGCCCGCTTGTCGTACGACGCAGAGCATCCCACCCAATAAAGAATGTCGTATTCAACGCCCGTCTGAGCCCGCGGCACATTGAGATCCTTCGCCCAGGCGAGGCGGCTCCCCGGATCCATGCCCCAGGGATTGCCGACGGACGCCGTGTTTTCGAGACTCCCCGCCAGACCATCGGGAAATTCGCCCAGTTCAAGCGCGAGGTGCCGGCGCATCGACACCACCATATCCGGAATCGGAATGTCGGCGGGGCAGACGCGGGTGCAGGCGCCGCAGGTGGTGCAGCTCCAAAGCGCGTCTTTGGGGATGATGCCGCCCACGAGCTCCCGGGAGTCACTCGGGTTGTTGAGTCGCGTTTTGAGTGCCGTGACGAGTTTCTTGGGATCCAGCGGCGTTCCGGCTTTCACCGCGGGGCAGACGCTGTGGCAGCGGCCGCATTCCGTGCAGCCGTCTATACGGGTACGGTCAACGGCGCTGAATTGTTCGAATTTGGAAATACCGAAGGATTCCTGTTCTTCAATCGCTTCAATTTTGGCGATGGCACCGGCGGGCGCCGTTTTTTTGCGGGCAACGGAAAGCGGGGTCTTAAAAAGATGCGAGTAGTACGTGAGGGGAAGCGCCGCAATAAAAGCGAGGGACGCCAAGCCGTGAATGACCCAGACAAAAATGTGGAGGGTTTTCAGAGATTCGGCGTCAAATCCCGAAAAAAGTTGCGACAGAAGGTTGCCGACCGGGGAGAAAGTTCGCCACGCCGGAGCGGTTGCCGCGAGACGCAGGGCTTCGGTGAAGAACCCCGTAAGAATGATGGCGGCTAAAGAAGCGAGCAGGTACGCAAAACGGGCGTTCGCCTCAACGCGCGGATCATGAAAAACGTAACGCCGGCAGGCGGCGAAAGCGAGCCCCAGGAGGACGGCGGCACCGGCTACGTCGAGAATGAGCTTATAAGTGAGGTAAATCCGCCCCTTGAGAAATTGTTCGCCGAAGAGATAGTGTCCGACGTCCCAATCGAGTGTTGCGGTTGCCGTGCCTAAAAAAAGGAGAATGAAGCCCCAAAAGAGCGCGGCGTGCATTTTGCCTGCGCCGGTCTGACGCACTTTCGACTGACCGAAAACTTCCGAGAGGAAGCCGGACCAGGAAAAAGGCGAAGCGGGAGTGGTTTCGGATGCGGCCGCCTTGTGATTGCGCAGCACGCGGATGACGCCGGCCGCGCAAACGGCGACGGTGATGAGCGCCAGAACATAGACGCCGATTTCTGCCCAGAAGGGGACGTTCCAAAAGCCGGGGCGAACCGGAACGGTTTCGTACATAGTGAGAATCGTGAGACAAGAAGGTTGACGGCGAAAAGACGGTCTCTTTTTATGTTTTACACCGAAAGAATGTCGCCGGAATCAATGCGGCGCGATTGTAACGCACACGGGCGTGCGTTCGCGCAGTTTCTGATTACGATTTTTGCGCCCAATGAGCGGCGGCATCCGCGCAGTCGGCAGTAAAAAGCGGCCCGTGGAAAATGAATCCCGAAAAAAGCTGTACGAGCAAAGCGCCGGCGTCAAGCCGTTCCACGACATCATTTTCAGAGAGAATGCCGCCCGAAGCGATGAGAGGAAGCGCTCCGTCCAAATGCTCGGCAGCCGTCCGAAGCGCCGAAAGTGCCCGTTCTTTGAGGGGGGCGCCCGAGAGACGGGTGCCGGCGGGTAAGGGCGTGGGGCCCAGGGCGCCGAGTTGGGTGGAGCCGGTCAAAACGAGAGCGTCAACGGTGTCGGCAGCGATGTCGAGCAGCTTTAAAAAGGTGGCGTCCTCTAGGTCGGGGGAGAGCTTCAGGGCAACGGGGCAGTACTTTTCCTGAAAGACCGGTGTGAGCGTCGTAAGGTGAGCAGTGATGTCGGCGGGTGAAAGACCGTCGGTGTTGAGCGTCAGATAATCGGCTGATCGGGCGGCTTGGATCACCGTATCCGGCGTCAGGTCGCTCAAGGGAAGGTTGATGCCCAGAATACCGCCCCGGAGTTTGTAGGCTTGTGCGCTTTTTAAATTTTCTTCGACGGCAGTCAGGCCGATGCCGTCGGGGTGTCCGATTTCAGTAACGGCTTCATCTTTATTAAAGCGCCGGATGCGGTGCCGCGGTTCCGAACGGTGACCTTTCGGAAAGACCGTGCCGACTTCCACGTGACCGAATCCGAAAGAACCGAGTGCGCTCACGGCCGTTCCTTCCTTGTCAAAACCGGCCGCGAGGCCGATGCGGTTGGGAAAACGAAGTCCCATTACCGTGACCGGATCTTCCGCGGGGACTCGGGTAATGTCGGCGGTGTAGCCGAGCGTTGTCGCCCAATCGAGATGCCGGACCGTGAGTTTTCGGGCGGTTTCGGGCGTTAGGTGCGGGAGTATCGCCAGGGCGGTTTGGATAAGAAAAGACATGATGAAAAGCGTCGAACCTAAACAAGAAACAAAATTTTAGCAGACGTTTAACGGCCCCTGAATGTTGAAATTATTGAAATCAAGAGATCGTTTTCAGGGGAGTCTGCTGCTGTCTCGGGAAATTTTCAGCCCATAAAATTTGACATCTGTAAAAAGGGTGCGTAATATACGCAGTCTCGCTGATGAGCAGCGAAACAAAAAACGGATCGCGGGGTGGAGCAGTCCGGTAGCTCGTCGGGCTCATAACCCGAAGGTCGTAGGTTCAAATCCTGCCCCCGCAACCAAGTGTTTTTGTACAGCTCTTTAAAAATTCGAACAGACGAACCGATAAGCGTGGGTACTGAAGATTGAAGTCGCGAGAGACTCAAAAAAATCGGAAGTACTCACAAAGCCAAGAATTGACAACTTAGTCATTTCTGCGAGTCAATGAGTACGACCAAAAGTAACAGAGATCAAAGTGAAGAGTTTGATCCTGGCTCAGATT
>UQUM01000011.1 GCA_900544255.1 uncultured Sutterella sp.
AAGCGACTCCACGGTTTCCCGGTTCTTTTCATCCGTCACCAAGGATCAGATTTTTGGTTTCCTTGATGACTGGAATGTGCAGAGAGACCATAGAAACCGCATCTACGTTTCTTACGACTCGACCAACAAGAATCTGCAGGCGGGCGACATCGACTACGCCGAGTTCGGCAACGCAAAAGTAGACAAGGGAGTCCCCGTCATTAATGTCGCTGTCGCCTTTGACAAAACCAACAGAGAGCCTCTTTTCTACGAGGAGTATCCCGGTTCGATCAACGATGTCAGTCAGCTTCGGTTTCTTATCGACAAAATTAAGGCCTACGGCTACAAGGATTTAGGACTCATTCTCGACCGTGGTTATTTCAGCCGCGACAACATCGAGTACCTGGATGCCTGCGGCTACTCCTTCATCATGATGGTGAAAGGCTGTAAGGCATTGGTTGACACCGTCATTGAAGAGAAGCGCCACACATTCGAATCCACCCGCAAGGCAAAGATTGGCCCTACCGGAGTCTACGGCGTTACCGTTGAGAAACACCTTTTCTCCGGAGATAAGCACAAGCGTTATTTCCACCTGTATTTCAGTCCGTCAAAGATGGCCGCTGAGCGAGACCGGGTAGAAAAGAAAATAGCCGGAATGGCTGCAACGCTGAAATCCCTGGAAGGCCAAAAAGTCGAGCTGCCGAAAGAGTATCTCAACTACTTTCACTGCCACTTTATGAAAGGCAAGACCAAGGATGAGGCAAAGACGTTCCTGTACGCCGAGGAGAAAGAGTCGGTTGTGCAGCGTGAACTCGATCTGTGCGGTTACTTTGCCATCATCACCTCAGAGACCATGTCTGCTGAGCAGGCCTACATCCTTTACAAGGGCCGGGATGCATCGGAAAAACTGTTTGGAGCTGACAAAACCTTCTTGGGCTCGAGAAGCATGCGGGTCCAAAGCAATGAAGCGGTTTCAGCCAAATTTTTCATTGAGTTTATTGCCCTGATCATCCGCAACCGGTTCTACATCCTGCTCAAAGAGGAAATGCTCAGAACCGAGAAAAGAAAGAATTTTCTGACAGTGCCTGCGGCCCTGAAAGAGCTGGAAAAAATTGAACTTGTGAGACGGCAAAGCGGACTTTATGGGCTGGACCACGCCGTAACAAGAACGCAGAAAATCATCCTCAGTTGCTTTGGCATGAATGAAGATGATGTCCGCAGGGGTGCAGCATCGATAGCAGCGTCACTGGCCGCAACGGCCGCCAATCAAAAAGACAACAATGAACCCGAAGAGGACGATGATGCCGAGAATGAAATCTGTGACGTCGATTGAAGCGAAAATTGCGTTGGCGCATGAGAAGCTCCTGGCGGCGGAAGCTCGATACAACGCATGGGCTGAAAAGTTGCTTGCCCTGCAGAAAGAAAAGGAAGAGGTGCAGGCAGCCAACATCGCCGCGGCTCTCAGAACCAGCCGGAAAACCTATCAGGAGCTGATGACCTTTTTGGGGAAATAATCACCCGTGCCGGTGTTTGAGTGCAAATTTTTTGGGAAGTTCAGGATATACTGCAGCAATTAAACCAAATTCCAAACCGACAACGGCCCACCCCGCGTCTCTTTTTCCGCCTGTGGGGCGTCTTCTTTTGCGGTGCCGCAGGTGATCCACGCGAGAACCTGTTCGCTCGGGGACTGAATGAAAGCAGCCTGCACTTCGGGGGCCTTTAGAGCCGATCCCGACAGCACGATGGAGGCAAAGCCCTGCGCCTTCAGCGCCAAGAGGAACTGCTCCAAGGCAGCGCCGGCGGTGATGAGCTGTTCGATTTCGCTCACGTCGTCTTGTTCCTTCTTGGGCGAAAAGATGAACGCAACCAACTGCGGACCTTTTTTCGCTTTGGAGCGTGCTTTGGCAAGCTTTTCTTCATCGGTCGTCTTTTGACGAGCAGCGGCTTCAAAAAGATCGGCGAGCTTTTCGCGATCCTCTTCCCGAATGACCACAAAACGGTAGGGCGTGAGACTGTCGTGATCCGGTGCGCGCAGGGCGGCTCGGGCGGCGTGCGTGAGCACTTCGAGCGTGGGTGTCGGAGTCGTGAGGTACTTGGGTTTCAGACTGCGGCGGGAAAGCAATGCATCCATCAGAACGTTGTCAGACATCTCAAAACTCCTAAAAAGGCAGTTCAAGCACCGTTTCTTTTTGTGCAGCGGGCCACAGAACCCGCAGCACAGTTTCGTGTTTTTCGCTGTCGCGAATGTAAAAAAGTTCCCGGCCGCATCCGGCGGCTTTTAGTCCGGCGGTATCGACCAGTCGTGTTTCAGCGACGGCCGCGACGGCGTCGCCCGGCTCCAAAATTGTGACGTCCGGGCCGACGACGCAACGCAGTGCCTGCGTGAGAAAGGGGTAGTGCGTGCAGCCGAGCACCAGGGTATCGATGCCTTTTTTGAGCATCGGTTCCACGTAGCGTCGGATGAGCGACAAAGTCGCGGGCGTTTCAAATTCGCCGCGCTCCACGCATTCCATCAGCCCCGGGGCGCCCACGGAAATGACGTCGGCGCCGTCGGCAAAACGTGTGAGAAGGCTTTGGTAGCGGGGACTGGCAATGGTACCTGCGGTAGCAAGCACCCCTACGCAGTGGGTGCGGCTCATTTGGACGGCCGGTTTGACCGCCGGTTCAATACCGATGACGGGGATCGGCACCCAGGTTCGGAGGTGATCGGCCGCGGCGGCCGTCGCCGTGTTGCAGGCGAGAACGAGCGCTTTGACGCCATGCACCGAAACGAGAAAATGTGCAATTTCGTCACAGCGCTCCGTTACCCATTGCACCGACTTGTCCCCCCAGGGGGCGTTGCCGCAGTCGGCGCAGTAAAGAAAGTCTTCGTGCGGCAGACGCTGCCGCAGAGCCCGAAGAACGGACAAGCCGCCGAGCCCCGAATCCAATACGCCGACGGGCGCCGTGACGTCCGTCATCAGGCCTTGTCCTTCTCAGCTGCGGCGCGGCCTAAACGGTCGTTTACGGCGGCCCAATCAGGGCTCGTAGGCGGACATTCAATGAGAATGACGTCAGCACCGAAGGCATCCAGGCGATGCAGATTGTCGTAGAGCTCGTGAGCGTAGGCCGCTTCCGTTTCGGGAGCCGTAATCACGGGACGATCGGACGAGAGCAGTCCGCTGTCGGCGAAGTTCTTCTGCGTGGCTTTCGTCACCATCAAAGCCGCGGCAAGATGCTCGTCATTTCGGAGCGTTGCTTCAATGGCGTCAGCTGCGAGAAGGCGAACTTTGGTCTTCGGAGCGTAGTGGCTCTTCAAGCGGCCGGAGGCGCGGGGGGCGTTGCTCCCGGCATCGGGTACCGGAACGCCCAGAACGGCCTCAAGCATTTCACGCGTGACGGCACCGTGACGGAGAATCTCCGGGCGGTCGCCCGAAAGATTGAGAATCGTGGATTCGACGCCCACTTCGCAGACGCCGCCGTCCAGAATCATGTCGAGTTTCCCCGTGGGTTTGACGCCCAAATCGTCTGCCACGTGCTGCGCGGACGTAGGGGAAATCCGCCCGAACGTATTGCAGCTCGGCGCGGTGACGGCGCGGAAGTTGTCGCCCGCAAATTCTTTCAAAAGCGCCTGCATCCAGGGGTGAGAGGGGCAGCGGATTGCGACGCTGTCCTGGCCTCCGGTGACGAACCCCTGACAGCGTTCGCTCTTGGGTAGCACCATCGTTAAGGGCCCCGGCCAGAACTTTTCGGCGAGAAGTCGCGCTTCGGGCGGCACGACGCGCGCCCAAGCGGACAAGGCGTCGGCACTTGCAACGTGCACAATGAGCGGGTGGTTCGTCGGACGTCCCTTGACGGCAAACGTCGCCATCACCGCTTTTTCGTTGTCGGCGTCGGCTGCAAGCCCATAGACGGTTTCCGTCGGAATGGCGACCAGGCCGCCGGCGCGGAGGATTTCAACGGCGCGGTGCACTTCGACGGCGTCGACCGGGGGATACTGAAACTGAGACATTAGCGGGGTTCATCCATATGAAGAATCGCGGCGACCTTTTTCGCGCAGGCCAACGCGTCGTCCGTGGTTTTGCCCACGCAGGTGACGTGGCCCATCTTGCGGGCGTGACGGGCGTCGGTCTTGCCGTAAAGGTGCAGTTTGGCGCCGGGAACGGCCAACACATCGGCCCAGGCGGGTTCACGCTTTACTTCCCGTCCGTCCTTTTGTTCGTACCAGACGTCGCCCAAAATGTTGAGCATCACGGCGGGCTGCACGAGGTCGGTGTTCCCCAGGGGGAGTCCCGCCATGGCGCGCACCTGTTCTTCAAACTGACTCGTCACGCAGGCTTCGATCGTCGCGTGACCGGAATTGTGCGGACGCGGTGCCATTTCGTTGGCGACGACGGTGCCGTCTTCCAAAATGAAGAATTCGATGCAGAGGACGCCCGTGTAGTGAAGGGCGTGAGCGACTTTTTCGGCGTAGGCACGCACTTCGTCCGACAACTTTTCCGGCACGCGTGCGGGTACCACGGTTTCGGCGAGAATGCCGTTTTTGTGGTGGTTTTCAAAAACCGGGAACGTGACGGCATCGCCCGTCATGCCGCGGGCGACGATGACGGACACTTCGGCGGCAAGCGCAAGGCGCTTTTCCAAAATGCAGGGCACGCTTCCCATCTCACGGAAAGCGGCTTTGACGTCGTCGCGGCTGCGGACCGTCGTCTGTCCTTTGCCGTCGTAGCCCAAGCGCGTGGTTTTCAAAATGCCGGGGAACAAGTCTTCCGACAGGTTTTCAGCGTCCGCTTCGGAGAGTACCGCGGCATGCGGTGCCACCGGAATACCGGCCGTTTTTTCCAGAAACGTTTTTTCCGTAAGCCGATCTTGTGCGACGGACACGGCGTCCGCGGCAGGCGCCGTGATGCAGGCATCTTCGCCCGTCGCGAGATGGGTTAAGGCATCCGCCGGAACGTTTTCAAATTCCGTCGTGACGGCGGCCGTGATTTTCTTCATGGACGCAAGCGCCGCGGGATCCGTGTAGGCCGCGGCAATGTGCTGATCGGACACTTCGGAGGCGGGGCAGGCGTTTTTCTCGAGTACGGCGACGCGGTACCCCAAGGTAGCCGCCGACTGCGCAAACATGCGGCCCAGCTGGCCGCCGCCCATCAGACCCAAGACGCTTCCCGGAGGAAGCGGAAAAGAGGCTTTCATCATTAAGTCCTTACGCGGCGGGCGGCAGCGTCATGGCGCGGGCCGCGGCATTTTGTTCTTTGCGGAAATCCTGCAGTTTGGCGTAAAGCGCCTTATCCGTTACGGCGAGGATCGTTACGGCGTAGAGCGCGGCATTCGCAGCCCCCGCTTCGCCGATCGCAAACGTGGCGACGGGCACGCCCTTGGGCATTTGAACGATGGAATAGAGGCTGTCTTCGCCGCGGAGGTATTTCGAAGGAACAGGAACGCCCAAAACCGGGACGACGCATTTGGCGGCGAGCATCCCGGGCAGGTGCGCCGCACCGCCCGCGCCCGCGATGATGCAGGCAAGGCCCCGGTCTCGGGCACCGGCGGCGTAGTCAAACATTTCGTCGGGCATCCGGTGCGCACTCACGACCTTGGCTTCGTAGGGAACGCCGAACTTTTCGAGAATTTCAGCAGCTTTCTGCATGACGGGCCAGTCCGAAGACGAGCCCATCACAATACCGACTACAGGGGTTTTGTTGGCAACGGTCATTTTGGATTTCCAATAACAAAAATCGGCGCGGCAGCGTTCCCGTGACGGAAACGTCGTCCGCGCCGCTGATGGCGAGATTTTAGCTTAAGTCCTGCCAGGAGCCCTCGCCCGTCAGGGCGGGGAGCTGTCACACTATTGCACGTCCTTGCCCGTGAGCTTCACGAGAGCCTCACGATACTTCATGGCCGTCTTTTCGATGATGTCTTCCGGAGGCACCGGAGCAGGCGGTACTTTGTCCCAACCGGTGCTTTCGAGCCAGTCGCGGAGGAACTGCTTGTCGTAGCTCGGGGGCGACATCCCGGTGTCGTACTGTTCGGCGGGCCAGAAGCGCGAGCTGTCGGGCGTGAGCATTTCGTCCATGATGCAGACGTTGCCGTTCTCGTCCAGACCGAATTCAAACTTCGTGTCGGCGATGATGATGCCGCGGGTCGCTGCGTAGTCGGCCGCGCGCTTATAAAGCGTCAGGGTGTAGTCGCGGATCTTTTCGGCGACGTCCTTGCCGTACATTTCGACGACTTTCTCGAACGGAATGTTTTCGTCGTGCACGCCCACTTCGGCTTTGGCCGCCGGGGTGAAGATGGGTTCGGGAAGTTTTTCCGCCATCTTGAGACCGGCGGGAAGCTTGACGCCGCAGACGCTGCCCGTCGCCTGATAGTCCTTCCAGCCTCCGCCGATGATGTAGCCGCGGGCGACGCATTCGATCAAAATCGGGGTGAGGCGTTTGACGACCATGGCGCGGCCTTCGACCTGTTCGACTTCGTCGGGGGTGACAACCGTCGCGGGATCAATGCCCGTAAGTTGGTTGGGCATGCCTTCAGTGAGTTTGTCAAACCAGAACTGGGTGAGCTGGGTGAGAACTTTTCCCTTGTTGGGAATCGGCACGCTCAGAATGCTGTCGAACGCGCTGATGCGGTCGCTGGCGATCATCAGGAGTTTGTCCTGACCGACGGCATAACATTCGCGGACCTTGCCGCGGTAGACGAGCGGAAGGCTCTTTAGGTTGGTCTGCATTAAACCGGACATGGATAGTCTCCACGTTCCCCGTGAGAGAGGGAACGGCAACGATTGAAGATGCCGGACATTGTATCGGGCTCCCCCCGCGGAGGGTCTTGGTTTTTTACCTAGCCCGAGTGCAAATTCAGGCGAAGAAGATGCTTAAGATCACAGAAACCCAGGTTATGACGGTAAAAGTGAGTGCAAAGAGGACGGCGGCACTGCCGGCGTCTTTGGCGTATTTACTCAAAGGGTGGATTTCCGGGCCGATTCGGTCAATCGCCGCTTCAATGCCGGAATTCAGAAGTTCCGTCACCAAGAGGAAAACGAGCGAAAACACGCACCAGAGCGTCAAAGGGAGTGAAACCGGCAGAAAGAACGCGACGGGAACGAGAACGACGGCCCCGAGACTTTCCTGACGGAAGGCTTCTTCGTTTTTAAACGCAGTACGGATGCCGTCTGCGGAATATTTCGTGGCATTGATGAGTCGCGTGAGACCGCTTTTGCCTTTTAAGTCGCGGGCGTCTTTGACGGGCATAAAAAATCCTAAAGAAAAAGCCTGCCGCAGCAGAAGGCTCGCGGCAGGCCGAATGTCACCAATCGAAATTAACGGACGTTCTGAGCGAGCGTGCCGTCGGCGTAGTGAGCCGCCATCACCGAGAGACCGATGGGCTTGATCTTCGCGCCCTGACCTTCGCAGCCGAAGGCGAGATAACGGCTCTTACAAAGTTTGTAGGCTTCTTCACGGGCCTTCTTGAGGTAGGCACGGGGATCAAAGCCGCTCGGATTTTCGACGAGATAGCGACGCACCGCCGCCGTCATCGCAAGGCGGATGTCGGTGTCGATGTTGACCTTACGCACGCCGTGCTTGATGGCTTCCTGAATTTCTTCCACCGGCACGCCGTAAGTTTCGCGCATGTCGCCGCCGAATTCGCGGATTTCCGCGAGGTATTCCTGCGGCACGGAGCTCGAACCGTGCATGACGAGGTGGGTGTTCGGAAGGCGTTCGTGGATTTCCTTGACGCGGGCGATGGAGAGGATTTCCCCGGTGGGGCGGCGTGTGAACTTATAGGCGCCGTGGCTCGTACCGATGGCAATGGCAAGCGCATCCAACTGCGTGGCGCGCACAAATTCGGCGGCCTGATCGGGATCGGTCAAAAGCTGATCGCGGGTCATTTTTGCATCCGTACCGTGACCGTCTTCCTTGTCGCCCTTCATGGTTTCAAGTGAACCCAAGCACCCCAATTCGCCTTCGACGGACACCCCGATGCAGTGGGCGTTTTCAACGACGCGCTTCGTCACCTCGACGTTGTAGTCGTAGCTTGCGATCGTCTTGCCGTCGCTCATCAAAGAGCCGTCCATCATTACGGACGTAAAGCCCATGCGCATGGCGATCTGGCACACCGCGGGGCTCTGGCCGTGATCCTGGTGCATGCAGACGGGGACTTCGGGCCATTCTTCCACGGCCGCTTCGATCATGTGCTTTAAGAACGCTTCACCGGCGTATTTGCGGGCGCCGGCCGAGGCCTGCATGATGACGGGGGCGCCGACTTCGGCGGCCGCGGTCATGATGGCATGAACCTGTTCGATGTTGTTGACGTTGAATGCGGGAACGCCGTAACCGTTTTCTGCTGCGTGATCGAGCAGCTGACGCATGCTGACAAGTGCCATTTGCGGGGAACTCCCAAAAAATGTGGTGAGGCGCCCGCCGTTCGGGCGCCGAAAAAAGTTACGTTTATTCTAAACGAGGCCGCCTTTTGCCGCTTGCCGGCGTTTCAAAGTGCGGCAAAGGCTTCCGTTATCGCTGCGGCAATTGCGTCTCGGGAGGCCTTGTAGGAACCCTGAACAAAACCGCCGTTGCCGCCGCCGCGGCCGCAGAGTTTTTGGTTAAGGGCTTTACTGATGTCCCGCATTTTGTCCGCAGGACCGTAGAGCACGTAGCTGAAGGTGTCGGGCGCCGTCGTCGAAAGAACGGCTGCGGCCGGAGCCTTGTTAAGGTCGGCAATGACGGTGGCGAACGTTCTCAGTTCCTGCGGCGTCATGCCGTCTTCGAAGCGGATGATGACGGTGTCGGAGGCGGGAAGAGCTTCGGCTTTGAGCGTGAGAAGCTTCTTTTTGAGTTCAATCACTTCGCTTTCTTTGAGATTCTGAGCCGTGAGGAGTTTTTCCACGGCTTCAGCGACTTCGGCGGGTTTGGCGGAAAGAAGTTCCGAAATCCGGCGTACTGAAGCGTTTTTTGCCGCGTAGTCCCGCAACGCCCGGGCGCCGCATACAAAGAGGATGCGGGTGCCGCCGCGGTGTTTTTCAGAGGACAACACTTTCAGCAGACCGATTTCACCCGTCCTTGCTACATGGGTGCCGCAGCAGGCGCAGCGGTCGCATCCCGGAATATCGACGATACGGACTTTCCCCGTGAGTTCCTTCTTGCTGCGGTAGTCCATCGCCTTCAGTTCTTCCGCGGAAGGAAAGAGAACATTCACCGGAATGTCGGCGTAGATGGCGTCGTTTACCTGTTGTTCGATTGCGAGGAGTTCGTTCGCAGGAATGACGCCGTCAAAATCGACGGTGATGACGTCCTCGTCCATATGGAAACCTACGTTGTCAAACCCGTACTTTTTGTGAATGAGTCCGGAAATGACGTGTTCTCCGGTGTGGTTCTGCATGTTGTCGTAGCGGCGGGACCAGTCGAGTACGCCTTTGACGGTGCTACCGACCGCGAGGGCCTTGTCCGTGCAGTGAACGATAATGCCCGAAACGCGCTTCACGTCCGTAACGACTGCGTCGTCGAGTTTGCCGCGATCGGCGGGCTGACCGCCCCCTTCCGGATAAAACGCCGTGTCGGAGAGCACGACTTCAAAGCCGTTTTGCCCTTCGGTACAGGACACGACATCGGCCGTAAATTCACGGGCGTAGGTGTCGCGGTAAAAGAGTTCGTTCAGATCGGACATGAGTTGCTTTTCCTTTCTTGCTGAAAATGACTCGCCGTCGAATGGCGCAGGCGAGACTATACGCGCTCGGGCAACAAAAAACGCCTCGGCGAAATGCTCAAACCGAGGCGTCGGAAGCGAGGCCGGAAGCGGTTATTCGTCCTCAGACACCAAGTCTTCGACGCCGCTTGCAACTTTGATCGAGGGATCAATTTCAATTTTGTGATCCCCGAAGGCCTGACCGCTAACGATGTTCCGGAGGCCGTCGAAATTCAGAATCTGCACGTGCTTCTGGTTGACGATGATGAAATTGTCGTGAGAGAAGCGGGACAAGACGCGGCTCACGGTTTCGAGTTTGAGCCCGAGGTAGGATCCGATTTCTGCACGCGTCATCCGGAGTACGAATTCGCTGCGGGAGTAGCCGCGTTGCTCAAAGCGCAGAGACAGATTGAGGATGAAGGCCGCGAGCCGTTCTTCGGCGTGCATGGAACCAAGAAGAAGCATCACGCCGTTCTGGCGCACGATTTCTCGGGCAAGGAGCTTCTGAAAATGCGCCCCCCAAACATGCATGCTCTGCGTCAATTCGTCGAGCTTTTCTTTGGGGAGGACGCAGACTTCAGTGTCTTCAAGGGCAATTAAGTCGCTTGAATAGACTTGGCTCGCGATGCCGTCGAGCCCCACGATGTCGCCCGACATGTGAAAGCTCGTCACCTGTTCGCGGCCGTCGCTGCTCATGACGGCACTTTTTAAAAAGCCGAGACGCACGGCGTAGAGGGCGTCGAATTTGTCCCCGGCGCGATAAAGAGCTTCACCGCGCTTGATGCGGCGGCGGGTGCTCACAATGTCTTCGAGCTGCTCGATTTCTTTTAAGTTCAGACCCACGGGGAGGCAGAGTTCTCGCAGATTGCAGTTGGAGCAGGCAACGCGCAGAGTAGCCATGTTGATAGTGGGGTTGTTGAGCATCGGACAATCCTTGATGAATGGTTCGAGGGGCGGATCAGTAATAAACAAATAATCTCGTCGGCTTACACTTCGGCGTGAGACGACGGAGTAAAAGCGCCGTCCGAGGCCTTTTGCGGGCGGAGACGACGAGCGCAGAAATACTATTGGCGGATTTGACTTTTGTCAAAGGAAAAGAGAATAGCCGCCGAAATCTCCGTTGCTTTTGTGTCCATTTATGAAAGGGGTGACCCGATGACCAATCCCGCCTTAAGCGGTGTTGAACTGCCTGATAACGATCTGCTCAATAAATTCGACGTGCCAGCGCCGCGCTATACGTCGTACCCGACGGCAGACCGCTTTAAAACGGACTTTACGGCTTCGGACTACGAGGCGGCACTGAGGGAACGCGAAAAGTCCGCGAAACCTGCGGGGCTTTCGCTCTATGCGCACATCCCGTTCTGTAACGACGTCTGCTTTTACTGCGGCTGCAATAAGATCGTGACCCGTGACCATACGCGCTCCAAGGAATACATCGATCTGCTTTTGAAGGAAGCCGATTTGGTGAAGAGGCTCATTACGGGCTCGCAGACTCTGGAGCAGTTGCACTGGGGCGGCGGTACGCCGACCTTCCTCTCCAACGAGGAAATCCTTTACCTGATGGAAGGCTTTGAGAAGCGGTTCCCCTTCGCGGCGGACGGTGAGTTTTCGATCGAAGTCGATCCGCGGACCTGTCCCAAGGACAAAGTGGAGACCCTTAAAAAGGCGGGTTTTAACCGCATGAGTCTCGGCGTGCAGGACTTCAATCCGGACGTGCAGAAGGCCGTGAACCGCATTCAGCCGTTTGACATGGTGAAGACCGTGATGGAAGAAGCGCGTGAAAACGGTTTCCATTCCGTCAATATGGACTTGATTTACGGACTGCCGAAGCAGACGCGGGCATCCTTTGAAAAGACGATTGATCAGGTGATCGAACTGAGCCCGGATCGCATTGCCCTTTATCACTACGCGCATCTGCCGAATCACTTCAAGGCCCAGCGGCGCATTCTTCCCGCGGATCTTCCGGGAACGGCGGAAAAGGTGAACATCATGTTTGATGCCATTCGCCACCTCACTGCAAACGGCTACCGCTACATCGGGATGGATCACTTTGCAAAAGCGACGGACGAGTTATCGATCGCACAGGTGAACGGCACGATTCAGCGCAACTTCCAGGGTTACTCTACCCGAGCTGAATGCGACATGATTGCTTTGGGGGCGAGTTCCATTTCGTTCGTAGAAGGGGTTTATGCCTGCAATCCCCGTGATATCGAACCGTGGGCCGAGGCCGTGCGGGCGGGGAAACTCGCCACCTGCCGGGGCTTCAAGCTGTCTGAGGAAGACAAGCTGCGCCGCGCCGTCATCATGACGGTGATGTGCCGCTTTGAAATTGACAAGAAGGCGATCGAAGACGAATTCGGCATCAATTTCGACGAGACGTTTGCCTGGGAAATCAAGAAGCTCGGTGCTTATGTAAAGCACGGGCTCGTCACGATGACTCCCGAAAAAATCACCGTGAGTCCAAAGGGCAAAATCTTTGTGCGCGCGGTGGCGATGCAGTTTGATAAATACCTGCGTGAATCGGATCGCGCCGGCGGTTATTCCAAGATCGCCTAATTTGCCGTAATTGTTTGTTTTCGGGCCGCCGGACGGTTTTCTTTGAGAGAAAATGCCGTTCGGCGGATTTTTTTCATCGTCTTTACACAAAAAACGGTTTCGGACGTGTAGAGTAAAGAAATGCATTCTCTTTTTTTACTCATACCGACATGGCTACCGAAGCAATCCCGACGATTTATTGGCACGACTATGAAACGTTCGGTCTGAATCAACGGTTGGATCGCCCCGTGCAGTTTGCGGGTTGGCGCACCGACATGAATTTCAACCTTCTCACGGATCAACCGGATATCTGGTACTGTCGTCCGTCGATGGACTACCTGCCGGAACCCACTTCCTGCCTCATCACCGGCATCACGCCGCAGAAAGCGGAAGAGCTGGGCGTTTCCGAACATGATTTTGCAGCGAACATTCGCGAGCAGATGACGCGTCCCGGCACGATTTCCGTGGGGTACAACTCCATGAAATTTGATGACGAGGTGACGCGTCATTTGTTTTGGCGCAATCTCTATGATCCGTATGAGCGCGAGTGGAGCGAAGGCTGCTCCCGTTGGGATCTGTTCCCTTTCGTGCTCGCCGTGTGGGCGCTGCGCCCCGAAGGGATTGACTGGCCCAAAAACGGCGGGCCCGATCCTCTGAAGGCGGATTTGTATTCGTTCCGACTCGAGAAACTTACGCGCGCCAACGGCCTCGAACACTCTCGGGCGCATGATGCGGCAAGTGACGTGGAAGCGACGATTGCCTTGGCGCGGCTTCTCGCGCAGCGCCAGCCGCGTCTCTGGCAGTGGGCGCTCAATAACCGCAGTAAGGCTTCGGTGCGGGCCGCTCTCGAAACGGGACGTCCCTGCGTGTGCGTTGATCCGTCTGCGGGGCAGCGGCGCGGCTTCCTCAGGATCGTGCTCCCCATTACGGTGGGGCCCGTCAATAAGAACGAATACCTCGTGTGGGACTGCCGCGAAGATCCTGAAGAATTGGTCGGCATGTCCGCCGAAGACATCCGCCGTCGGGCGTTCGGCTCCAAATCGATGTTGGGCGAGGGGGAAACGCGTTTGCCGCTTTCCGTCATCAAAATCAATACGTCGCCCTTCGTGTGTTCGGATCTGCGTGTTTTGACGCCGAAAGTCTGCGAACGGTTCGGCCTTGACTTGGAAAAGATTGTGGCGAACGGCGCAAAGCTCACGGCGTTGCAAAAGGAAGTCGTGAGCCCCGTTTACATGAGCCGCACCCGCGAAGAAGGGACTCAGCCGCCGCAGCCCGACACGGACGCGGCGCTTTATTCGGACATGATTCCCAATACGGATCGGCCGATGATGCAGCATGTGCAGGAATTGGCGCCTGAAGCCTTGACGACCGGAATTGCCGAGGGCCGAATTCATTTTGAAGACAGCCGCTTGAACGAAGTGCTCTGGCGCCTGCGCGGACGCAGTTGGCCGGAAAGCCTCACCGAAGACGAGTTGGAGAAGTGGCGAGACTTCTGCGCGTACCGGTTGTCCGGTGCCGTGATGGGGGTGAGAAGCTTTGATGCGTTCTTCGAAGAAATCGACAAGCAGGCCGAAGTGAATGATGCGCTCATTGCGGACGGTCGTTTGGATGACGCGCGCTACGAGCGTCGTCAGGCGATTTTGGATGATCTTTACGCCTGGGGGGAAAGGCTCGGAGCCTACACCCAGGGTGAACTGGATGCCCGAGGTAAGTAAACATGTTTATTCGGCGAGAATCGTATCCGGCGACGACTTCGAAGCGGGTCGCCTTTTTGGGATTGGGCGTCATGGGCTACCCCATGGCGGCGCATTTGTCGGCGGCCGGCCACACCGTGACGGTCTACAACCGAACTGGTGAAAAAGCTGAACGCTGGGTCAAGACCTTCGGCGGAATGGCTGCCGCGACACCCAAAGAGGCTGCGGCAGGAGCCGACATCGTCTTTGCCTGCGTCGGCAACGACGATGATCTGAGAAGTGTGGTGTACGGCGAAAACGGAGCACTGGCCGGTATGAAGGCGGATGCCGTTTTCGTGGATCACACGACGGATTCAGCGGAAGTGGCGCGCGAGATGGCAGAGCGGTTTGCGCGCGAAGGCAAACACTTTTTGGATGCGCCGGTCTCGGGCGGCGAAGCCGGCGCCGAAAAAGGGTGCCTGACCGTTATGGTCGGGGGCGATGCGGCGGTGTTTGAAGCCGTTAAAGACGTCATCGCCGCCGAAGCCTGTGCAGTGACGCGGATCGGAGAAGCCGGAGCGGGACAGCTGGCCAAAATGTGCAACCAAATTGCGATCGCGGGGCTCGTCGAAGGGCTTTCCGAAGCGATCCGATTCGGTGAAAACGCGGGACTCGACATGAAGACGGTGCTCTCCGTCATTGAAAAGGGGGCCGCGGGCTCCTGGCAGATGTCGGCGCGCGGCACGACGATGCTCGAAAACCGTTTTGACTTCGGCTTTGCCGTGAAATGGATGCGTAAGGATCTGGCCATCGCGTTGAATGAAGCGAAGCGTAACGGCTCGGCGCTTCCCGTGACGGCGCTCGTGGATAATTTCTACGCGCAGGTCGAAGCTCAGGGCGGCAGCCGATGGGATACGTCGTCGCTTATTACGCTTTTACCGAAGAAATCCTGACAAAACTGAAAATACGGACGAAAAAGCGCCCGAGTTTTCCTAAGCAATAACGCTTAGTGAGGCTCGGGCGCTTTTTTTGCGTTTAGTCAGAAAACCTTAGGAATGAGAACGATTTCCGTTACGAAATCTTGCAAATGAGAATAGGTCTCATTAGTATGCGCGGCGAACAGCCCCGCGAAGGGTCGCTTCGCGTGCCGTTTTGATTCGTAAACCGCTCAGAGGTAACCGCAGAAAATGAGTACATCTTCCATCAAAAAACTCACAGAACTTGGCCAGGGCGTCGAAGGCATCGTCGTCAAGACGAAGCTCGACGAGGGTGAAGAGAACCGCCTGGCGGATCTCGGGCTTCGCCGCGGGTCAACCGTGAAGGTTCTTTATGGCGGTACGGACGAAAGCATCCTCATAGCCGTCGGCGACGGGCGCATCGGCGTCAACTACGACGTCGCGAACAAAATTTATGTTCATTAAAGGAAATCACCACTATGTTGCTTAAGGATCTCCATCCCGGTGACAAGGGCCGCATTAAGAAGTACAGCAAGGATGCCGTGGAATATCGCCGGCGTCTGCTGATGTTGGGTGCGACGCCCGGAACACCGTTTGAAGTCGTGCGCATCGCTCCTTTGGGCGACCCCATCGAAATCCGCGTTCGCGGCAGCTTCATCAGCGTTCGTAAGGACGAAGCCGCCATTATGGAAGTGGAACTCGGTTAATCAGCTTTTTTGACTGTTACTTACATCACTCAATATGGCTAAGCAGACTATCTGCGTCGTCGGTAACCCGAACTGCGGTAAGACGACGCTCTTTAATGCCCTTACCGGGGCCCATCAGGACGTCGGCAACTGGCCCGGCGTGACCGTGGAAAAGAAGGTGGGTTACTACACCTATAACAACGAACAGATCGAAATCGTTGATCTTCCCGGTATTTATTCCATTACGCCCGCAAGTACCGCGGGTGAAGACGAACGCGTCGCCCGCGACTACATTTTGACGAATGAATCGTCCTGCGTGGTGAACATCGTCGACGCGTCCAACCTCGAACGCAACCTTTACCTCACGGCTCAGCTCGTTGAAATGCGCGTGCCGATGATTGTCGTGGTGAACATGCTCGACATTGCGAAGGCGCATCACCTCGAAATCAATCTTGACGCACTCCGGGAAAAGCTTGGGTGCCCGGTGGTGGGGCTCGTTGCGGCCCGAGGTACGGGCGTGGATGAACTGCGCGCCGCCGTGAGCGACTTTTTGAAGCACCCCGTAGTGCCCCCGATGTCCGTGAAGTTTGACGAAAAGATCACGGCCGGCATCAAGAGCGTGGAAGACAAGCTCGCGCAGTTGGGCGTCGAACGTCCGAATTGGTTTGCCGTGCAGTTGATGGAAAATGCGCCCGGCATCGCCGACAAGTTGCCTGCGGGTTCCGTCGAAGCGGTGAAGCCCCTCATTGCGCCGATCGCCAAAGACTTTGACGACGATCTCGACATCGCCATTGCCGATGCCCGTTACCAGTTCGTGGCAGGTGTTGCTGAGAAGGTCATCAAGCGCGAAGGCGAAGTGACGGCGACCATCACCGATAAGATCGACCGCGTGGTTTTGAACCGCTGGCTGGGTTTGCCGATCTTTCTTTTCGTGATGTATGTGATGTTCCTCTTCACGCAGAATTTCGGGGCGGCCTTCATTGACTTCTTCGATATCCTCGTGGGCGGCATCGCCGTGGACGGCTTCGGTACGCTCCTTGAAAACATCGGTTGCCCGGCATGGCTGAAGGTTATCCTCGCCGACGGCATCGGCGGCGGTCTGCAGACCGTGTCCACCTTCATCCCGGTGATTTTCTTCCTCTATTTCTTCCTTGCCATTCTCGAAGACTCGGGCTACATGGCCCGCGCGGCCTTCGTGATGGACCGCATGATGCGTGGTCTGGGGCTCCCCGGTAAGGCTTTCGTGCCGCTCATCGTCGGTTTCGGCTGCAACGTGCCCGCCATTATGGCGACGCGTACGATCGACCGTCCGGGCGACCGCATCACGACCATCATGATGGCTCCGTTCATGAGCTGCGGCGCGCGTCTCCCCGTGTACGTGTTGTTCGGTGTGGCGTTCTTCCCGACGAACGGTCAGAACTTGGTGTTCGGTCTCTACCTCATCGGTATCCTCGCCGCCGTCTTCACGGGTTTCGTGCTGAAGAAGTTTGTGTTGACCGGTGACACGAGCGCCTTCGTGATGGAAATTCCGCCTTACCACATCCCGACTTTCAAGGGCGTGATGCTGCGTACGTGGGATCGACTGAAGGGCTTTGTCCTCCGTGCAGGTAAGGTGATCGTGGTAATCGTGGCCTGTCTGCAGTTCCTGAACAGCTGGGGTACCGACGGCTCCTTCGGCAACGAAGACTCCGACGCGTCCGTGCTTTCCAAGATCGGTCAGACGATCGTGCCGATCTTCCAGCCGATGGGCGTGCAGCAGGATAACTGGCCGGCGGCCGTGGGTATCTTCACCGGTATTCTCGCGAAGGAAGCCGTGGTGGGTACCATGAATTCGCTCTATGAAACGATGGCCGCGGAAGAAAATGCCAAGGCTGAAGGCGATGACGCGAAGGAAGGCGAAGAAGAGGAAGAAGGCTGGAGCTTTACGGGCGTTTTGACTGAAGCCTGCGAAGCCGTGCGCGACAACCTTGCCGATCTCGGCAGTTCGCTCCTTGACCCGGCCGGCATCGAAGTCGGTAACTTTGATACGGAAGAAGACGCTCAGGCTGCGGCTGAAGACAATGAATTCTCGCTTACGTCCGTGGGCGTGATGCAGAAGCTCTTCGGTACGCCGTTTGCTGCGTTCTGCTACCTGCTGATGGTTCTTCTTTACATGCCCTGCGGCGCGGCGGTGGCGGCGGTCTTCCGTGAAGCCGGTGCCGTGTGGACGGTGTTCCTTGCCTGCTGGACGTCCGTCATGGGCTACTCCACGGCGACGATCGTCTACCGTTTGGGCTCCTTCAGTGCGGATCCGCTTTATGCCGTCTTTGCGATCGTGATCGCGGTGGCGCTCCTCGTGGGCATGGTGCTCATGATGAAGTGCTACGTGAACCGTGAACGTGCGAACGCCCCGAAGGTGATCCCGATTACGGCCCGTTAATCTCAAATCGGTTTAACGGCTGATTTTGAGAACCCAACGCCCGGATGTGTGCTAAAACGCCGTCCGGGCGTTTTCTTTGGAGTACAAAACATGATTTCTCTGAGTGAACTGAAGGCCTACATTAAAGAACAGGGAATGCAGGGGGAAGAACAGATTGCCCGGCATTTTCAGACAACCCCGGCAGTGATTGCCATGATGGCGGAGAAACTGGCGGCGAAGGACTCGGTGCGTCTTGTGACTGCTCCGGGCTTTTCGGGGTGCGACGAATGCACAGGGTGTTGTGAAAAACATGCGGCGCAGCGTGCCTGGCGCTATGTCGCAAAAGACTGAGGAGTGAGCTATGTCGGCGGCGTTTGAGCGCGTGAAAGCCTTTTTGACAAAAGCGGGTTTGGCGGATCGGATACGACTCCCCGAAGGGTCGAGTGCGACGGTGGAACTGGCGGCCGAGGCGCTTGGCTGCTGGCCGAAACACATTGCGAAGTCATTGTCCTTTAGCCTTGCCGCGGGGCCCGTGGTGATCGTGGTGGCGGGCGACGCGAAGGTGGACAATCACCGCTACAAGATGGCGTTTCACGAGAAGGCTCACATGATTCCGGCAGCGGACGTGGAACGCCTCACGGGACACGTACCGGGCGGCGTCTGCCCCTTTGCGCTCAAAGACGGCGTGACGCTTTATTTCGACGAATCTCTAAAGCGCTTTACGACGATTTTCCCCGCCGCCGGCGAAGACCATACTGCGGTGGAATTGACCGTTTCCGAAATGGAAGCAGCAGCGAAACCCGCAGGCTGGGTCGACGTCTGCAAAGCGTGGCGCCCGGAAGAAAAGACAGCGCCGTCGATTTGATTTTTGCTTGAAGTGACACCCCAACAAAAACGCCGCCCGACGTAATGATCGGACGGCGTTTTTTAGTGACGGGTGTCAGCAGGCGTTAGGCCTTTGGTAAGCGCGCGAGCTGAGACGAAACCTTCTCAAACGTGGTGTTGAAGTCCGCAAGACGCTTTCTTTCCTGTTCAACGACGGCAGCGGGTGCGCGTTCCACGAACGAGACATTGGAGAGCTTTGCGTTGCACTTCTTGATTTCGTTTTCAAGACGCATCACTTCCTTCGTGAGACGTTCACGTTCGGCAGCGATGTCGATTTCTACCTTGAGCATCAGCTTGAAGTCACCCGTGATGGCCACGGGAGCCACACCGCCTTCGTTCGCCTTATTGATGTCTTCCACGGATTCCACCGCCGACACGCGGGCGAGAGCCATCAGGTAGGACGCCACCGTTTCCGTGATGGTCTTGTCGCCTTCGACCTTCAGCGGCACACGAACGGAAGGCGCCAACTGCATTTCGCCTCGGAGGTTGCGCACGGCGTCGATCATCGACTTCAAAAGCGCCATCTTCCGGTCGGCGTCTTCGTCAATCGTACCGTCGGCCTTCGGATAGGGCGCCACCATCACGCTCGCTTCTTCGTCGGCGCGGCGGGTGCCGGCGCAGACGCTCACCTTCTGCCACAATTCTTCCGTGATGAAGGGAATGATGGGGTGCGCCATGCGGAGGATAGTTTCCAGTACGGTCGCGAGCGTATGGCGCGTCCCGCGCTGCAGAGCTTCATCCTCACTTGCCAACTGCACCTTGGTGAGTTCAAGGTACCAGTCGCAGAATTCGTTCCACACGAAGCTGTAGATGGCGTTGGCGGCATTGTCGAGACGGTACTCGGCAAAGGCCTGATGCACCGCTTTGAGCGTGCGCGTGAGTTCACTCTGAATCCAGCGATCCACGAACGTGAAGGTCATGGGTTTACCGGCGTCGCTTCCCGTGCCGCAGTCCTTACCTTCGATGTTCATCAGCGTGAAGCGCGTGGCGTTCCAAAGTTTGTTGCAGAAGTTGCGGTAGCCTTCGCAGCGCTTGATGTCGAAGTTGACGTTGCGCCCCAGCGTGGCGTAAGCCGCCATCGTAAAGCGCAGGGCATCCGCCCCGTAGGAATTGATGCCGTTGGGGTAGCGCTTACGCAGCATCTTCTCCACCTTCGGTGCTTTTTCCGGCTGGCGCAGACCGCGGGTATTTTTCTTGATAAGGTTTTCAAGATCGATGCCGCTGATGAGGTCGAGGGGATCCAAAGTATTCCCTTCGCTCTTACTCATCTTCTTGCCTTCCGCATCGCGCACGAGACCGTGGATGTACACGTTCTTAAACGGCACGCGTCCCGTGAAGTGCTTCGTCATCATCACCATGCGGGCGACCCAGAAGAAGATGATGTCGTAGCCCGTGACGAGCACGGTGGAGGGGAGGTAAAGGTCGTAAGCCGTTTTGTCTTCAGGTTTGACGTCGGGGCCTCCCAGCGTCGAGAAGGGAACGAGTGCGGAGCTGAACCAAGTATCGAGAACGTCTTCGTCACGCGTGAGCGCAACGCCTGAGCCTGCCTGAGCCTGCGCTTCTTCTTCGCTTTCGGCAACGTAAACATTGCCCTTTTCGTCGTACCAGGCCGGGATCTGATGCCCCCACCAAAGCTGACGGCTGATGCACCAATCCTGAATGTTTTCGAGCCACTGACGGTAAACGCCCTGCCACTCCTTGGGGAAGATGTTGACTTCGCCCGAGGTCACGGCTTCAAGGCCAACTTCACCGATGGATTTACCGGGGTAACGCGTGCCTTCGGGAGCGGGTTTGCTCATCGCCATGTACCACTGCTCGGACAACATCGGTTCAACGATTTCGCCCGTGCGTGCGACGCGCGGCACCATGTGCTTGATGTCCTTGATGCCGACCAACAGGCCCTGAGCTTCCAAGTCCGCCACGCAGGCCTTGCGGCAAGCGTAACGATCCATGCCGCGGTACTTTTCCGGCACATTGTCGTTCATGGTGGCGGTCTTCGTGAGAACGCTCACCATGGCGAGGTTGTGGCGCTTGCCGACTTCAAAGTCGTTGAAGTCGTGGGCGGGCGTGATCTTCACGCAGCCGGATCCGAATTCACGATCCACGTATTCGTCAGCGATGACGGGAATCTCACGGTCGGTCAAGGGGAGTTTCAACATCTTGCCGACCAAGTGTTTGTAGCGTTCGTCTTCCGGATGTACGGCGACTGCCTGGTCACCGAAAAGGGTTTCCGGACGCGTCGTCGCAACGACGACGCCTTCGCCGCCGTCGGCGGCCGGGTAACGGATTTCCCAGAGGTGTCCGGCGGCTTCTTCGCTTTCGACTTCGAGGTCGCTCACCGCGCTCTGCAGCTTCGGGTCCCAGTTGACGAGGCGCTTGCCGCGGTAAATGAGGCCTTCGCGATAAAGCTGAACGAAGGTCTTTTTCACGACCTTGGACAGCTTTTCGTCCATCGTGAAATAAAGACGGGACCAGTCAAGGCTGTCCCCCAAGCGGCGCATCTGATTCAAAATCGTACCGCCCGAAATCTTCTGCCAGTCCCAAATGCGCTTGATGAATTCATCACGGCCGATGTCGCGGCGATCCTTGCCTTCGCCCTGCAGCTGGCGTTCCACCACGATCTGCGTGGCGATGCCGGCGTGATCGGTACCCGGAAGCCACAGCGTGTTGTAGCCCGACATGCGGTAGTAACGGGTCAGGGAGTCCATCACGGTCTGGTTGAAGGCGTGCCCCATGTGGAGAATCCCGGTAATGTTGGGCGGGGGCAGCTGAATGGCAAAGCCGGGTTTGGCGGGATCGCTGCCGGCCTTGAAGTAGCCGCGGTTTTCCCAAATCGGATACCAGCGCGCTTCAATGTCGGCCGGTTCAAAGCTCTTGGCGAGCTCCTGAGAAGTGGTCTGACTCATGTGATGTGTTTTCTTTCTGTGATGAACTGAAATAACCCACGGGCAAACGCGCCTCAAGCGACGTTTGTCAAAGTACGCAATTTTCGCACGAAAGAAAGCGGGCTGGCCTTTAGAGAGCTAAGAAATTTCACGGAATCCCGGCGTCTTTCGCAGGGACGAGAGGGCTGGGAGAAGACTTTTTTGTAGAAAAACTTGCATTCCTCAGAAAACCCCTGCATAATGCGCATCCTTCAGACGACAAACGTCTGACGAAAACCAGAAGGTTGGGGGTGTAGCTCAGCTGGGAGAGCGCTGCGTTCGCAATGCAGAGGTCAGGAGTTCGATCCTCCTCATCTCCACCAACTTCTTGGGGGATTAGCTCAGCTGGGAGAGCGCTTGCATGGCATGCAAGAGGTCAGCGGTTCGATCCCGCTATCCTCCACCAAGAATTCAGGGTCCCCATCGTCTAGAGGCCCAGGACACGACCCTTTCACGGTCGGTACAGCGGTTCGAATCCGCTTGGGGACGCCAATCGAAAAAGTCAGCCGCTGGGCTGATTTTTTTTGTCCGAAAATTTCCCGAGTACGAAAAAGAACCCGCCGGGGCACTGCCTGCGACGGGTGTGGTCGTTGCGAGTTTCAACGACGGAACTGAACGGATGTTGCGGCAACGAAGAGTGTGAACATGCCCATCATCGCGTAGGCGAGGGGAAGCGTTGCCGTATGCGCAACGAACCCGATGAGCGCAGGCCCGGCGAGAACCCCGAGGTAACCGCAGGTGGATGCAGCGGACATCGCACCTTCGACCGGCATCAGTTTCTGATTGCCGGCCGCCCAGAAAAAGACAGGAATGATGTTGGCCGTCGCAAGCCCCAAAAGCGCAAAGGCGCCGAAAGCGACGGTTTGGTTCACGCCGAGCGAAAGAATTACGAGCGCGGCGGTACAGAGAAGGCCGCCAGTGAGGACGGTGGCCATGCGGCCGATTTTGGTGATCAGTCGGTCGCCGATGAGGCGCCCCACGGTTTGAAGTGCGGCAAACGCCGCAAAGCCGAGACTCGCGTCAGCAGCGTCCGCTTCGGATATTTCCCGCAGGTACACGGCCGACCAGTCCAGCACGCTTCCTTCCGTCATGAACATGATGAAGCAGAGGAGCCCCAGATAGAGAATATAGGGCGGCGGCAGCGAGCGACCTTGCCGGGATTCAGCGGGCGTCGGTGCTTTGGCAAGGCAGTGCGGCAGCAGTTTCCAGAGTGCAATCCCCGTGAGTACGAATAGAATCAGCACCGAAACTAGGGGCGTCAGCCGACAGTTGAGGAAAAGACTCATGAGTCCGGCGCCTGCGATGCCGCCCATGGAGTAACAGGCATGGAATCCTGAAAGCATGGGGCGCCCGGCGGATTTTTCGACAATGACGGATTGGATGTTCATCGTGACGTCCATGGTGCCTAAAAGCGCACCCATGAGGGCGATGAGAAGTGCAGCGCCCCAGACGGAATCCACGCAGGCCAGCCTGGGGAGACAAAGCATTCCCATGGGGCAGGCCAGCGTCAGTACGCGGCGGCAGCCGAAACGGGACACGAGCAGTCCGGAAAACGGCATGACGCAAAGCGAACCGCCGCCGAGACACAGAAGGAGAAGTCCTAACGTGGCTTCATCAACGCCCGTGCGGAGTTTGAGAAAAGGAACCAGTGAGGACCAAACGGAAAAAGCGGTGCCGGCCAGAAAGAAGAGTGCCCGTGTGGAGGTGTGAGACGGAGGAAGAGCGGCGAGTTTGGCAAGAAGCGCACGCATGATCGAACCTGACGGAAGAAATGAGAAGCAGAAAAAAAAGGAAATCCCAGACCGCTTTAGGCGATCTGGGATTATCTTGGTGCGCCGGGTAGGATTCGAACCCGCGACCCCCTGGTTCGTAGCCAGGTACTCTATCCAACTGAGCTACCGGCGCACTCTTTGTGTCGTCGCATCTCTGCGACAGGAAGCGAACTATACAGAGCGCTTCCGAAAAATGCAAATTTTTTCGACGAAAAAATGAAAAAAGACCGCCGAAAAAAAACGACGGTCTTCCTAAAACAAGCTAAATCAGCGGATTAAGCTGCCATGGCGAGGCCGCTTTCAATACGGGCGAGTACTTCGTTCTTACCGAAGAGTTCGAGCGTCTTATCGATCTGCGGCGTCTTGTCGACGTTGCAGACGAGAACGCGCAGGGGCGTTGCGATCGGTCCCATCTTGATGCCGCGCTTTTCCATTACGGCCTTGATGACGCCGTAAATCGCCTGAGCATTGAAGTCGGCGAGCTGCGTAATGCCGTCGCGGAAATCAATGAGGGCATCACGGTTGCCGTCGGCGAGAGCGGCCTTCACAGCCTCTGCGTCGCGTTCAAGGGGCTTGTAGAAGAAGAGCGCCTGATCGGCGAGCGCTTCCAAAGTCGCCGCACGAGTCTTCAAAAGACCGCAGACGCCGACGAGGTCGGGGCCGCCTTCGACTTTGCCGCCGCGCTTTTCGATGCGGGCGCGCACGAGATCCGCGAGGCGCTTGTCGTCGGCTTCCTTCATGTACTGCGCATTGAGCCATTCGAACTTCTTGAAGTCGATGCGGGCCGCGGCACGAGAGCAGTCGGAAAGATCAAAGACCTTGGCAAGTTCGTCACGGCTGAACTTTTCCATGTTGCCGTGGCCCCAGCCCAGACGAGCGAGGTAGTTGAAGACGGCTTCGGGCAGAAAACCGCGGGCTTCGTATTCCATAACGGAAACGGAACCGTGGCGCTTCGAAAGCTTTTGGCCGTCGGGGCCGTTGATGAGCGGGAGATGCGCAAAGACCGGCACTTCGGCGCCCAACGCCTTATAAAGGTTGATTTGACGGGGGGTGTTGTTGATGTGGTCTGCACCGCGGATCACGTGACTCACCTTCATATCCCAGTCATCCACCACTACGGCGAAGTTGTAGGTGGGAATGCCGTCGCGCATGATGATGAGGTCATCCAGTTCCTTATTGGAAATGGTGATCGGGCCGTAAACGGCGTCGTTCCAGGTGACGTCGCCGTCGTCCGGGTTACGGAAGCGGATGACGGGCTTCACGCCTTCAGGAATGGGTTTGCCGACGCAGTTTTCAGGACGCCAGCGGCCGTCGTAGCGGGGTTTTATCCCCTTGGCTCGCTGTTCTTCGCGCATGGCGTCGAGTTCTTCGGGAGTTGCATAGCACTTATAGGCACGGCCGTCGGCCAACATCTGATCGACGATTTCACGATAACGGTCAAGACGATCCATCTGGTAGATGGGGCCTTCGTCGTAGTCGAGGTTGAGCCACTTCATCGAATCGAGAATCACCTGAGTGGCTTCGTCGGTGGAGCGCTTCTGATCGGTGTCTTCGATACGAAGGAGGAACTTGCCGCCCAGGTGGCGTGCAACAGCCCAGCAATAAATGGCGGTGCGGGCGGTTCCGAGATGCATCATGCCGGTCGGAGACGGGGCGATGCGGGTGCGGATTTCTTTCATTTGAACCTAAAAAGAAAAGAAAAACTGTCGGCGGAATCAGAAAGCGCTGAGACAGTTGAACTAACAAAGTCTTCTATTTTAGTCCGTTAGTCCGCAATATCGCAGACTATTTTGCAATGACTGCTGTGGTTGCTGAGTTTCTGTATTTTCAAACTTTCACGTGTTTTGTAGTAAATGGTTAGTCTGATCAGGAAAATGAGTAGTTTGTTAGTTGAACGGTTAGTTTTGACAGTTAAATGGTTAGTCGAATCCGTTGAAAGAGAATCATGCAGAGGCGGAAAACTTCCGGGACAGCTAGACTTTGAAATTGATGAAGACAAGATGGTTGTTTTCCGTAAGAAAAACGTCGGCAAGCACCAGGAGAAAACCGCTAAAATACGCCCCCTTTCAATAACAGCCACCGGATAAAAACCGTGTCAGCCGATACTAAAAAAATCTACCTGCGCAGCTTCGGCTGCCAGATGAACGACTATGACTCCGCGCGCATCATCGACCTCATGCGCACCAAGGGGTACGAACGCATTGCTGAACCTGACGACGCCGATCTCGTCGTGATCGTCACCTGCTCCATCCGCGAAAAGGCGCAGGAAAAAACGTTTTCCGATTTGGGTCGCATCCGCGAACTGAAGAAACTCCGCCCTGGCATGCGGATTGCCGTCGGCGGGTGTGTTGCGAGCCAGGAGGGGGAAAACATCCTTCGCCGCGCGCCGTGGGTGGACGTGGTTTTCGGGCCGCAGACGCTGCACCGCTTGCCCCAGCTCCTGGAAAAGAGGGAGACGACGGGGAAAGCGCAGGTGGACATTACCTTCCCGCAGATTGAAAAATTCGATTGCCTGCCGGAACCCAAGGTGGAAGGCCCGACCGCTTTTGTATCGGTGATGGAAGGCTGCAGCAAATATTGCTCTTACTGCATTGTCCCCTATACCCGCGGGGAAGAAATCAGCCGGCCCCTGATGGACGTCTTGGTCGAATGCTCCATTTTGGCCGAGCAGGGCGTCAAGGAAATCACGCTTTTGGGACAGAACGTCAATGCGTATCGCGGCAAGGGGGCCGATGGAGCCGAAGTCGACTTTGCACTCCTTTTGGAATACGTAAGCGAAATTGAAGGGATCGAGCGCATCCGTTATACGACGAGCCATCCGACGGAATTTTCGGATCGCCTGATTGCGGCCTACGGGTACCTTCCGAAGTTGGCGAACCACGTGCATCTGCCCGTGCAGAGCGGCTCCGACCGAATCCTCGCGGCGATGAAGCGAGGTTATACGCACGATTGGTACCTTGACCGTATTAAAAAATTGCGCGAAGTGCGCCCGGATATTGCCGTGGCGACCGACTTCATCGTGGGATTTCCCGGCGAAACGGAAGAGGACTTCGAGGAGACGATGCGTCTTATTGAAGAAGTTGGGTTTGACGCGAGTTTCTCCTTCGTGTATTCCAAGCGCCCGGGAACGCCGGCGGCGGATTTGCCCGACGATACGCCGCAGGAAGTTAAATTAAAGCGTCTGCAGCATCTGCAGGCCGTCAACAACGCCAAGGCCGACGAATTGTCCCGCGCGATGCTGGGGAATTTGGAACGATGTCTCGTGACCGGCGAAGCCCGCCGCGGAGAGGGGGTTCTCGCTGCCCGTACGGACAATAACCGCGTGGTGAACTTTAAGGGTGATAAAGCGTTGATCGGCACGATGGTGAATCTGCGGATTACCGAGGTGTATCCCCACACGTTGGGCGGCGTTTTGGAGGCGAAGTGATGCCGGCGGCAGACAATTCTCAAGTGTATTCGGCAGATCTCACGCCGCATGAACTGCAGACGGTCGTGGGTGCGTTGGACGAAAATCTGCGTCAGGTGGAAAATGCGTTTTCCGTGCAGGTCATCCGGCGCGGCAGTCATTTCCGTTTTGTGGGGGCGAACGCTGAGAAAGCCGCAGCCGTCGTGCGCCGCGCCGCCGAACGCGTTCAGGCGGGGAACGATCTCACCGTAAACGATGTGCAGATGATGATCATCGCCGAAGAACGGGGCGGGGAAACGGAGGACGAAGACGGCGTACAACTTAAGACGCGCCGCTCGGGACTTAAACCCCGTACGCCCAATCAGAAGCGGTATCTGAAGGCTTTGATGGAAACCGACGTGACTTTCGGCATCGGACCCGCGGGTACCGGTAAGACGTATCTTGCGGTGGCGGCTGCTGTGGATGCTTTTGAGCGCGATGCCGTAGAGCGCATTGTTTTGACGCGCCCCGCGGTGGAAGCCGGCGAACGCCTGGGATTCCTGCCCGGCGACCTTTCGCAGAAGGTAGATCCGTATCTGCGCCCCCTTTACGACGCGCTTTTTGATCTTTTCGGTTTTGAAAAGACGCAGCGTCTTATTGAAAAACAGGTGATTGAGATTGCACCGCTCGCCTACATGCGCGGTCGGACGTTGAACAACGCTTTCGTGATTCTTGACGAAGCGCAGAATACGACCGTGGAGCAGATGAAGATGCTCCTGACGCGCATCGGTTTCGGTACGCGCGCCGTCATTACGGGCGACGTCACTCAGGTGGATTTGCCTCGGGGCGTAAGAAGCGGCTTAGCGCATGCGCAGAAGGTGCTCGCCGACGTGCGCGGTATTTCCATCGTGCACTTTACGAGTGAAGACGTAGTGCGTCATCCGTTGGTGGGCGCTATCGTCCGCGCGTACGATGCGTATGCCGCCAAGGAAAAAGCCGAGGAGAAGGCGCGCCTGGCGGCAGAAAAATTGGCTTCGGAGGCTTAACGATGGCAAAACGGAAAGCAGGAAAAAAAGCAACGGTGACGTTTGAACGCACGGACGGCGCCAAGAAGCGGCTTCCCACTCGGGCGGAAATGACGCAGTGGATTGAGGCGGCAAGTTTTGTGCCGTTTGAAGGAGCCGTGCGCTTTGTGGGTAACGAAGAGGGTCAGGAATTAAACCGCACCTACCGCCACAAAGACTATGCGACGAACGTCCTGACGTTTGATTACTGCCACAAACCCACTGCTCAGGCCGACATCGTCATCGCGACGGCTGTCATTGCAAAAGAAGCGAAAGAACAGAATAAAAGCTTCCGGGAACATCTGGCGCACATGCTCATCCATTCGGTTCTGCATGCCCAAGGGTGGGATCACTTGACGGACGAAGAAGCCGAAGCCATGGAAAAAGTGGAAACTGAAATCCTTTCGGGGCTGGGGTTTGCCGATCCCTACAGCGACCGGGCCCGAGGACATTGATTGACTTTTGCCGAGCGACGTGCCGAAACCTGAAAGTTTTCAAGGCGCGTCGGTAATTGCTGATGACAGACGAAGAACATACGACGCAGGACAACGGACTGCTGCAGCGGATCCGTACGGCTTTTCATCACGAAAAACCGGAAAGCCGGGAGGCTTTGATTGCCGTTTTAAAGCAAGCTCAGAATGATAAGCTCATCACGCCCGACGTCATGAAGATGATGGAAGGCGCACTCGAAGTTTCCGAACTCTGTGCGGCGGATCTGATGGTGCAGCGCTCGCAGATCGAAGCGGTGGACTTGTCGGAAAAGCGGGAAGTATGGCTCCCGAAACTCATTGCTCGGGGACATTCGCGGTTTCCGGTGGTGGACGGCGATTTGGATGAAGTAAAGGGGATTCTGCACGCCAAAGACCTGCTGCGGCTTTTGGTGGAACCTGAGTACGACATTGCCTCGCACCTGCGGCCCGCCCGGTTTGTGCCGGAAACGCAGCCGCTGCGGATTCTGCTGCGGGATTTCCGTGTGAGCCGCAACCATCTGGCGCTCGTGATCGATGAATTCGGATCCGTATCGGGCTTAATCACGATCGAAGACGTGATTGAGCAGATCGTTGGCGAGATTGACGATGAATTCGATCGGGTGAATCCGGAAGGCGACAACATCACGGCTGTTGATCCGGAACATTGGCGCATCCGGGCGGCGACGACGCTCGAACAGTTCAACGACTATTTCGGCAGTAGCCTGGAAGACCATTATTGCGAAACGATCGGGGGGCTCATTACGGATCGTTTTGAGCATGTGCCGCACAAGGGGGAAGCCATCGAGATTGAAGGGTTCCGCTTCCGGGTGATGCGGGGGGACGAGCGGCAGGCGACGCTTTTTCTCGCAGAAAAAGTGGTGGCGGCGACGGGCGGCGACCGGACTTCAGAGAAGGAAACGCAGTCGTGAACGCTTGGCTCACGTTAAACGACCGAAAGGGGGTGGTGTGCCGCGCTCTGTTGGCGGCGGTTTCCGGTGCGGCCGCGACCTTGGGGTTTGCGCCCTACGGTTTGTGGTTTATGACGGTCATCGCAGCCGTTGCGGTGTTTTATACCGTCGAGAAAAGCCGGTCTGTGAGGGAAGCGGCCGGACTCGGTTGGCTTTGGGGCGTGAGCTACTTCGCGACGGGGCTCTCCTGGACGCACCGCGCGATGGCCGTTTACGGCGGCGTGGGTGACGTTGTGGCTGCGGGCGGCGTCTTGGTGATGGCGTCCGTGTTGGCGCTCACGTACGCGGTGCCGGCCGCCGCCGGACGGTGGGTAAGAAAATCGTCCGGAACGGCGGCCTTGGGCCTTCCGGTGTTATGGGTCTTGGCGGAAATCATCCGCAGCGACGTGCTGGGATTCGGGTGGCTTACGACGGGATACGCGTTTGATACGACGATTCTCGCGGCGTGGGCACCGGTGGGCGGCGTTCATGCCGTGGCTTTTACGGGGCTCTTGATTGCCGGGACGGCTGCGGCGTCGTTGGCCCGAATGACGAATGTTTACGTGAAGACGGCGGCGTCATTGGCGGTCGGGGCGGCGGTTTTGGGGACGGTCGCGTTGGATCCCGTGAGTTGGTCGCAGCCTGCGGATCGGATTGCCGTGCGCATCGTGCAGCCTGATCTTCCGGTGGCGATTTCGGTGACGCGCAAGGATCAGGAAAATCGTTTGGCTCGGGTGGAAGCTATGTCGTTGGCTTCGCCCTTGGGGGCGCGACTCGATCTCATCGTTTGGCCCGAAAGCGTTTATGCGGCACCTCTGTCGCGGCTTCCCGCGAATTGGGCGCTTTTACCGCAGACAATTGCCCGCAAAACCGGTGCGGATGTGATTTTCAATGCGTTTGAAGAACCGCAGCCGCGGCAATATTTCAACGCTTTATGGCTTGCGGCGCCCGACAGCGCGGAAAGCCCGGTGTATGCCAAACGTCATTTGGTGCCTTTCGGGGAATTTGTACCGTTCGGTTTCCGGTGGTTTGTGGATGCGTTGGGAATTCCGATGGCCGATCAAAATCGGGGTACTTTGCCGGCGGCCCCCTTAAGGGCGGCGGGCAGCACATTCGGCGCCGCCGTTTGTTATGAAAATTCCTTTGCCGGCGAAATGCGGGAATGGTGGTCATTGTCGGAAGTGCCGGCGTATCTTGTGACCGTCGCCAACTTGGGGTGGTTTTCTGAGAAGGCGGCCGAACAATTTACGCAGCTTTCCGCCATGCGCTCCCGAGAATTGGCCCGTCCTCAGATTCAGGCCGTAAACAACGGCCGTTCGGCGTTTATTGATGCCGCAGGGCGCGTGGAGCGTCTGACGACGGCGGGGGCGCAGAATGCGGACACGGTCTTTACGACGGCTAAAGGCGCGGCAACACCCTTTGCCCGTTGGGGAAACGCGCCGCTTATTGCGTTGCTTGTCGCGCTGTTGGCTGCGGCGGCTTTGTGCCGGCGGCGCAGAAAATAGAGCTCTGCGTTAAAATTCCCCGTTTCGGTGTCGTCAGAAATGACGGTGCCACGATTAAGAAGACGTGCCGGACGTTTCTTCGGTACGCCGAAAATTTTCCGGGTTAGTAAAAAATGATTACCTTTCAGGAAGTAATTCTGCGCTTGCAGCAGTATTGGAATAAGCAGGGCTGCGCTCTCTTGCAGCCGATCGACATTGAGGTCGGGGCAGGGACGTCGCATACCGCCACTTTCCTGCGCGCGCTCGGCCCGGAACCTTGGCGTGCCGCCTACGTGCAGCCCTCGCGCCGTCCGAAGGACGCCCGCTACGGTGAAAACCCGAACCGTCTGCATCAGCACCATCAGTTCCAGGTCGTTTTGAAGCCCGCTCCCGTCAATATCGTTGACCTTTATCTCGACAGCCTCCGGGCGTTGGGAATCGACACGGAAGTGAACGACATCCGCTTCGTGGAAGACAACTGGGAAAACCCGACCTTGGGTGCCTGGGGCCTCGGCTGGGAAGTGTGGATGAACGGCATGGAAGTGACGCAGTTCACGTACTTCCAGCAGGTGGGCGGCCTCGAATGCAAGCCCATCACCGGCGAAATCACCTACGGGCTTGAACGCCTCACGATGTACCTGCAGAACTGCGACAACGTGTTTGATCTCGTCTACACCAATTGGAAAGACGGCATGGGTAAGGAACACACCCTTACCTACGGCGACGTCTTCCATCAGAACGAAGTTGAACAGAGTCACTACAACTTCGAAGCGAGCGATCCGGAGAAACTCTTCAAGCAGTTTGACTACTTTGAAGGGGAGGCCAAGCGCCTCATGGAAGCGCAGCTTGCACTGCCCGCCTACGAAATGGTTCTTAAGGCCGGCCACACCTTCAACCTTTTGGATGCCCGCGGCGCCATCAGCGTCACGGAACGTGCCGCGTACATTTCCCGCATCCGCAAGTTCAGCCGCGAAGTCGCCCAGAGCTACTACGACTCCCGCGAACGTCTGGGCTTCCCGATGTGCCAGGGCGCCAAGGCGCAGTAATTCGTCAGAAACCGACAGAGAATTGAAATCGAGATAGACATGACCAGTTTGTTAGTTGAACTTCAGACCGAAGAACTGCCGCCGAAGGCATTGAAAAAACTGTCCGCCGCTTTTTCCGACGGCGTCGCCTCTCACCTGAAGGCGGCCCACTTCATGACGGACGAAAGCAACGTGAAGTCTTTTGGAGCCCCCCGCCGTATGGCCGTTCTCATTACGAACGTGCTCGCGAAGTCCCCGGACGAAGCCTTCCGCCAGAAGTTGGTGCCTGTGAAGGTGGGTATCGGTGCGGACGGTGAGGCGACGCCTGCGCTCGTGAAGAAAATGTCGGCGCTCGGCATTGAATGTCCGGTAGAGGCTTTGAAGCGCGAAAACGACGGTAAGAACGAGCAGCTTTACTACGAAGGTGTGCGCGCGGGGGTTGAACTCGCCGCGGGTCTTCAGAAGGCGCTTGAAGCCGCCGTGAAGGCGTTGCCCATTCCGAAGGTGATGAATTATCAGTTGGCCGACGGCGTGACGACGGTGCAGTTCGTGCGTCCGGTGAAGCACCTCACCGCGCTTTACGGTGCGGACGTGGTGCCCGTGACGATGTTCGGGCTTGAAGCCGGTCGTACGACGATGGGACATCGCTTCCATACGCATGCTCCCATTGAAATTTCGTCTGCGGATGCTTACGAAACCGAAATGAAGGCGGCGAAGGTGATCCCCGATTACGCCGAACGCCGTGCGATTCTCGTCTCTAAACTCGAAGAGGCCGCAAAGGTCAACAACGGTACGCTCATTGCGCCCGAAGACCTGATCGATGAAACGACGTCGCTCACCGAATGGCCGGTGATTTATGTGTCGGAATTCGAAGAGAAGTTCCTCGCGGTGCCGGAAGAATGCCTGATTCTCACTATGCAGACGAATCAGAAGTATTTCCCGATGCGCTCCGCCGACGGCAAGCTCATGAATAAGTTCGCCCTCGTCTCTCATATTGAGGCAAAGGACGGCGGCGACGCCATCGTGTCCGGCAACGCCCGTGTGGTGCGCGCCCGTTTGGCGGATGCGGAATTTTTCTACAAACAGGACTGCAAGGAAACGCTCGAGAGCCGCGTGCCCGGCTTGAAGCATGTCGTGTACCACAACAAACTCGGTACGCAGGCCGAACGCATGCTCCGCGTGAAGGTGATTGCCGGTCGCATTGCCGCCGCGATCGGTGCTTCCGTTGAAAAGGCCGAACGTGCGGCGATGCTCGCCAAGGCCGATCTCCGTACGCTGATGGTCGGTGAATTCCCCGAACTTCAGGGCATCATGGGTGAATACTATGCCCGCAACGACGGGGAAGCGCCGGAAGTGGCCGTTGCGATCCGTGAACACTATCAGCCGCGCTTTGCGGGCGATGCCCTGCCGTCCTGCCCCGAAGCGGTGGCCGTGGCTTTGGCCGACAAGATCGAAACGCTCGTCGGAATGTTCGGCATCGGACAGCTGCCGACCGGCGAAAAGGATCCGTTCGCTCTGCGCCGCCACGCTTTGGGCGTGCTGCGCATGCTGATCGAAAAGGAACTGCCGGTGTCCTTGGATGCGCTCGTCGCCGCCGGTTTCGAAGTGGAACAGACGGTGCCCGGCGTGAAGGACGCGTCCGCTGAACTTCTGAACTTCTTCTTTGATCGTTTGCGCGTGATGATGCGTGAGGCGGGGTATTCCGCTCAGGAAGTGGAAGCCGTTCTCGTGAAACGCTGCATGAAACTTGCGGACATCAAGGCGCGTCTTGCGGCCGTGAAGAGCTTTACGGAGCTCCCGGAAGCCGAAAGCCTGACGGCCGCCAATAAGCGTATCGGCAACATCCTCAAGAAGATTGAAGGCGAGAAGCCCACGGAAGTGAAGCCCGAGCTCTTCACGGAACCGGCGGAAAAGGCGCTTTACGAAGCCCTCGGCAATCACGAGCCGATTGCGGACGCGCTTTATGAAAAGGGCGAATTCAGCGCCATGCTGGGTTCTCTCACGCCGCTGAAGACGCCGGTGGATACGTTCTTTGCGGACGTGATGGTGAACGCAGAAGATCCGGCGGTGCGCGCCAATCGTCAGGCGCTTCTGATGAAGCTCTACAATCTGATGAACCGCGTGGCCGAACTTTCGGCTCTGGCGCACTGAGCGTCATGCGCACGTTAAGAGGATGGCTTTTTTACGCAGCCTTTGCCGTGACGATGGTGCCCGTCGCGCTCGTCATCCTCTTGACTGCGCCGGTGAAAGACGCCGCTTGGCGTTATGACGCCGTCGTCCGTCCCTGGTTGGGCTTCGTCATGAAGTTGCTCAAATTTTTTTGCGGCATCACGTACGAAGTCACCGGGGCGGAAAACATTCCTCAGGACGGCCGTGCGGTCGTCGTCTTAAGTAAGCACTCTTCGGCGTGGGAAACGCTTTTTCTGCCCTATTTCGTACCTCACCGCATGGGGTTCGTCTACAAAGAGTCGCTGCACCGCATTCCTTTTTTCGGTTGGGCACTGAAGTCCATGGGCATGATCGCCATCAATCGGCAGAAAGGCGTATCGGCGTACGCATCCTTTTTGCGCCGCGGTCGAGAATTTCTGAAGTCCGGTTGGTGGGTGATCCTGTTTCCGGAAGGTACTCGCGTGGCCTGGAAGACGCAAAAGCCCTATAAAACCGGAGGCGCGCGGTTTGCCGTCGCTACAGGGGGCTGGGTGCTGCCGGTGGCGCACGACGCCGGGCGTCTCTGGCCGAGAAATACCGTTGCCAAGACGCCGGGCGTCATTCATGTAGTGTTCGGTCCGCTCATTAAAACGGAAGGCGAGACCTTTCAGACGATTCACCAGGCGACGCAGTCCTGGATCGAGAGGGAGGTCGCCCGGATGGTTGAGGCGGACGCATGACGCGCATGGTGCCCGTCAGTATTGAAAACCGTACCGTGTCGGTTCCCGATGCGGTATTTTCATATCGGCTGTATCGTGAAAACCGACGGACATTGGTATTGCGGTTGGGGGAAGCGGGGCTCGAAGCGCATGCGCCTCTCAGCGTGCCGACGGTCGAGGTGGAAGCGTTTTTAGCGGAAAAACGGCAGTGGATTCAAAAGCATCTCACGCGGCAGGAAGAAGCGCAATCTTGGGCCGAAGGTTTTCAATTTCGTCACGGCGGGCGCTTCATATACCGGGGAGACGTTACGGGGCTTCTTTTGGGGGCGGCGAAAACGACGCTCGTCGAAAGAGGCGGGTATCCGGTTTTGTACGCAGCCTTGAGAGAAGACGCATCCGAAATTCGGGTGCGCGGTTTCCTGCGGGGGTGGCTCGCGGCGCAGGCCGCAAAAACTTACCCGGGGCGCGTGGCGTTGCTCGCACAAAAGACGGGGGTTGCGCCGTCGGCGGTGCATTTGACGGACGCCGTCTCTTTTTGGGGGCAGTGCGACAGTCGGGGCGTCATCAAATTATCCTGGCGTTTGATGCTCTTTGACGAAGCGGTGAGTGACTACGTCATTGCGCATGAATTGGCGCACCTCGTTCATATGGATCATTCGCCTCGGTTTTGGGCCTTGGTGGCCCGCGTTGATCCCGGTTACAAAAAACACGAAGCGCAGTTGAAAAGCATTCGCATTCGCGAAATTCCTCTTTGACGGCGATTAAGAAAACCTCTGCTCTTCCTAAGAAAGTCTCTCAGACATTGGGTACTTCGCCTTACGCGCTGTGCTAAAGTGTGGTGTGTCAAAAAGTGGGAAAAAGTGGGGCGCCGATCAAGTGCACAGGATCGACGTTTCATTTTCCGCTTTCTTTCAATGGTCAACGTGCTGGCAGGGGCACTGAGTGTTTCAGGGTACATCGCTTTTGACGCTGGACGCCAAAGGGCGCATGACGATACCGACGAGGCATCGTGAGGCGCTCAAAGAGGCGTGTGCGCTCGAGGTGACGCTCACGCGTCATCCCGACGGTTGCGTGCTTTTGTACCCGCGCCCTGTGTGGTTGGAACGCCGTAAAGCCCTGTCGCAGCTTCCTTTTTCGGCCCGCGCCCTGCAGCGCATCGTCATGGGAAGCGCCGTTGACCTCAACGTGGATGCCGCCGGCCGACTTCTGATTCCTGCTGAGCTGCGTGCTTTTTGTTCCCTGGAGAAAGACGTGGCGTTGGTCGGTATGGGCGAACACTTCGAGCTGTGGAATGCCGAGAAGCTGCGGGCGCAGGAAGAAGCTGCGCTTGAAGGACTCGCCGCCGCAGCCGCTGATTTTCATTTCTGACGGAGGACGCCCATGATTTCAACCACGACTTCCGCGGAATTCATTCATAAGTCCGTCTTGGGGGAAGAAGCCCCCGAAGCGCTCGTGACGGATCCCGACGGGCTCTACGTCGACGCGACGTTCGGGCGCGGCGGACACACCCGTCGTATCTTGGCAAAACTAAGTCCGAAGGGGCGCGTCATTGCGTTTGACCGGGATCCCGAAGCGGTGGAGGCTGCGGCGGTGCTGACGGATCCGCGCTTTATGATCATTCATGCCCCGTTTTCCCGTATGGCCGAAGAACTCGCAGCGCGCGGAATTTCCCGGGTGACGGGCGTCTTGATGGACATCGGCGTGAGCAGTCCGCAGATTGATGACGCCGAACGCGGGTTTTCGTTTCGCATGGACGGGCCCCTTGATATGCGTATGGATACGGACTCCGGCATAACGGCCGCCGAGTGGCTTGAAAAAGCCGGAGTATCGGAAATCGAACGGGTGCTGAAGGTTTATGGGGAAGAGCGGTTTGCGGGGCGTATTGCCCGTGCGCTTGTTTCCCGTCGTGCCGAAAAGCCCTTTTTGAGGACGGCGGATCTCGCGCAGGCTATTGCCGCCGCGGTTCCTCGGTCAGCGAGTGACCCGAAGCAGCATCCGGCGACCCGCAGTTTTCAGGCGATCCGCATTTTCATCAACGGGGAACTGGATGAACTGAAGGCGGCACTTTCCGCGGCCGGTGCGCTTTTGGCGCCGGCAGGAAAATTGGCGGTCATCAGTTTCCATTCCTTGGAAGACCGCATCGTCAAACATTTCTTGGAGGCGGGAGCGCATCCGGAGCGGCTGATTGACAGCCGTATCGTTCTCGCAGCCCGGGAAATGCCGGCGCCTTGGTGGAAGGACGTGGAACGCGTGAAGCCGGGAAAGTCGGAGTGCGACGTCAATCCCCGCGCAAGAAGCGCCGTGATGCGGGTAGCCGTGCGCACGGATCGCGTGTGGGATGAGAGCGCTGGAGGCGTGCCGTGAGGTTTTCGCTGAGCCGCCTGTCCGAACCGCTCATCCTCTTTATCGGGGGAGTGTCGGTCGTCGTGCTCTGGGTGAGCGCCTGTTCGCTCGTCTGGACACAGTACCGCGTGCGTCTCCTGTTTGCAGAAATCGAACGCGCGGGGGATATGTCGCGTCGGCTGTCGGATGATTCGAGTCAATTGTCGCTGGATCTGAGCCGTGCAGCGCTTCCCGCGGCCGTGAATGCTCGGGCGCGGCAGTTGGGGTACGCCCCGGCGGAACTTTCGGACACGGTGTTGGTCGAAGTCGCGCCTGAAGAACTGACGCAGCAGCATTTGGAGGTGCATAAATGATGCCTCAGTGTTTGCGTCGCTGGCTGCACCGCGCTGCTTTGCTGTGGCGGGAAGACGCCTCCCCCAAAAAGAGTCACCCCAACGGCGGCGAAGAAGCGATGCTCGTGGAAACCATTCCGCCGGGCCGCAGCCGCCTGCTCTTCTGTCTCTTTTTCCTCGGTGTGACGGCCGTGGTCGGAAAAGCTTTCTGGTTGCAGTGCGGCATTGATACCGAATTTCTGCAGAAGCAGGGGGAAGCCCGCTATGCCCGGACGCTCTCCGTGCCCGCACAGCGCGGACAGATCGTGGATCGCAACGGCGTGGTGCTTGCGTCCACGATTCCGGCCCGCAGCATTTGGGCGGTGCCCGATGAGGCGCAGGATGCGACGGAAACGCAGATTGCGAATTTGGCGTCGGTGCTCAACATGGCGCCTGAAGACATCACGAAGCGGGTGGTCGGTAAAAAGAAGCGCAGTTTCGTCTACATTCGTCGGCAGTTGGATACCGATACGGCTGAACGCGTGCGTCAGATGCAGATTCCGGGGATTTATATCGGGAACGAAGTACGCCGCAACTACCCGGACGGGGAAATTTCGGCGCATGTCGTCGGCTTCACGGATTCGGACAACAACGGTCGGGAAGGGGTGGAACTCGCGGACGACTCACTACTTTCGGGTAAAGCCGGATCCCGCCGCGTCATTCGTGATCGGCTCGGGCGCGTGGTGGAAGACGTGTGGGTGAAGGAAGCGAGCGCCGGCAACGACGTGGTGCTTTCCATCGACTCTCGACTGCAGTTTATTGCGCACAATGCGTTGAAAGCCGCTGTAGAGCGGCATGACGCCAAGGCGGGGGCTGTCGTTGTGGCAGACGTTCGTACCGGGGAAATCCTCGCCATGAGCAATTGGCCCACGTACGATCCCAACGTTCGTAAGTCGTTGCGGTTCGAAAACGTACGCAACCGGGTGTTGACGGATACGTTTGAACCAGGGTCGACGATGAAGCCTTTTGCCGTGGCAAAGGCTCTTGACTTAGGGATCGTCCGTCCGGATACGCTCGTACAGACGGCGCCCGGAAAACTTACGATCGGCGACAGGACGATCGGCGACACGCACAACTACGGCATGATCACTGTAAGTCAAGTGGTAGCGAAATCGTCCAACATCGGTACGAGCAAGATTGCGCTTGAAATGCAGCCGCAGACTTTATGGGATATGTACACGGCTTTGGGGTTCGGAATTTCACCCAAAGTGGGGTTCCCGGGGGCTGTGGCGGGGCGCTTGAAGCCTGCGGCCACCTGGCGGCCGATTGAACAGGCGACGATTTCTTATGGGCACGGTGTATCCGTGTCGCTCATGCAGTTGGTGCGCGCTTATACGGCGCTCGCACGAAACGGCGACGTGATTGACCTTACGTTTCGCCGCACGAACCGCGAAGCTCTGGGTACGCAGGTGTTTCGCCCCGAAGTGGCGCGTCAGATGCGCTCCATGATGATGGGGACGGTGGCCGCGGGCGGTACGGCCCGGCGCGTGAGTGTGGAAGGCTATACGGTTGCCGGGAAAACCGGGACGGCCAACAAAATTGAAAACGGCGAATACGTCAATAAGTACGTGGCGAGTTTTGTCGGGATGGCGCCTGCGGGCCAGCCCCGCATCATCGTCGCCGTCATGATCGATGAGCCGACGAGGGGGAGTCACTACGGCGGCACCGTCGCCGGCCCCGTCTTTAACGAAGTGGCCGCGGGAGCGCTTCGCTTGATCGGTGTGCATCCGGATGATCCGCACGCCGTAAGCGGCACTGGTATTTTTGTGAAGGGAATTCGAAATGACTGAGGCTCAGTGCACGGTTGAGAAAACGGTCGCGTGGCTTAAAACCTGCACAAAACCGGGCGCGGAAATCACGTTGGATTCGCGGGCCGTGAAGCTAGGGGATGTTTTCGTGGCGTTGAAAGGCGCTAAGACAGACGGTTTGGCGTGGGCGGAAAAAGCGGCGGCGGCCGGTGCTGCCGCCGTCCTCTATGAGCCGAGGAAAACGACGCCGGTATTGGCGGTGCCGTCGTTGGCGGTGCCGGAACTGCGGCGGCGGTTAGGCCTTATTGCGTCGGCGTTTTACGGTGAGCCCTCCTTCGGGATGGTCGGGATCGGCATTACGGGCACCAACGGCAAGACGAGCATCAGCCATTGGGTGAGCGCGCTTCTCACCCGTTTGGGGCAGCCGTGCGCGGCGATCGGCACGATCGGCACCTTTTTTAAAGGTAACCGGTTTCCGGCGCCTGCGCTGACTACGCCTGATGCGGCAAGTACGCAGACTCTGTTTAAGTCCTTGAAAACAGCCGGTGCCGAAGCGTTTGCGATTGAAGCGAGTTCCATCGGGCTCGATCAGGGACGATTGTCGGGAACGGTGTTTAAGGCGGCCGTTTTCACGAATCTCACGCGGGATCACCTCGATTATCACGGTACGTTTGAAGCTTACGAAGCCGCCAAAGCCCGCCTTTTTGATTGGCCGGGATTGGCGTGCGCCGTTATCAACGCCGACGACGCCTGCGGGCGCCGTTTCATTGAGCGTACGGTAAAGCGCGGCGTACGGACGATCGCGTATACCGCATCGGATGAAGCGGCAGCAGGCGCCCAAATGCTGACGGCCCGGGGCATTCGCCCGACGACTTCCGGAACGGCCTTTACAGCGTTGTGGCAGGGAAAGGAATACGACATTGCGGTTCGGGCGATAGGACGCTTCAATGTTTTGAACCTTTTAGCGGTAGCCGGGACGGCGCTGAGTTTGGGGTACGAGGCGGCTGAGGTCTTTGCGGCTTTGAGCGAATTGGATCCCCCGGCGGGCCGTCTGCAGCGCGTGGCCTCTGACGAGGGACCGCTTTGCGTCGTTGACTATGCCCACACGCCCGACGCCTTGGAAAAAGTCCTGACGGCGTTGAGGGAAACCGCGGAACACCGCGGCGGAAAACTCCGGGTGGTGTTCGGCGCGGGCGGCGACCGGGATCACGGCAAACGCCCGCTCATGGGAGAAACGGCGTCGCGTTTGGCGGACGTCGTGACCGTTACGAGTGACAACCCGAGAAGTGAAGATCCGCAGTCGATTATCGACATGATTACGGCGGGGTGCAAAGTAGCTCGGACGCTTGTGACGGAACCGGATCGCCGGCGGGCGATTGAAGCGACGGTGGCGGCGGCCTCTCCCTGCGACGTGGTGCTGGTTGCCGGCAAGGGGCATGAGGATTATCAGGAAATTCAGGGGGTGAAGCATCACTTCAGCGACGTGGAAGTGGTGCGGGCCGCATTGGCCGCCCGGAGTGAGAAAGTGAGGATTGGTTGACATGCAGCAGCTTTGGACCCAGGCAAAAATTGAAAAAGCGCTCGGCTCGTTGATTGTGGAAGTAAAGGGACGCACAGGACGCCCGTTGACGGAAGTGAGCACCGACAGCCGTCATTTGTCGCGGGGAGCTGTGTTCGTGGCTTTAAAGGGCGACAAGTTCGACGGTCATGATTACGCGGCTGCGGCTCAGCGCAACGGGGCGGAACTCCTCATCGTGGAACGCCCCATCGGAACGCCGGTGCCGGAAATTGTGGTGACGGATACGGCCGAAGCCTACGGTGCCCTCGCGCGTGCCTGGCGCAGTCAGTTTGCAATTCCGCTCATTTGCGTGGTGGGCAGCAACGGCAAAACGACGACGACGCAGATGATTGCCTCCATTCTCCGCGTGGCGCTCGGCACCGAAGCAATGCTTGCTACCGAAGGTAATTACAACAATTCGGTGGGCGTTCCCCGGACACTGCTGAGGCTCACGCCCGACATGAAGGCTGCGGTCGTGGAGGCCGGGATCAGTCACCCCGGGGAAATGGCGCAGCTCGTCAGTTGGATTCGCCCCACGGTGGTCGTTGTGACGAATGCGCAGCGCGAACATCAGGAATTTTTGGACGGCGTGGAAGCGAGTGCCCGGGAAAACGGTATGGCGATCGTGAGCCTCTCCGGAAAAGGAACGGCCGTCCTCCCGGCGGATGATGCGTCGCTTCCTATTTGGATTAACTACGCCCGGGCCCGCGGCTGCGAAGTGCTCACTTATGCCGAAGGGGAAACGGCTATTCATGCGCCGGTGCGTGCTGTGGAAAAAAATGGGACGGTGTCTCTCGTTCTTCCCACGGGAGAACGTCAGTTGGAATTGAAGACTGCGGGACGCCATGCGGTGCATGATGCTGCGGCTGCGGCCGCGGCCGCGGCCGTGATCGGCGTAAGCCCTGAAGCGATCGAAGAAGGATTGCGTTGCTTTGAACCGGTGGCGGGGCGAGGGCGCCGCTTCGTGCTCCGCAGCGGGGCCGTGCTGATTGATGACGCCTACAATGCCAATCCCGACAGTATGCGGGCGGCGATTGACATGCTGAGTCACCTTTCGTCGCCCCGGGTGTTGGTCGCAGGCGACATGGGGGAAGTCGGCAAACATGCGCACGACTACCACGTGGAAATCGGGCGCTATGCCCGGGAGCACGGCATTGACCGTTTCCTCGCCGTCGGCGAAGAAATGAAGGCGGCCGCGGAAGCGTTCGGTGCCGGGGCACGGTATTACGACAATACGGCGACTCTCATTAAGGCCGTTTTGGATGAAGCTCAGACACCGGGGACGGTTTTGGTGAAGGCAAGCCACTACATGAAACTTGACGCGGTGGTGACGGCCGTGGTCGGTGAATACGGAATTTCGTCGCAGAAAAAATAATCGAAAGCGATTCTTTTATGTTGTTAGCGTTTTTTCAATGGCTGAGTCAGGACATCCGGGCTTTCAGCGTATTTAATTATTTGTCGCTGCGGGCGGTGATGGCGGCCTTGACGGCGCTTTTGATCGGTTTTTCCGCCGGTCCCTGGGTGATCCGCGAACTGCGCAAACTCAAAATCGGCCAAGCCGTCCGTACGTGCGGCCCCAAGACGCATCTCGTGAAGGACGGGACGCCGACGATGGGCGGGTCGCTCATTTTGATTTCGATCGGACTTTCGACCCTCTTGTGGATGGATCTTTCAAACCGCTTCGTGTGGGCGGTACTTTTCGTGACGCTGGGTTACGGCATCGTTGGGTGGGTGGACGACTACCGTAAGGTGGTGCACCACAATCCCAATGGCATGAGTGCTCGGGAAAAATTCGGCTGGCAGAGTTTGATCGGGGTGATTACGGCTGTGTATCTCGCGTTTGCCGTCGCCATGCCGACGGATACGCACGTCTGGTCGTTGGTGCTGCATTGGTTTGAAAACGGGTTTGTGTTGCCGGAACCGGCGAAGCTGCAGCTGACGGTACCGTTCTTTAAGCAGATTGCTTTCCCCTTCGGCATTTGGGGATTTCTAATTCTCACCTACATCGTGATCGTAGGAACCTCAAACGCCGTCAACCTCACCGACGGCTTGGACGGTCTTGCCATCCTGCCCTGCGTGATGGTGGGGTCGGCGTTGGGGATTTTCTGTTACGTCGTGGGGCGTCCCGACTACGCCAATTACCTTTATTTTTCCTATATTCCAGGGGCAGGCGAACTGGTAGTCGTGTGCGCGGCTTTGGCCGGTGCGGGGCTCGCGTTCCTGTGGTTTAACGCCTATCCCGCTCAGGTCTTCATGGGGGACGTGGGCGCCTTGGCCTTGGGCGGTTGCTTGGGAACCGTGGCCGTGATCTGCCGGCAGGAAATCGTGCTTGCGATCATGGGCGGCATTTTTGTCGTGGAAACGCTTTCCGTCATGATTCAGACGACGTATTTCCGACTGACGCACGGCAAGCGTATTTTCCTGATGGCGCCGATCCACCATCACTTTGAATTGAAGGGCTGGAAAGAAACGCAGGTCGTGGTTCGTTTCTGGATCATCACGTTTATTTTGGTATTGATCGGTTTGGCGACGCTCAAAATCCGTTGATCGGTGAAGAAAATGTCGGATACGAAAAAAGCTTTGGTATTAGGTTGCGGTGCTTCGGGCGCCGCGTGTGCGGAATTTTTGGCGGCGACGGGCTGGCAGGTTCGGATGGCGGATACGCGGGAACATCCGGCGGGCCTGGAGCAGCTCTCCGAGCGTATTCCCGGCGTGGAAATTAAGACGGGCGGCCTGCCGCTTACGCTGCTCGAGGGGTGCAACCTCCTGGTGTTTTCGCCGGGTCTGTCGCCGGAACACTCCGCTGCGACGCCTCTGACGGCGGCCGCCCGCGCGGCAGGCATCGACATCGTCGGCGAAATCGAACTCTTTGCCCGGGAATTAAACCGCTTGAAGGCGACGACGGGCTATGCCCCGCAAGTGCTTGCAATCACCGGTACGAACGGCAAGACGACTACGACCACCATTACGGGCCTCATGGCTAAGGCTGCCGGAAAGTCCGTCTGTGTGGCGGGAAACATCGGGCCCAATGCGCTTCGGGAACTCAAGAAGGCGGAAGACACCGGTGAGCTGCCGCAGGTGTGGGTGTTGGAATTGTCGAGTTTTCAGCTCGAAACGACGAAGAATCTCTTTCTCACTGCGGCGGCGTTTTTAAATCTCACGGAAGATCACATCGATTGGCACGGGTCGCTGGAAAACTATGCGGCCGCCAAGGGCAGCATTTTCCGTCATGCGGAAAATAAGATTCTCAACCGCGGTGACGACGCCGTGATGAAAAATGCCGCAGGTTCTGTGCCGGTGCGCACCTTCGGACTGACGTCGCCCGCAGAGCCCGGAGAATGGGGCGTGACGACGGACGCCGGCGTGGAGTGGTTAAGCGTCATTCCCTGCCGCGAAGGTGAAGAAGCTCGCACGAAAAAGGCGCAGTTGGCGGCGGGTGACGCGCCGCAGCTGACGCTTCTGATGCCGTCGAAAGCGCTGAAAATCCGCGGTCGCCACAATGTGATGAACGCATTGGCGGCGCTCGCCCTCGCGGATGCCGCGCACTTTCCTCTGGCGACGAGCCTCTCGGTGTTGGCGGACTACCGCGGTGAAGCGCATCGTGTGCAGCCGGTTTTGAAGGTGGGTGCCGTTGAATTTATTGACGACAGCAAGGGAACGAACGTGGGTGCCGTGGCCGCTGCCTTAGAAGGGCTGGCAACCGAAGGCGTGAAGTCGAGCATTATTTTGGGGGGCGACGGTAAGGGGCAGGATTTTGCGCCTTTGGCGGACGTCGTCCGCCGTTGCGCGCGTCACGTCGTACTGATCGGACGGGACGGAGAGGCAATCGGCCGGGCGCTGGCGTCGGCCGGGGTTCCCATGGAAAGTGCGGGAACGGATTTTGAAAAGGCCGTGGATTTGGCGTACGCCGCCGCAGAAGACGGAGACGCCGTACTTCTGAGTCCCGCCTGCGCAAGTTGGGATATGTTCTCGAACTACGCTGAGCGTTCTGCCCGGTTCGTGGCGCGTGCCGAAGCAATTGCAGCGGCCGAGGGCAAGGCTTCGCCGTCATGAAGTGGCCGTTCGGGCGCCGGGACGAAGTCGGGCGTATTGAAGAGGATTTGGCGGGTTCCGTCGTTCTGAGGGCGGGGGCCGGGCAACGCATCCGCGCCGAGGGCGTGGATTGGGTGGTGGTTTTCCTGTCGTCGCTGCTGCTCGCCTTCGGTGCGCTGATGGTGTATTCGGCATCGATTGCCTTGGCGGACAGTCCGAAGTACGGCACGTCCTACATGTTCTTTTTTAAGCGCCATCTGATTTCGGCGGCGATTGCCGTGGCGGCGGGCGCTTTGGCCTATCGAGTACCGCTGCGGATTTGGTACCGTTTGACGCCCTGGTTGGCTGTGGCGGCTTTTTTACTGTTGATTCTCGTGCTCATACCAGGGATCGGCCACAGTGTGAACGGAGCCCGGCGTTGGGTGGGGGTAGGACCGCTTTCGATTCAAGTGACGGAAGTCGTGAAGCTCGCGGCACTTTTGGGGGCCGCCTGGTTTACCGTGCGCCGCCAGGAATACATGCATTCCTTCACCAAGGGCTTTGCACCGATGGCGCTCGTAATGGCGTTGGTTGCCTTTCTCACCAACCTGCAGCCTGATTTGGGGGCGACGGTTGTGATTGTGTGCATTGCGCTGGGGGTTCTTTTTCTGGGAGGACTCAACCTCCGGATATTTTTGGTCTGCGCGGTGGCCGTCGTCTTAGCCGTCATCATGGCGGTCTGGATGTCGCCGTGGCGCGTAGGGCGCGTGATGGCGTACCTTGATCCGTGGAGTAGCGAATACGCCTTGGACAAGGCTTATCAGCTGAGTCATTCGCTCATCGCGTTCGGACGCGGAGAGTGGTTCGGCGTCGGACTCGGCGCCTCCGTGGAAAAACTCAACTATCTGCCGGAAGCACACACGGACTTTATTCTCGCGGTCGTCGGCGAAGAATTGGGGTTCGTGGGGGTCTTCTGCGTACTCACCGTGTATTACTTTTTGGTGCGCCGGGCGTTTGCCATCGGCCGCCAGGCGATTAAGCTCGAACGGGTATATTCGGGATTGATTGCCGAAGGGGTGGGGCTCTGGATCGGCGTTCAGGTCGTCATCAACGGCGGCGTTGCTACGGGGCTTTTTCCCACTAAGGGGCTCACCCTTCCTCTGATGAGTTACGGGGGATCGTCCCTACTCGCTACAATTATTGCCATTGCCATTTTGCTGCGCGTGGATGCGGAAAACCGGATTCTGATGCGCGGCGGACGAGTTTGATATGAGTGAAGAAGCCAAACACCTTGTGATAGCGGCCGCCGGAACGGGCGGCCACGTCTTTCCGGCATTGGCCGTTGCGCGGGAACTGCTTGCGCGCGGTTGGAAAGTAACCTGGATCGGAACGAAAACCGGTATGGAAGGGGGACTCATCGCAAAGTCCGCGCCGGAAATTGATTTCGTTCCCCTTGATTTCCGCGGCGTGCGCGGCAAGGGACTTTTCGGGGCGGTGACGGGTGTCATCAAGCTCTTTAAGGCGACGGCGAAATCCAAGCAGCTCATGCGGGATCTGAAGCCTGACGTGTTTTTTACGACCGGCGGCTACATTGCCGTGCCGGTCAATAACGGTGCGAAGAAAAACCACGTGCGTACCGTCATCATGAACTGCGACGCCGACCTTTTGATGTCCACGGAAATGATTCTTCGGGATGCTTGGGCCGTCGCGTGTGGGTTTGCGGGATCGGCGCGATCTCGGGCGGCCTCAAAGGGCTACATCACCGGCAATCCCGTCCGTCGGGAAATTGAAGCGGTGCCGTCCCCCGAAGAACGCCTCGCGGGACGAAGCGGCCCCCTGAAACTGTTGGTCTTCGGTGGTAGTCTCGGTGCACAGGTTTTAAATGAAACCGTGCCGAAGGCGCTGGCGCTTTTTGAAGAGGACAAGCGGCCGCAGGTGCTTCATCAGTGCGGTGCTAAGCAGATTGAAGCTGCCAAGAAGTGTTATGCCGACGCCGGGGTGAAGGCGGACGTGGTGGGCTTTATCGACGATATGGCCGCAGCCTACCGTGACGCCGATCTGGTGATCTGCCGATCGGGGGCGACGACGGCCGCGGAACTCTGCGCTTCCGGAAGCGCAGCCGTGATGGTGCCCTTCGTGGTGAAGACGACGCAGCATCAGATGGGGAACGCTCGCTATCTCGCAAGCCGCGGGGCCGGGATTCTCCTGGAACAGGCGCACTTGACGCCGGAACACCTCTTCGGCCTTTTGGCGAGTATCAAGAGGGAAAAGATCCTCGATATGGCGGTGAAGGCCCGGGGCTTAATGAAGCCTCATGCGGCTCAGACCGTCGCGGATTTGATTGAAACCGTGCGCGGCATGAAAGAAAAACCGGTGTAAGGAACGTATATTATGAAATTTGTTGTCAAACACCTGCACTTTGTTGGCATCGGCGGCACAGGAATGTGCGGCATTGCCGAGGTGATGGTGAACCTCGGGTATACGGTGTCCGGATCCGATCTTGCGAAAAATGCGGCGACCGAGCGTCTGGCGCGTCTCGGAGCCACGGTTTATCAGGGGCACGCCCCCGAACATATTGCCGGGGCGGACGCCGTGGTGATTTCAAGTGCCGTCCATGAAGACAATCCGGAAGTGGTGGCGGCGCGTGCCGCGCATATTCCGGTGGTACCCCGCGCGGTGATGTTGGCGGAATTGATGCGGTTGCGCCGCGGCATCGCCATTGCTGGCGCGCACGGCAAAACTACGACGACGTCGCTCACGGCGTCTTTGTTGGCGGCCGGAGGCTTGGATCCCACCTACGTCATCGGGGGACGCCTCAACAGTTCCGGCAGCAACGCTCGGTTGGGCGGCGGCGAATATATCGTGGCCGAAGCTGATGAATCCGACGCGTCGTTTTTGAATCTGATGCCGGTGTTGGCGGCCGTGACCAATATTGATCAGGATCACATGGATACCTACGGGCACGATTTTGAACGTCTCAAGGACGCTTTCGTGCAGTTTTTGCTGCGACTCCCCTTTTACGGGGTGGCGGTGCTCTGCGGGGACGATGACAACGTGAAGTCCATCATTCCCAAGGTGCCGCGCCGCGTGATTGAGTACGGTCTCAATGAAAATGCCGAAGTGCGGGCGATCGACGTGACGACGGCTGGTACGCAGATGAAATTTACGATTCTGCGGCCGAATCATGCGCCGTTGCCGGTGGTTTTGAATCTCGCGGGGCTGCACAACGTCCGCAATGCGCTCGCCGCCGTCGCGATCGCGACGTTGGTCGGGGTGTCGGACGAAGCGATCGTAAAGGGGCTCGCCGAATTCACCGGGGTCGGTCGGCGCTTTGCGCGTTACGGCGCCGTACCGGTTACGGATGCCGACGGCAAAACGGTCGGAACGTTCGAACTCGTGGATGATTATGGACATCATCCGCATGAAATGGCGGCGACGATCGCGGCCGTGCGGGGCGCTTGGCCCGATAAGCGTCTGGTGCTTGTCTTTCAGCCGCATCGTTATACCCGCACGCGCGACTGCTTTGAAGACTTGGTAAAAGTTTTGAAAGACGCCGACGTGTTGGTATTGGGTGAGGTGTATCCGGCGGGGGAAACGCCGATTGCGGGGGCCGACGGCCGGTCGCTCGCGCGTGCCGTGCGCCTTGTGGGCCGGGGTGACTTGGTGTTCTGCGACAAAGTCGAAGAAATGCCGGAAGCCGTTCGGCGCGTGGTGCGCCCGGGGGATGTGGTGCTGACGATGGGCGCCGGATCCATCGGCCGAGTGCCGGGGCTGTTGGCGCACAAAGAAATTTAAAAAAGGAAAGTGATGCAGACAAAGATTGATCCGAGGTCGCTGGGGCGCGTCGTGGTGCTGATGGGCGGCATGAGTTCCGAACGGGAGGTTTCGCTCTCAAGCGGCGCCGGCGTGTTGAAGGCACTTAAAGATTGTGGGGTGGAAGCCGAAGCCTTTGACCCGGCGGAAAAGAAATTGTCCGACCTCGAAGCCGGTCACTATGACCGCGCTTTTATCGCACTGCACGGCCGCTTCGGCGAAGACGGTACGATTCAGGGCGTGCTCGAATATTTGGGGCTCCCTTACACAGGGCCCGGCGTTCAGGCGAGTGCCGTCGCCATTGATAAAAGTGCGACGCGCATCGTGTGGCAGGCGGCAGGACTCCCGGTTGCCAAGGGGCTCACCGTGACGAGCGCGGACGAAGCGGGGCGCATCGTTCGTGAACTTGGTTCGAGCGTCGTGGTGAAGCCCGATAACGAAGGGTCTTCCATCGGGGTGACGAAGTTAAAGGACGCGACGGAAGCCGATATCCGAGAAGCGTTGGAAACGGCCTTGAAGTTGGATCGTCGGGTGCTCGTCGAAAAACGTGTGTTTGGCCGAGAATTTACGGTGGCGATTCTGAACGGAAAGGCGCAGGCCATTATTGAAATCAAGGCGCCGGAAGGGGACTACGACTACCGGAATAAGTATTTCGGCAACGCTGTGAAGTACGATTGCCCGGCGCAGTTGACGGAGGAAAAAACTCGGGAAATCCAAGCGGCCTGCGAAGCGGCTTTTGCTGTGCTCGGCGCCCGCGGTTGGGGGCGGATCGACGTCATGATGGAAGACACCGGCGACTTTGTGCTTCTGGAACTTAATACGAGTCCCGGCATGACGCCGCATTCCCTGGTGCCGATGGCAGCACGTGTCGCCGGTATGAGTTACGAAGATTTGGTGCTGTTCGTGGCTTCCACGGCGGCGCTTGACCGTAAAGTAACCCGATAAAGGGCGGCAGCGCACGGGATGAAGTTTTTTTGGATCAAAGCGGCGGCGGTGCTCCTCATTGCGGGGGGCGGAACGGTCGGGACGGTGCGCTTTCTGCACAATCCCGACTTTGCCGTGCGTCGGCTCTACCTTTTGGGGGGCGTCGAAGGTTCGAGCGTAGCGGAGGTGTCGCAGGCGGTGGCCTCGGCCGTGCCGGGAAATCTCCTCTTCACCGATATCGACGCCGTGTCGGAGGCGGTCGAAGCCCTGAGTTGGGTGAAGTCGGCGCGGGTGACGCGCGTGTGGCCCGACGGTCTGCGTATCGACATCGATCGGTACCGAGCCGTAGCGATCTGGGAAGACGGGCGGCTCGTCGCTGCAGACGGCCGACTTTTTACTGCCAACGACGAGTCGATAGAACGCTTGGCGCAGATGCCGATGTTTTCGGGCGACCCCGCGTACGCAGCGCAGGCAGCCGCCTATCTGCCGGCGTTTCAGGCGGCCGTAGCTGGTTTGAAGGCGCGACTTAAGGCAGTTCACGTGTCATTTCGCGGCAGTTGGAGCGTGACGGCAGAATCGCAGACGTTGCCCGCGGTGACGATCGAATTGGGGCGTGCCTTTACGGCGGGGACGCCGGTGGAAAAACTGCAGCGCGTGGTGAGGCACTTCGATCACCTTTGCCGGGTGATGCAGGGGTATCCGCAGAATATTGATGCGCGGTACCGGGATGCCTTTGCGGCGCAGTTGCCCGATCGCGCTTCCGTCGAGTTGTGGGCGAAGGAACATGCCCCGCAGAAAGTAAAGAAAGGAGAAGGCTGATGGATTCCGGTGCACAGAGTTCCATGGTGGTGGCGCTTGACATCGGAACGAGCAAGATCGCCTGCGCCGTCGCGGACGTCAACGAACGGGGTGAGCTCAAAATCGTCGGTATCGGCAAAGTTGCGGCCAATGGGATTCAGGACGGCAGCGTTCAGGATGTGGAAAGCGCCGTGGAATCCATTCGACTGGCCAAGGAAGAAGCCGAGGCGATGAGCGGCCGTGAAATCACGATGGTATCGACGGCGCTCACGGGGAAATACCTCCATTCCGTCAACCGCGAGGGACGCCTGGTGTTGGGCGAAAACGAGGTGACGACGGACGACGTACAGCGGGTGACGCGGCTTGCGATGGCGTTTGATCCGAAGGTGGACGGCCGAAGCGACGATGATCGGGTGGTGGCGCATATCGTGAAGGGCTATACGCTTGATAACGACAACGTCCTTATTGAAGATCCGGTCGGCATGACGGGAAGCGTCATTCGCTCGCATGTGCATTTAGCGGTGGGGAGCGAATCGATCGTCGCGAACCTCGTCAAGTGCATCCGCCGCGTGGGATTGGACGTTGAAGCACTCATCCTGCAGCCGTGGGCGAGCGCCGCAAGTTGCGTGACGCCGACGGAAAAAGAGTTGGGCGTCATCGTGATGGATTTTGGCGCAGGTGCCATCGACCTCGTGTGCTTTGAACACAGCGAAATTGAAAAAACGCAGGTGATTCCTGCGGGCGGTGAATTGATCCGCAGGGACATCGCCGGGGTTTTCGAGTGCTCGTTGGACGACGCCGAAGAGATCAAACGAGCTTACGGACACATCGGGCCTCGTCCGGAAGATAAGTACGAAAAAATCCGTTACACCAAAGAAGCGTCCGGGGAAAGCGCCGTGCAGACCTGCGAGTTTTTGGAAAAAATCGTGAGTATGCGCGCGGGCGAAATCCTTCGGGTGATTAAGGAAAACTACATCGATCCGGAACGCTGGACGCAGAAAGCCGCGGCGGGCATCGTGATTACGGGAGGCATGACGGAAATGCCGGGATTCCCCGAACTCGTACAGCGCGTAATGGGACTGCCCGTGAGAATCGGGACGCCGAGACTGCCGGGCGAACAGGCGGTAAACCTCACCGCCGCAGAAGATTCCACCGTGACGGGGGTACTCCTCGAAACGGTCCGACGCCGGCGTTTGTCCGGTCGCATCCGCCGCAATGCGGGGCGCTTCAGCGGGTTGATGGGGGTTTTCAGGCGCGTCGTCTTCGGCGACTTTGCCGGTTGATTTTTTAATTTTCGGAGCATCAGATGGCTCTTTCAGGACAGGATTATCTGCGCCGCATACTGACGGCGCGTGTGTACGACGTGGCGCGGGAGACGCCGTTGGATGCGGCGCCTAAATTAAGTCGGCGTTTGGGTTCCAAGGTGTTTTTAAAGCGCGAAGACACGCAGCCTGTTTTTTCCTTCAAACTGCGCGGCGCTTTCAATAAGATGGTGCATCTCACCGAAGAAGAGCGAGCCCGCGGCGTAATTTGCGCGTCGGCCGGCAATCACGCGCAGGGCGTGGCGCTGGCCGCCAAACGATTAGGGTGCCGTGCGGTGATCGTGATGCCGGTGACGGCGCCGGCGATGAAGGTGGAAGCCGTTCGGAATTTGGGCGGTGAAGTCGTCTTGGTGGGAGACAGTTTTTCCGACGCCGCGGCGCACGCCGAAAAGATGGCACAGGACGAAGGTCTCACGTTTGTGCATCCCTTTGATGATCCGTACGTGATTGCGGGGCAGGGGACGATCGCGATGGAAATTCTCCGGCAGTATCAGCCCTCGGACGGCACGCGGCCCGATGCGGTTTTCGTGCAGATCGGCGGGGGCGGCTTGGCGGCCGGCGTGTCCGTGTACCTGAAGTCCATTTATCCCGACATGAAGGTGATCGGGGTGGAAACCTCGGACAGCGACTGCATGAAGCGCTCGATTGAAGCCGGACATCCCGTGACGCTGGACGACGTCGGACTTTTTTCCGACGGGACGGCTGTGAAACGTCCGGGGGACGAAACGTTCCGGCTCTGCCGCGAAAATCTGGACGATATCGTGCTTGTTGAGAGCGACGAAATCTGTGCGGCTATTAAGGATGTTTTTGAAGACACGCGCAGTATTGTGGAACCGTCGGGGGCGTTGTCGCTTGCGGGTTTGAAGGCTTGGGTGCGCCGCACCGGCGTCAAAAATAAGACGCTTGTGGCGATTACGTCCGGCGCCAATATGAATTTCGACCGTTTGCGTTTCGTGAGCGAGCGTGCGGAGTCCGGCGAAGAACGCGAAGCGCTTTTCTCGGTGACGATTCCCGAAGAGCGGGGCGCGTTCCGGCGCTTCTGTGAAACGGTCGGCAACCGCAGCGTGACGGAATTCAACTACCGCATCAGCGACGATAAGACGGCCAATATTTTCGTGGGGATTCAGACCGCAAACTCCCATGATGCCGATGAGCTCGTGAAGAACTTTGAAAAGTCGCAACTGCCGACGATCAATCTCACGCACGACGAACTCGCCAAGCAGCACCTGCGGCACATGATCGGCGGCAAGAGTCCTTTGGCTACGGATGAGCGGCTCTACCGCTTTGAATTTCCGGAACGTCCCGGCGCACTTTTGAAGTTTCTCTCCGCGATGTCGCCGCAGTGGAATATTTCGCTTTTCCACTACCGTAACAACGGTGCTGACTTCGGACGCGTCCTCGTGGGGATTCAGGTGCCGGGCGAAGACGACACGGCCTTTGGAGCCTTCTTAAAGACCATGGGGTACCGTTGGTGGGAGGAGACGGCAAATCCCGCCTATAAACTCTTTTTGGGTTAGTCGCCCTTCGGCATGAAAAAGCCCCGGTTCCTTCTGTTGGAGTCGGGGCTTTCGATTACGGGCGAGAGACGAATCAGTTCTTCGACTTATCGACCAAGCGATGCGCCGTGATGAAGGGCATCATCTGACGCAGTTTGGCGCCCGTCTGTTCCAGCGGGTGTTCGGCCGTGAGGCGGCGTTCGCTTCTGAGCTGCGGGTAATTCAATGCGCATTCCGTGAGGAAGCTCTTTGCGTATTCGCCGTTTTGGATTTGGCGCAGGCATTCGCGCATAGCCTTGCGGCTTTCTTCGTTGATGACCTTGGGGCCGGTGTAGTACTGACCGTATTCGGCGTTGTTGGAGATGGAGTAATCCATCGTCGCGATACCGCCTTCGTAGATGAGATCCACGATGAGCTTCATTTCATGGCAGCACTCGAAGTAAGCCATTTCGGGGGCGTAGCCTGCTTCGACGAGCGTTTCGAAACCGGTCTTGATAAGTTGCACCAAACCGCCGCAGAGTACGGCCTGTTCGCCGAAGAGATCGGTTTCGGTTTCGGCGCGGAACGTGGTTTCGATGATGCCCGCTTTGCCGGCACCGTTGGCGCAGGCGTAGGAGAGCGCCACGTCGTGTGCGGTACCGGAAACGTCCTGATAGACGGCAATCAGCTGCGGAACGCCCTGGCCTGCGACGAAGGTGGAACGCACCGTGTGGCCGGGGGCCTTCGGGGCCACCATGATGACGTCGAGATCCTTGCGGGGTTCGACCTGACCGAAGTGGATGTTGAAGCCGTGGGCAAACGCGAGCGTCGCACCTTCGCGGATGTTGGGAAGAACCTGTTCGTTATAGACCTTGGCAATCGTTTCGTCCGGGATCAGCATCATAACGACGTCCGCGGCCTTCACGGCGTCTTCGACCGTCGCCACGGTAAGGCCCGCAGTCTGAGCTTTTTTCCAGGAAGCGCCGTCTTTGCGGACGCCCACGACGACGTCAACGCCGGAATCGTGCAGGTTCTGAGCGTGAGCGTGGCCCTGGCTGCCGTACCCGATGATGGCGACTTTCTTCGACTTGATGAGCGAGAGGTCAGCGTCCTTATCGTAGAAAACTTTCATGATGACTCCTTGGTAAAGAGAAAATCGAAATAAAAAATCAGAGACGTATCATGCGTTCACCGCGGGCGATGCCGCCTGCGCCGGTGCGCACGGTTTCAAGAATGAGACTGTGGTCGATCGCTTTCAGGAAGGCGGTGTTTTTATCCGTCGTCCCGGTGACTTCGATCGTGAAGGTTTTTTCCGTGACGTCCACGATGCGCGCTCGGAAAATTTCCGCAATACGCATCAGTTCGTCGCGGTTGCGGCCGACGGCGCGGACTTTGACGAGCATCAGTTCGCGTTCCACGTACTCGTTTTCGGTGAGATCGAGCACCTTGATCACTTCGATGAGGCGGTTGAGGTGCTTCATGATTTGTTCGACCGTGGTCGCATCGCCGCGGCTGCCGATTGTGATGCGGGTAACCGTGGGGTTTTCCGTGGGGGCTGCGGAAATGGATTCGATGTTATAGCCGCGGGCGGCAAAAAGGCCTGCGACGTGCGCCAGGGCGCCGGACGTGTTTTCGAGCAGGATCGAGAGAATGTGACGTTCGCTGTTCATTTGCCGGCTCCTTCGGGCAGTACGATTTCCGTGAGACCGCGGCCCGGCCCCACCATCGGCAGCACCGGTTCCTCCGGTGCAATATGGACGTCGATAAAGACGAGTTCATCCTTGTAGCGGCCGAACGCGTCTTTGATGCACTTGTCGAGTTCGCCGTACGTGGTGGCGCGAAGTCCTACGTGACCGTAGCTTTCAACGAGTTTCACAAAGTCGGGCTGAACGTCCATCACCGATTCCGAGAGGTGTCCCTCGTAGAAGGTACGCTGCCAGAAGGCCACCATGCCGAGGTAGCCGTTGTTAAGAAGGAAAATCTTCGGCTTGAGCCCGTACTGTTTGGCGGTGGCCAATTCCTGAATGTTCATCTGGATGGAGCCGTCCCCCGTGAAGAGGACGCTCTGCGCCTCGGGGTGCGCCACCTGAACGCCGAGGGCGGCAGGGAACCCGTATCCCATGGTGCCCAAGCCGCCGGAGGTGCACCAATGACGGGGCTTTTTAAATTTCAGGTACTGCGCGGCCCACATCTGGTGTTCGCCTACGTCGGTGGAGAAATAGGCGTCGCTGCCGGCGGCTTCAGCCACTCGTTCAATGACGGCTTGCGGCTGAATCGGGCCGGTCTTCTTGGTTTTATAGGCGAGGCACTTTTTGCTGCGCCAAAGAGTGATGTCTTTCACCCACTGCGCAGTGGCGGCCGGATCGGGGCGATCGCCCGATTCCTTTAAAAGCCGCACCATTTCGGAGAGGACTTCCCGCACGTCGCCCACGATGGGAACGTCTGTTTGGACGTTTTTCGAAATCGAACTCGGATCGACGTCCACTTGAATAATGGTACGGGACGGACGTTCAAAGTCCGAGGGTTTTCCAATCACGCGGTCATCGAAACGAGCGCCGACGGCAAAGAGGACGTCACATTCCTGCATGGCCATGTTGGCTTCGTACGTGCCGTGCATCCCCACCATGCCGAGGCTCAAGGGGCTCGTGCCGTCAAAACCGCCGATGCCGGTGAGCGTGGTGACGACCGGATAGTTGAACGTCGCGGCGAGTTCATTCATCGCCTCGGCGCCGTCGGCGAGTACGGTGCCGCCGCCGACGTAAAAAAGCGGTTTCTTGGCGGCAAGCAAAAGTTGCAGCGCCCGTTTGATCTGGCCGGGGTGGCCCTTCACAACGGGGCGGTAGCTCACGATGTCGATGGTATCCGGGTATTCAAATGGTGCCTTGGCATCCTGGATATCTTTGGGAAGATCGACGAGAACGGGACCCGGTCGACCGCTGCGAGCGATGTAAAACGCCTCTTTCAGAATGCGCGGCAGATTTTCGATCTTTTTGACGAGGTAGTTGTGCTTCACGCAGGGGCGGGTGATGCCGACGGTATCGCATTCTTGGAAAGCATCTGAACCGATGAGGGGGGTGGCAACCTGGCCCGAAAAAACAACGAGCGGCACGGAGTCAGCGTAGGCCGTGGCGATCCCCGTGACGGCGTTGGTGGCGCCGGGGCCGGAGGTGACGACGGCAACGCCTACTTTGCCGGTGGAACGCGCGTAGGCGTCCGCCATATGCAGTGCGGCCTGTTCGTGGCGCACGAGAATGTGCTTGAAATAAGTCTGACGGTAAAAGGCGTCGTAGAGAGGAAGCACGGCGCCGCCGGGATAACCGAACACATGTTCGACGCCTTCCCGATGAAGCGCTTCAACCACCATCTGAGCGCCGGAGAGGCACTCGGGGGCGGTGTCGGAAGTCTGCACGCTGGACTGCATAGTGACTGGCGATCCTTTTTGTACGGTTGACGGATCAACAGAGACGACGGGAAGGTACTGAGTTTGAGTCCCCGTCCGCAGTGTCCTCTCCTTTTTTGGGGGCCGCTGCGCCAGCGAAAGTACAGATTTTCCGAACTGAGGAAAAACGCTTCCGGTAAGAAGAGTCTCTGTCGGGGGACGGTGTTTCGGGTAAGAACCGCCGTCCGATCAGAGAAATTTACCGAAAGAAGCGAAAGTTGGTATGGGTAGAAGTACTCAGAAACAGTGAACGGCTGTTATTTTTTTAAGTGAAGGCTGGAGTAAAGACCGGCTGAAAAAATCATCCCGATACCCGTAAGCGACAGCCAATCCAAGTGTTCGTTAAAGCAAAGCCATCCTAGAAAGACACCGAAAAATATCCCTGAAAATTCAAACACTGCATTGAGCAATGAATGCCCGCGTGACCACGCATAAGTCCAAAGTACCTGTGCGGCAACACCGGAAGTCATGACCCCCAACAAGGGTAATGCAGTGTTTGTGGTAGGCAGATGAGCGGAATCCGGAAAGCAAAGTATCCGAAGCCCGCCGAGCACGAGGCCCGAGAGCATGAAGTAGAAAACAGCCCGTTCACTGGGTTCGCCTTGTCTGCCGAGGTCACGAAGAAACCAACTGGCCGCAGCGCCGCAGACAGCAGCTGCCAATCCGCAGAGAATGCCGACGCTGTCAATGTCTTGGGTGGCAGGTTTTGAAATCAAAAGAACGCCGGTAAAGCCAAACAAAATGGCACCGATGATCGGCCAATCGATTTTTGCACGGTGAATGATTGATGAAAGCGTAAAGAATAGACAGAAAATCAAAGGACTGGTGTAATTAATAGATTGTGCGACACTCAACGGCAACAGACCTACGGCAATGACTTCTAACGTGAAACAACAGAGGCCGGCAATGCTTCGTTTGGCATGAGACCAGGGGTGTTGAGTTGAAAAGGTGATCCCTTTTTTCAACATGACCAGCGTCAATAGAGACAGACCGAACAGGGAACGCCAAAAAACAATCTCAAACGGGTCAAAATAGCCGGTACACAGCTTTGCGGAAAGCGACATCAGCGTAAAGAGAAACGCAGAAACGAGAACCCAAAATGAAACTGACGGCATACGGAAGCTCCGGAATAATGGTGGGTGTTCGATCTGTATCGTACGACGAACTGAAAGAAAATTGGTGGAAAAGATTGAAGAAAGGTGAAAACAGAAAGACTGAGTTAAGGGTAAATACCAATGTATAAATTGCCTAAGGGAGTTCGATTAGATTTCTTTGGGTGCAATGTCCAAGAAAATCCGTGGGTGAAATCCAGACTTTCCGTGGGTAAATCCAAGGCTCCGTGGCATTCGTCAGCCATCAAAATCTAAATTCTCCGTTTTTTGATCCAGTCTTTTCGCGGACGCATCCATAATTTTCGCGCCATGATTCGGTTCTTCCGTGGCTCCGTTCATTTCTTCCGTGGCGCTATCCAAACTTTCCGTGGCTTGATTCAAAACCTCCGTTTTTGGCATTAGCGCGTGGAGAAAATCCATTATCTCCGTGGCAGCATCCAATGCTGCCGAGGGGCAATCCAATAATTCCGTGGATTCGTTCAAAGAATCCGTGGTTCAGTCCTTAAATTCCGCTTAAGAAATCTGGCACGCACGGCTGGCGGCGTCCAGAGTTTCCGCTGTGCCATCCAACGGCGATTTTCATGCCAGCTGTGCTTTGGGCACTGAAGATTTTCTAAATCTCCGTTAATTGGCTATTTTCAAAGGAGTACATCATATGGTGACCCTCAATATGTTAACGGAAGTGCTGCGGAGGCACGGAATTGGAGACCCTGTGTCCAAAATTTCCGTGGATCTCAAAACGCCGGAATCCACCATCCGCGACTGGTTGAAGTTCGCTCAGCAGCACAGCTTGACCTTCACGAAAATTGCAGGCATGACGCTGAAGCAGTTCAAGGAAATCCGCGCGCAATCCTCGCAACCGTGTGCGCGGATGCTACAGCCTGACTGGGATTACATCGTTGCGGAGTCTCGCAAGCCCGGAGTGACCTTGCAGTCCCTGTATGAGGCCTACTTCCGGACAGAGCCGGCAGAACCGCATATGAAACGGTCGTCGTTTTATCTGAAATACAAGCAGATCAAAGAAACCGTCGACGTAGACGTGATGCGGCTTTGCCTACACAACAGTTTCCGTCCTGCGGAGGTCGTCATGATCGATTACAGCGGCGATGTCCTTAAGGGTAAGGATAAAGGCGGCCATGCTTTTAAAGGACAGGTGTTTGTGGCAGTACTGGGCTGCTCGGGTTATATATTCTGCACGGTGACGCCGGGGCAAACACGGGCAGATTGGTTTCATGCCATGAGCGCCATGTTTTCGTTCTACGGTGGTTCCACCGAGGAATTATGGCTCGACAACTCAACGCCTCTTGTCAGAAGACCAGATCGGACAGACCCTGTTTTAACCCCTGAATTTAAAAATTTTTGCAACCATTACAGTATTGCTGCTAATGCTGTAGCTCCTCGAGAGCCGACATATAAAGGGCTTGTAGAAAATGCTGTCAAGCAGGTTCAGAACTTTGTGTTGAAGCCCCTGGCGGGGCGGCAATTTTTCTCGATTGCAGGCATGGTGCAAGCCGTGGAGAAGCAATTGCCGACACTGAATGGCAGACCGTTAACGAACGGTAAAAAGGCTACCTGACAAAAGCGCTTTCAGAGCAGGGAAGCTGAGTACTTAAAGCCGCTGCCTTTCATTCCCTACAACACACGGCTGCAGGTGGTTGAGCGAACTGTTTTGGATGGCGACCGTATTCGCATTGACAACCTTCGTTATGCAGTGCCTTGGGGGCATCATGGTCAAGTGCTGCTGGTGGCTATTGACGCTGGCACTCGAGCAATACGCATGTATCTCAAAGACACACGGGAATTCCTCGCGGAAACACAATTGAGAAGCCCTGAGCAAGGGGATGAACCTACCCGCTTGGAATTTGTGCCGGACGAATTACGCCCTGTCGCTATGAATCGTGAAGAACTGCTTGAATTTCTAAAAACGAAATTCGGGGAAAAAGCAATGAAGCTGGCGAGATCCTTGGCGAAGTCCAGTAACAGTATCGCCAGCAAACACTTGAGAGGATTGCTGTCTGCGAGCAAACACTTTGAGACGGATGTTTTTGAAGAAATTTGCGAACAAGCTACTGATAGGGCTGAAATTACTTACGCCGGATTCAAAAAAATTTGTGCCGAATTTGAAGCTGCCGGCAAGCGTAAGAAATTGATCAAGACTAAGTCCACGAAATCAAAGGGAACTCTTCCGCCCAGCAGGCGTGAGGATGTCCGGGGAGCCGACTATTTTAACGACGAAGGAGAAAATCATGAAAAAGACTGACAAAATCATAACAAACAATCTTAACGATCAAATTGCTCAGCTGTTCAGTACTCTGAAAATGCCGGCTGCCAACCAAACGTTTCAGAATCAACAGAAGTCGCCGGATTATCCCTCTCTGTCAAAATACTTCCTAATCGCTAATAAGGAGGGTACGGAGAAGATAAATGGGCACCCTATATCCGCTCGAAAAGAAAAATCAAATCCTCGGGAGAATTCTTTCCATGGGGGATTACGGTTGAACAGGCGCACTGCGAATATAGTATCGCGACAAGCTGCGTGTATCGTTGGTTGCGGCAACTGAAAGCTGATAGTCGGTCTGGCGGGCAAGGCACTCAGGCCAGCCCCTTACCTCAGGGCATGAACTTTCGTGCCGCTCTTGTCGCCGAAGGGTATTGCCAAGAAGTCGGCTTTGAGTCCCCGGCGACCGGCAAGTTCTGCCGCACCAAAGGTGTCACACAGGCTGACGATTCCTGCGAGATCGCCTGTCTCTTCTCAAGTACCCGCAGGTGACGAAGGAACGTAGACTAGCAGGGAGCGACGTCTTCGCGGATAAATTTCTCGATGCGATCGCTGAGGAAGTAGCGGTTCTTAGAAAGGCCGGAGGCCAGCCAATCTTGATGGACGGCCTGCCAGTCAATGCAGAGTTTCATGGATCGTCTCCGTAGGTGAGGATTCACGAATTCTGCATTGTGATTTTTAGGGGGCTACGGTCATAGGGTGCTTACAAAAAATTTCTCACTCACAAGAAATACTTGAATACCCGATTTTGACGCACCAATCCTAGACCCAAGTCACATCGAGATACTGACATCCTTCGAAAAAACACTGTCAAGCGACATTGAAACGAACCCACTAAACGACATTAAAACGGACCCCCCCCTTCAGGGGTAAAGCGCGGGTTTTGGCGGCAGGCAGTAGCCTGAGGCGAGGAGGCCGTAGGCCGTTGCGATTCCTTTGATTCCCCAGTACTGCAGAAAGTGGTAGAAGCGTTCGGTGAACTTCAAGGCATCATCGTTGGCATAGTGGTCTCGAACCAAACTGGAAGCGTTATCGCAGACAATACAGTACGGAATCCCACCGAAGTATCGGAAGGCTGATTCCATGCCATCCAGCCACGAATCCTGCGTTTCCGCGTAGTAGGCCTTGGCAAACACCCGTCTGGAGTATCCTAACTTGCAGACGAAGAAATGCAGGTGCAACCACGCGCCGTTGACGAGCACGTCCTTTTCTCCAAAATCAACCTGCATGTGCTGTCCCGGCAACGTCTCATATCGGAGAGGCTTGCCCTCTTCGTCTTCCAAATACGTCTTCCGCCGTGCTTCTGCACGCATCGGGCTGCAGAACCGCTGCAACATCCTCAGCGGAATGTCTTGCTGATAGTCTTTGTTGAGCCGACGACGTAGCGGCGGGCACCGCATTTCGCACGCCAGATACAGCTCCTGAACATCGATGGCATGTTCCTTCAGAAATGCCCCCGCGGCGCTGCGCGCTGCCCGCGCTTTCCCTTCTTCCCGTATCTGCCGTCTTACGGCATTTCGTGATACATGTACCATCTGCGCGATACACCGAATTGATACATGCTTTTCGGCGTACAGCGTTCGGATCAGCGCTTTGTCTTCTGCACTGAACATGTTTTTGAAGCCTCCTCGAGGTTGTGAGAAAGCTTCTATCTTCCGCTTTTTTGCGGTCATCGTACCCTCCTTCGGCGCTTTCCGCCCCCGCCAAGGGTGGGTTCGTTTTAGTGTCGTTTGGTGGGTACTATAGAGTGTCGTCTAACAGAAAAAACACCTTCGTATGAAAGACATCCTCGCACAAAGCGTTTCGTAGAGTGTTGTTATCAATTTGACAAATAGTTTTGTTCCTCCTGTCGCATTTCTCTCGTGAAATAATTAAGCCATTGCAAATCTTTTCTAATCGTTCTTTCAAACTTCAGCCGTCTTGGAAACGAATCGAATCAAAGCAACATGCCATTCAGAAGGCCTACCGCCAAAAATACCTAAGAATTTGGCTTTGGGAACATTCCATACTTCAGCTCGTCCGGCAACAGCTGCAATTGCAGCTTTTCTCTCAGAGGAATGAACAAATGAGTCGTCGCCAGGATAAATAAGTAGCAACGGAACCTTCACGCGTGAAAGAGCTTCCGCTGGTTCGACTGCCTTGCACTCAATCTGCGATGCGGCTACATTGCCAATCACAGGCCCCCATCGATCCTTAACCCAACCACGACGAGTGGCGTAGCAGGATTCGAGAATCAGCGAAGCAATCCTCGCCGGATGCTTGTCTGCGAGTTGCAAAGCTGCATCACAGCCCTCCCCCTGCGCAAAAAAGACGTACCTGTCCTGTTTCCATGGAGATTGATCTAGTACATCGTTCGTAAAATACATTGACTAATTGCTGGTAGCCACCATATAATCTTCCCAAAGCTGGTAAAGGGAG